>JAYWBS010000100.1:0-5657 GCA_043781295.1 Polaromonas sp.
GCCCCGAAAACCACCGTTAAGCGCGTCCGTAAAGCCGCGCCAGCTGCAGCAGCTGACGGTGCCAAGACTGAGTAATCAGTCAGAATAACGGAGAATTTAAATGCTGCAACCTGCACGTAGAAAATATCGCAAGGAACAAAAAGGCCGTAACACCGGCGTTGCCACTCGTGGCAGCTCGGTCGCTTTCGGCGATTTTGGTCTGAAATGCACCGACCGTGGCCGCCTGACGGCCCGTCAAATCGAAGCCGCACGCCGTGCGATTTCCCGTCACGTTAAACGTGGTGGCCGTATCTGGATTCGCGTCTTCCCTGACAAGCCGATTTCTCAAAAGCCTGCTGAAGTGCGTATGGGTAACGGTAAAGGCAATCCAGAATATTACGTGGCTGAAATTCAGCCTGGCAAGATCGTGTTTGAAATCGTTGGCGTGCCAGAAGCACTTGCTCGCGAAGCCTTCACGCTGGCAGCCGCCAAGCTGCCGCTGCGCACCACGTTCGTGGCCCGCATGATTGGCCAGTAATCAGGAGAATGAAGAAATGAACACGACTGAACTGCGCCAAAAAGATGTTGCCGGTTTGAAAACTGAAGTCAAAGAGTTGCAAAAAGCTCACTTTGGTCTTCGCATGCAAAAAGCCACGCAACAACTTAACAACACCTCAACGCTGCGCTCAACGCGCCGTTCCATTGCTCGCGCCAAAACCATTTTGGCCGAAACCGTTGCCAAACAAGGAGCAAAATAATGACGGAAATAACTACTGAAGTTAAAAAATCCCTCAAGCGCACCTTGATCGGCAAGGTTGTCAGCGACAAACGCGCCAAGACCGTCACGGTGTTGGTTGAGCGCCGTGTCAAGCACGAGCTTTATGGCAAGATTGTTTCGTTGTCGAGCAAATACCACGCCCATGACGAAAAAGGCGAGTACAAAACCGGTGACCTGATTGAGATCACCGAAAGTCGTCCTATTTCTAAAACCAAAAACTGGGTGGTGACCCGTTTGGTTGAGAAAGCGGCTGCTGTTTAAATTTCGATATTCAAGGCTTTGATGGCAAGGTCTTTAAGAAACGGCTCACCATGTGGGCCGTTTTTGTTTTTCTGTTTGAACCCTGATTAAACTGGAGTAAACCATGATCAAAGTAGGCGACACCCTTCCCGCAACCACACTGATGGAGTTTTCAGAAGTAGAGGGCAATGGCTGCAGCATTGGCCCCAATGCAATTGACGTAGCAAAAGCAACGGCGGGCAAAACCATCGCTCTTTTCGCCCTGCCAGGGGCATTCACACCTACCTGCTCCGCCAAACATCTGCCGGGCTACATAGAGAGCTTTTCTGAACTTAAAGCCGCTGGTGTTGATGAAATCTGGTGCGTCAGCGTCAATGATGCTTTCGTCATGGGTGCCTGGGCGCGCGACCAAAAGACCGACGGTAAGGTGCGCATGCTGGCCGACGGCAGCGCAGCGTTTGCGCACGCAATAGGCTTGACGCTTGACTTGAGCGCACGCGGCATGGGTGTGCGAAGCAACCGCTATTCGATGTTGATCAAAGACGGCAAGGTGGCCAGCCTGAATGTTGAAGGCCCTGGCAAGTTTGAAGTCAGCGATGCGGCCACCCTGTTGGCGCAAACCAAGGCTTAAAGCCCGCCCGCTTCTTAGAAAAGCCACCCATGGTTACACGGGTGGTTTTTTTATAACCACTCAAGACAATTGAACTTTTAGATAGTGAGCGCCCGCTATCGGATTATGATAATAAGGTGGGATTTCTTCAAAATTTAAATCTTGATACAACGCTCTGGCCGACTCCATGTCGCTCAAGGTGTCCAGCAGCAAATGGTGGTAGCCCGCCACCCGTGCAGCATCCAAAATAGCTTCGGCAAGTTGCCGCCCCAACCCGGAGCGGCGATGCGATTTGCGCACATACAGCCGCTTCATTTCGCAGGCGTTCGGGTAGTCCACAGCGTCGAGGGGACGCATGGCGCAGCAGCCGGCTATTTCTCCATCCACCAGCGCCAGCAACAACGCCCCGCCGGGCTTGGCGTAGTCTCCCGGCAAGCTGACAAGCTCGGCTTTAAAATTTTGAAAACACAGATCAACACCGAGTTGCTCAGCATACTCCTCAAAAATAAGGCGAGTGGCCTGCAACTGCTCAGAGGTAGCGGGCGTGATGAACTGAATTTTCGGTGAGGGCACTAAAAAGTATCCGGCAATAACAGGAGATGACAGTGACTATACAGATAGCGGGCCGATAAATGCAAATGCAGCATTTGCCTGCGCTGTATGGTTTTCAGCAGACTAATCTCAACAAATCATTTTTTTAATCTTTGTGCATCAGATGTCTAGGTGCTTTCCCGCAAGCTTCAAGTTACAGCGGAACTTATCGAGACTGGATAAGCTCATGCTGGTTGTTAGAATTGCATTAAACCGCATGCAAGCAGTTGCCCCAGCAGAAAAAACGGGAGATGGAATGACTGAATTGTTGAATAACCCTGCGATGCAGGCGGGCGTGCTACCTTTTATTGTGGCTCTGATAGTTGCTGTACTGCTGCACCGCAGCCGACTGATGGGTCTCGCCATTGGTGCGGGCTTTTTCACCGTGAGCTTTCTGGCGCTCGGATTTTCTTTTGATTCCTTAACCGCCGTGCGCAAGATGATTCTTGCAGGGGGGGGGGCCACCGTGCTGGTCCTGTTATTGGAACTGACTGGCGTACAGGCTAAAACGCCAGTGCGGGCTGCACTGGCTGCTGTTGCCGCTGTCGTTGCTGTCTGGGTCATCGCGCGCGTGCTTCAGCAGCGCGAGATGGGTGCTGCTTTTCTGGCTGGGACGGCCTCCGCGCTTTACCTCGCGGCGTTGGTAGAGTCTGGTAACCGGATTAGCAGTGATTCCGTGCGTGCTGCTTCAGCCGCATTGATGCTTGGGCTGGGTTGTGGCGTTCTTGCCCTGCTCGGTGCTTCAGCCTCCATGGCGCAAGCCGGCATCGCGATTGGCGCCAGCGCAGGTGCAGCCCTGCTGATACAAATGTTGACCGGCAAACGCGCACCTACAGGCTGGACGCTTGCGCTGCCAGCTAACGTAATAGCGGGTCTGGTCGGTCTGCTGGCCGTCTTTACGGGTGCTTTGCCCTGGTATTGCCTGTTGCCCACCCTGGCGGTGCCTTGGGCCACCCGCCTGGTACCTGCCGAAAAATGGCCGGTCTGGCTTACCGCATTCCTGAGCGCCCTGGCTGCGCTTGTCCCCATGTTGCTTGCAGTAGTCCTTGCATGGTTTGCTGCGAGTTCATCGTCCACCTGAGTGGATTGTCTTTCTTCATCACCCTTATCCAATCAAGAGGAGTTAATTCATGTCCCATCTCTCGACCGCACTTGTGGCCTTAGTGTTTCCGTTGTCGGCCTTGGCCGCGCCAGCAACTTACGTGATCGACCCCCTCCATTCGTTTCCCAACTTCACCATCAACCACCTTGGCATGAGTACCATCCACGGTCGTTTTGACAAGATGACGGGGACGATCACGCTTGATCAGGCCGCCAAAACAGGTTCACTTGAAGCAAAAATCGCCAGCGCCTCAGTTAACACTGGCGATGCCAAGCATACCGACGGCACCCGTTCGCGTGATGAACACCTGCGCACTGCTGATTTCTTCAACAGCGCAGAGTTTCCTGATGTCGTGTTCAAGTCGACAAAGTTCAATTTCAAAGGTGATGACGTTGAAAGCGTAGACGGCACCCTGACCATGCTTGGCGTGACCAAGCCAGTCAAGCTAGGCGTTACCGCATTCAAATGCGCGCCACATCCATTCAACAAAAAACCGATGTGCGGTGCTGATGTATCAACATCGATCAAGCGTACCGATTGGGGCATGAAGTTCGGCGTGCCTGGTATTTCTGACGACGTGAAGCTCACCATCAGCATCGAAGCCTATCCGCAATAAACAGCACGGCTCTTTGAAGCAATAGCAAAATGGCTGAATTCGCAAGAATCCAGCCGTTTGTTTTATCGGTTACTGCTGGCTCATTAATCAGCTCTCGGCCAGCAACTTTTCAATCAGTTGGTGCAATGCTGCAAAATTCGGCTCACCCACATACTGCTTGACGATCTCGCCGCGTTTGTTAACCAGATAGGTTGTGGGTGTGAGCTGCACATCACCCCAGGCCTTGGCCACCACGCCAGTGTTGTCAATCGCCACTTTAAAAGGCAGCTTGCGCGTCTCGGAATAGTTCACCACGTAACTTGGCGGGTCGTAGCTCATGGCCACAGCCACGGTGTCATAGCCCTGCGTTTTATATTTGTTGTAGGTGGCAACCAGCTTGGGCATTTCTGCCACACAGGTCACGCAACTGGTGGCCCAAAAGTTAACCAGCGTGACTTTGCCTTTCAGCTCAGCGCTGGGTTGCTTGCTGCCATCGAGCAACACAAAAGTCGAATCGGGCGCCATCTGCGTGCCGCTGCACCCGTACAAACCCGCCACAACTGCCATGCTTGACAAGGCGATAGCCAACTTGCGGCATACTGAAAAACTTGGCATTTTATTCATTGTGAGGACATCATCATGTTGCGCAGACAGTTTAACTTGGCGGCCACCAGCGCGTTTGGCGGCCTGATATTGGCCACCTACCAACAGGCCTACGCCCTGTCGCTGGGCGATTTGGCAGGTATTTCAAACAAGGACGCCAGCACTGGCCTGAAAACCGCGCTTGAAAAAGGTGCCTTGGCTGCGGTGGCTTTGCTTGGGCAAACAGATGGATTTTTTGGCAACCCGAAAGTGCGTATTCCTTTGCCGGGTCACCTTGAAGATGTCTCAAGCCTGCTCAAAAATCTGGGCCAGGGCAAACGCATTGACGAGTTGATGTTGTCAATCAACCGCGCAGCGGAGGCCGCTGTGCCAATGGGCAAGGATTTGTTGGTCAGCACCGTGCGCGCCATGTCTGTGGCGGATGCCAAAAACATCCTGACGGGCGGCGAGACTTCGGTCACCACCTTCTTCGCTGAAAAAACCCGCACGCCACTGGGCACAACCTTCTTGCCCATTGTGACCAAGGCCACTGAAAAGGTCGGCCTGGCCAACAAGTACAACGAATTCGCGGGCAAAGCCGCCGGGTTTGGCCTGGTCAAAAAAGAAGATGCCAACATTCAGCAGTACGTCACGGGCAAGTCGCTCGACGGCCTGTACCTCATCATTGGCGAAGAAGAAAAGAAAATTCGCCAAGACCCGGTGGGCACCGGCAGCGCGATATTGAAGAAAGTGTTTGGGGCGCTGAAGTAAGGCGATTGGCGCGTGGTGCAATTCAGCCCACCAAATCCACCCGCCGGATAATTTCTATCCCGCCACCACATTCCACCGCATGGAAATCCTTGTTGTGCGTGACGAGGTATTTGCAGCCTGCATGCGTCGCGGTCGTAGCTCGGGTTAGCCCAAGGGGCGTAACCCGACAGATGCACTGGTAGAGCTCTGGTTTCGGGTTACGCTTTGCTAACCTGACCTACGACTGCTTTCGCCAATTGAGCGCCAATGATCGCATTCATCATAATTTTTTATGTTTCTAAATTGATTAATACTGCAATTTAAATTTGCGCACCCACATGCGCTGTTTGCCGTCGCCATAGGTCACCACCACCTGTCGCGTCCGGTCGTCATAAACCATATGTACTGGATCCGTATACCGCTCAAACAC
>JAYWBS010000101.1:0-5619 GCA_043781295.1 Polaromonas sp.
CGCAAACGCATCATGGCCGAACACGCCGATGCGTTTTTGGCGCTGCCCGGCGGTATTGGCACACTGGAAGAGTTTTTTGAAGTCTGGACCTGGCGGCAACTGGGCTACCACGACAAACCCGTTGGCTTGCTGAATATGAATGGCTACTACGACAGCCTGCTGGCATTTTTGCAAACATCCGTCAGCTCAGGCTTCATGTCAGACTGGTTGATGCCGCTGATCAGCGTGGGTGTGCACGCAGAGCCACTGCTTGAAAACCTGGTGCAAGCGGCTGGCATGACGCGCAACAGCCAGCGGCTGGATCAGATTTGATTTAATTAAACCGCTTAGAAATTCAGAATTTCGGGATGAAGTGCAAGGCGCCCGGAGCGCAGCACACCGGAATGCACTTGTGTGCATGAGGATTGCGAGCACCGCGCAACGCCGCAATTCGCCCGAAAAATGAATTTATAGAGGTTTTAAACGGCGGCTTCGTCCTGCTCGCCTGTGCGAATGCGTACAGTGCGCTCGACGCTGGTGATAAAAATCTTGCCGTCACCGATTTTGCCGGTGCGAGCCGCGCGAATGATGGCCTCAACACAGCGGTCAACTTCCACACTCTTCACCACCACTTCGACTTTGACCTTGGGCAAAAAATCGACCACGTATTCAGCGCCACGGTACAGCTCGGTGTGGCCCTTCTGACGGCCAAAGCCCTTGACCTCCGTGACGGTCAGGCCGGTCACGCCGCACTCAGCCAGTGCCTCGCGGACTTCTTCGAGTTTGAAAGGCTTGAGGATGGCGGTGATTTGTTTCACTAAATAGTCTCCAATATTTTTAAGGTAGTCGATAACATAAACGTACGCAGCGACGGGCCGCCCCTAGCAAGTACAGCCCCATCGGGGGGCAGCGTATTACACGTAGTGAAAAGCGTGGGGGCCACATTCATCAGGCTCTGAATTTGCTGGTGATAGGGTAGCGCCAATCCTTGCCAAAACTCCTGTGAGTTACCCGGATGCCGACAGGCGCCTGCCGTCTTTTGTATTCATTGATTTTAATCAGCCGGGTCACGCGCTCGACCACCGCCCGGTCAAACCCGGCGGCGATGATGCTTTCAATGCTCTGGTCGTTTTCCATATAGCGCTCAAGAATCGCGTCAAGCACGTCATAGGGCGGCAGGCTGTCCTGATCGGTTTGGTCGGCCTTCAGTTCAGCGCTGGGCGGCCGCGTGATGATGCGTTCTGGAATCGGATTTTTACCCGTACCGTAGGGGTCGTTGGCGTTGCGCCAATGCGCCAGACGAAACACCGTCGTTTTGGCCAAGTCCTTGATCACCGCAAAGCCACCCGCCATGTCACCGTATAGCGTGCAGTAGCCAGTGGCCATTTCACTCTTGTTGCCAGTGGTCAGCACAATCTCGCCGAATTTGTTGGACAGCGCCATCAGCAGCGTGCCGCGAATCCGCGCCTGGATATTTTCCTCGGTCGTGTCCTCCGCCCGGCCCTTGAACTCGCCCGCCAGCGAGGCCTTGAACGCCTCGAATTCAGGAATGATGGACAGCTCGTCATACCGAACCTTCATGCGCTGGGCCATCTCGCGCGCATCAATCCATGAAATATCAGCCGTGTAAGGCGACGGCATCATCAGCGTGCGTACCTTGTCGGCGCCAATCGCATCTACCGCAATCGCCAGCACCAGGGCCGAATCGATACCGCCCGACAAGCCAAGTAGCGCGCCCGGAAAGCCGTTTTTACCCAAATAGTCGCGCACGCCAAGTACTAGTGCATCCCACAGGTCAGCGTCATCACTTTGCTCGGGTACGATGTTTGCTATTAATTCAATAGCTTCTTGCGCCCGAATTCGTTGGGCTAGAGGCTGATTTGATGCATTTTTTGAGGTGTTTTCGGTCGTTTTTGCCGTTATTTCAAACAAATCTTCTTTAAAACTGTGCGCCCGCCCTGCCAGCGTGCCGTCGGCCCGCAGCGCGAACGAGCGGCCTTCAAACACAATCTCATCCTGCCCGCCAACCAGGTGCGCGTAGACCAGCGGCAAGCCCACCGCATGCACCCTGCGGGTCATCATCTGCTCACGCTCGCCCCCCTTGCCGATGTGAAATGGCGAGGCATTGATGACCACCAGTAACTCTGCGCCAGCATCTTTGACCGATTGGGCGGGCGCGTCAAACCAGGCGTCCTCGCAAATCAGCAAGCCGACTTTCACACCACCTGCTTCAAACACGCAAGCAGCGTTGCCTGGCGTGAAGTAACGCCGCTCGTCAAACACCTGGTAGTTGGGCAGTTCACGCTTGGCATACGTTGCGACCACTTGGCCCTGGCACAACACCCTCGCCGCGTTATGGCGCTGCTGCACGGCCACACTTTTGGTGCGCAGACCATCGCCAGCCATCACAGGCGTGCCCACGACAACCGTCAAGCCCTTTAACCCAGCCAGCGCATGGGCCACCTGATTCACGGCATCATCACAGGCTTGTATAAACGAGGCACGCAAAAACAGGTCTTCAGCCGCGTAACCGCAAATAGCAAGTTCGGGCGTGACAACCAGTCGCGCCCCGCCAGCGTAGGCGGCGATTGCTGCGTCAATGATTTTTTGCGCGTTGCCTGGCATGTCGCCAACGCAATAATTGAGCTGTAAAACGCAGATTTTCAGTAGCATTTTTAAAATTAAAACAAGTCCGATGAACGAGAAAATTGATTATGTCATTCGCGTGCTGGATTCGCCGCTAGAGGTGAATGGCGCAGACTGGAACGCACTGCTGGCAACGCAGTCAGCAGATGAGGCGTTAAACCCTTTCATGAGGCACGAATACCTGGCCGCCATGATGCAGAGTGGCAGCGCCACACCCAAGACGGGCTGGACACCGCGCTTCATTACCCTGTGGCACGGTGACGCCCTGGTCGCAGGCTGCGCGCTGTACCTCAAAGACCACTCCTACGGTGAATACGTGTTTGACCACGCCTGGGCCAACGCTTACCACCAGCACGGCCTGCCGTATTACCCCAAGGCAATTGTGGCACCGCCGTTTACGCCCGTCCCCGGCCCACGTTTGTTGGCACGCAATGCAGCTGAACGCTTACTGCTGGTCAAAGCTGTGATTGCGTGGTGTGAGGAAGCAA
Organism: Polaromonas sp.; assembly: GCA_043781295.1. Taxonomy (GTDB): domain Bacteria; phylum Pseudomonadota; class Gammaproteobacteria; order Burkholderiales; family Burkholderiaceae_C; genus Polaromonas. The sequence goes on from JAYWBS010000101.1 coordinate 3,114, forward strand.
AGCTGTCATCGCTGCATTTGCTGTTTACCTCAGACGACGACGTGAAAGCCTGCGAAGAAGCTGGAATGATGCTGCGCCATACCGTGCAATTTCACTGGACAAATACAGAGTCAACCTACAAGAGTTTCGACGATTTTTTAATGTCTTTGGCGCAGGAAAAGCGCAAGAAAATCCGCCAGGAGCGTCGCAAAGTTCTAGAGGCAGGCATCACCTTCCGCTGGGCGCTGGGTACAGACATCAGCTCAGGCGACTGGGACTTTTTTTATAAGTGCTACGAACGCACCTACTACGAGCACGGCAACGCGCCATATCTGAGCCGTGACTTTTTTCAACGCATGCAGGACACCATGCCGGAGAACTGGCTGATGTTTATCGCCGAACATGGCGAAGGCGATAAAAAGCAAAAAATTGCTACAAGTTTAATAGCTGCTTGCGCCCGAATTGATTGGTCTACAGGACAAAATGACCCCGAAAACAGCGCAAAAAATCAATATTTAACCGCCTATGGCCGCTATTGGGGGGCTCTAGCCAGAGTGGACTGCCTGCACTTTGAAGCCTGCTACTACCAGCCCCTGCAGTGGTGCATTGAACATGGTTTGACAAGCTTTGAGGGCGGTGCCCAGGGCGAGCACAAAATGGCCAGAGCCCTGCTGCCCGTCAAAACCACCAGCGCCCACTGGCTGGCCCACCCGTCGTTTGCAGACGCAGTCGAGCGCTTTTTGGAGCGGGAAGGCGCCGGTATCAACAACTACATGGGTGAGCTGGAGCAACGCAGCCCGTTCAGGCAAACTTGATGCTACAGTATCAGTAGCTGCTTGCGCCCGAATCCATTGGGCTACAGGAACTTTTTACACGAAAAAGGAGACAAAAATGCCCGACTTTCATACCGTCACGGTAGCCAAAGATGCCAAAGAACCCCGTATCGCCCGGTTGCGCCTGAACCGGCCAGAAAAACTCAATGCCATCAGCAGCACCATGCCGGGGGACATTCGCAGCGCGGTTCAATGGGCCGAAGCGGACGATGAAGTCCACGTCATCATTGTTGAAGGCGAAGGCCGGGCTTTTTGCGCGGGCTACGACTTGAACGAATACGCCGAAGGGGTTGACCCGGACAACATCACGGCTGACCACCCGTGCAGACAAGAAAAAACGCCTTGGGACCCGATGGTGGACTACACCCTGATGAAGCGCCATACCGAAGAGTTCATGTCGCTTTGGCGCTGCACCAAGCCCACGATTGCCAAGGTCCACGGCTACGCGGTGGCGGGCGGCAGCGACATTGCCCTGTGCTGCGATATGCTGGTGATGGCTGACGATGCCAAGATTGGTTACATGCCAACGCGGGTTTGGGGCTGCCCGACCACCGCGATGTGGACCTACCGGATCGGTGCGATTCGGGCCAAGCAAATGATGTTTACCGGCGACACGATTACCGGCAGCAAGGCCGCAGAGTGGGGTTTGGCCAATATATCGGTACCGCCTGATGAGCTGGACAGCGCCACCGACGCACTGGCCAGGCGCATTGCAGGCGTGCCCAAATCCCACCTGATGATGCACAAGCTGGTGGTCAATCAGGTCTGGCTATCGATGGGGCTGGAGCAAACGCAAATGTTTGCCACTGTGTTTGACGGCATCACACGGCACAACCCCGAGGGCATGTGGTTCAGGCGCCAGGCCCAGGCCGAGGGCTTTAAAAGCGCGATTGAATGGCGCGACAGCGGCCGCCCGATACCCGAAGGCGATGAAGCGCGGGCGCTGGTGGCCAGCCTGGAAAAGCAGCTGGCACAGGCGCGTGCCAAGCTGTGAGCACTTTGGTAAAGGAGCCCGATTTTGGCGCATAAAGTGTTGGAAATGTGCCACTTTGGTGCTGATTTTCAGGGTAAATAATTGCAGCTTTCAATTTAGTTGAATAAAATTGAGGTTAGCAATATCGCTACACCTAATTTTTAGGGATCAAAATGAAAAAAATCTTGACCGCCTGCGCAGTTGCCGCAGCAGCTTTAGTTTCAGTTCCAGCTTTCGCTCAAGGCTATGTCGGCGCAGGTTTTGGCTCTTCCAAAATCTCCGGCTTTGATAACGGCACCATCAGCGGTGGCAACACCAACAAGGGCCTGGTTAAAATTTATGGCGGTTTCCAGTTCACTCCAAATTGGGGCCTTGAAGGTCAATACTCTAATTTGGGCAGTCGCGCCATCACGAATGCTGGCTTGGCCGCTGGTTCTTTCACTAGCTCACAGTTCAGCATTGCTGGTACGGGCACCCTGCCTTTGAGCTCGGGCTTTTCTCTGCTAGGCAAACTTGGTGCTTCTGGTAACCGTATCAGCGGCAGCGCCAATCTTGGCAGCGCAAACAGCACAGGCGTGTTGATCGGTGTGGGCGCAGCTTACAACATCACACCAGCACTGTCTGTGCGTCTTGAGTATGAAGATTTTGGCACCATGGCCAAGATTAACAACGGCAGCACCGTTCGTGCTAATGGCTATTCACTGAGCCTGAAATACGGTTT
>JAYWBS010000102.1:0-41169 GCA_043781295.1 Polaromonas sp.
ATGGACGGCTACGCGCTGCGCTGTGCCGACGTGGGCGCACCAGGCGTGCAATTGCCCGTGTCGCAGCGCATTCCCGCTGGCTCCAGCGGAGAGCCCTTGCTGACGGGAACCGTGGCCCGCATCTTTACCGGGGCACCCGTGCCGCAGGGAGCGGACGCCATCGTCATGCAGGAGGACTGCACCGCCTTGACCGCGGCCGAGCATGGCTCGGGCATACCCCAGGTGCAGGTCAATGCGCAGCCGACACCGGGCCAGTACATCCGCCGCGCTGGCGAAGACGTGGCCCGTGGCGACGTGGTTCTGGCGTTGGGCCAACGCCTGGGCCCGGCCGAACTGGGCCTGGCCGCCAGCATCGGCATGGACCGCTTGAAGGTGGCACGCCGCCCGCGCGTGGCGCTGTTTTCCACCGGCGACGAGCTGGTCATGCCTGGCGCTGTAGCGCCGCAAGACATGCCGCCCGGCGCCATCTACAACTCCAACCGTTACTTTTTGAGCGCGCTGCTGCGCCGCATGGGCTGTGTGGTCACGGATCTGGGCATCGTGCCCGACCGGTTGGACGCCACGGTACAGGCCCTGCGCGATGCGGCCCAAGCGCACGATGTGATTCTGACCAGCGGCGGCGTATCCGTTGGGGAAGAAGACCATATCAAGCCCGCCGTGCAGGCGCTCGGGCAACTCAATTTATGGCAAATCGCCATCAAGCCCGGCAAACCTTTTGCGTACGGAAAAATTCAAACTGCGCACTTTATCGGTTTGCCGGGTAACCCGGTGTCCAGCTTCGTCACCTTTCTTTTATTGGTCAGGCCGTTTATTCGCAAGCTGCAAAGCGCTACCGTGCTTGCTCCTGAATCAGTAGCTGCTTGCGCCCATTTTGATTGGCCTAGAGCCGATAAACGCCGTGAATTTTTACGTGCAAAACGCAATTCAGCAGGTGGTTTGGACTTGTTTAACAACCAAAGCTCTGGCGTGCTGACCTCTGCCGTCTGGGCTGATGGCCTGGTTGACAACCCGGCAGGCCAAACCATCGCGCATGGTGATATGGTTCGGTTTATTCCATTCGCATCACTGATGACTTGAGTAGCCCCTATGTTGGTCACCATCAAATACTTTGCCTCGATACGCGAAGCCATTGGCCAAGCCAGTGAACAGCGCGAAACAAGTGCCGCCACTTTGGCAGGTCTACGAGATGAGCTGCTGGCATCAAGCCCGGCCTATGCCTGCCTGAGCCGGGGCAAGGCAGTGCGCATGGCGTTGGGCCAGGTCATGAGCGATGAGAGCGCATTGCTCGCGCCTGGCTGTGAAGTCGCGTTTTTCCCACCAGTCACAGGTGGCTGACATGGCAAGCCGAGTGTCTATCCAGACGGAGGACTTTAACCTGGCTACAGAGTTGGCGTTGCTTCGTAAATACGACAGGCGCGTCGGTGCGGTATGTAGTTTCATCGGAACTGTCAGAGACCGCAATGACGGCCTCAATGTCAGCAGTATGGAACTGGAACACTACCCCGGCATGACTGAAAAAGCCATCGAAGCGATGATTGACGAAGCCCTAAAACGCTTTGATATTTTTGCCGCCCGCGTGGTGCACCGCGTGGGGCTCTTGCAGCCGCTGGATCAGGTCGTGATGGTGGCCGTAACCTCTAGCCATCGGGGCGAGAGCTTCAAGGCTTGCGAATTTTTGATGGACTATCTCAAGACTCAGGCACCATTTTGGAAAAAGGAACAAACCCCAGAAGGTGCGCGCTGGGTGGATGCGCGTGTCACTGATGATGCCGCATTAGCCAAGTGGGGCATCGCGGCATTCAACGCCGCGTTACCGCTTCAGGCCGGGCTCAATTAACCAAGCTCTGGCGGTACAAAGGCCGCGCGCGCCCGGTCTTCAAGTCCTTGCGTCAGTTCCATCAGCAACAGCACTAGCTGGGTCTGCTGTTCCGGTGACAAGGGCTCCATCAGCCGCTCATAAGCACGCTCTACAGGCTTGGCTGCCAATTGCAAGAGCGTCACACCTTCGGGCGATAGCACGACCGCCATGTTGCGTTTGCTTTTCAAGGCAGCCGTGCGATGCACCAACCCACGCGCCTCCAGGCCGCGCAACACACGCAGCACTGTCACCTTGTCAAAACCCAATGCCCGCGCCAGGCTCGACTGGTCCAGGCCCGGTGCGCTGGCCAGCACTGTCAACACGCCAAACTGCGCGGGTGTCAGGCCAACGCTGCGGCACTCGTCCTCAAACACGGCGGCAGATATCTGATGCGCGCGCCGCAGCAAAAAGCCGGGGCGTGCATACAGCCGGGCCAGGTCTTTTGAGGCGTGCATCATAGGGTCGGGCATAGCTTATTGTCTCTTAAGTTGAATTTGGTTAGCATAGTAACGAATTACGATCAAACATCATCAAGGAAACCCATGCACCCCAAATCAACAGCTTACCAGCGCATCGCCACCGAAGAGGCCTTTGCGCCGCCCGAGTTGCTTGAGATTTACCGCAAAATCATCGCCAAAGGCAATGTAGACCCAGGCTTTAACGGCTTGATGGGTTTTTACATGACCAGCCCCAGTGCGCGTGCCCAGCACATCATGCGTTGCCTGACCGATATGGATGATTTGCGCATCCAGCATATGGATGAGTGTGGTATTGACCGCCAGGTGCTGGCCATGACATCACCTGGCGTGCAGGTGATGGACAAAGAAACAGCGGTTGCCTTTGCCAAGACGGCCAACGACTTTCTTGCCGATGCTGTTCTGCGCCACCCCACACGTTTTACCGGCATGATCTCGGTCGCACCACAAGACCCTGCTGCTGCTGCCAAGGAAATCGAACGCGGGGTGACTCAACTGGGTATGAATGCTGTAGTCATCAACTCGCACACCCAGGGCGAATATTTGTCGGACCAGAAATTTTGGGACATTTTTGCAGCAGCTGAAGCCCATGACACACCAATTTACCTGCACCCCAACTCGCTGCCCAAGAACATGATCGAGCCGTTTCAGGAGGCCGGTCTGGACGGTGCGATTTACGGCTTCGGTGTCGAGACCGGCTTGCATGCGATGCGCATCATCACCTCGGGAGCGTTTGACCGCTTTCCCAAGCTGAAAATGATCATCGGTCACATGGGTGAGGCGCTGCCGTACTGGATGTACCGCCTCAATTACATGCACCGCGCCACCGTGGCGTCCAAGCGCTATGACAGCATGAAGCCCATCAAGAAAACGCCTGGTGACTATTTGAAGGAAAACTTCTACATTACCAATAGCGGTGTGGCGTGGGAGCCCGCCATCAAGTTTGCACAACAGGTACTGGGTGTTGACCGCGTTTTGTATGCGATGGACTACCCTTACCAGCATCAGCTTGATGAGGTGATTGCACTGGACAACATGACCATGAGTGCCGAGGACAAAAAGAAATTTTTTCAGATCAACGCCGAGACGGTTTTTAAAATCAAACAGAAATGACATAAAAGGAGACAGGTCATGAATTTTTATCGACGCATTCCACATTTGGCAGGTGCGTTACTGGCCACTTTGTCGTTGAGCCTTGCCGCCCAAACATGGCCCGGCCAAACCATCAAAATTATTGTGCCGTTTACCCCCGGCACAGGCATGGACACCATTGCCCGCACGGTGTCGCCCAAGCTCAGCGAGCGCCTGGGCCAGAGCGTGGTGGTGCAAAACACGCCCGGTGCCAGCGGCAACATTGGTGCAGACAACGTGGCCAAGGCCACGCCTGATGGCTACACGCTGCTGATGGGGGCTAACACCATGCTGATGGCGTCCCAGCTATATAAAAACGTGCCGTTCAATCCGGTAGATGATTTTTCATCGGTGTCGATGGCGGCTTTCGGCACGCTGATGCTGGTGGCCAACCCCAAGACGGGCATCAAGTCCATGCAAGACCTGGTTGCACAAGCCAAAGCAAAGCCCGGTTTCATCACCTATGGCTCGCCCGGCATTGGTACGCCGCACCACATGGCGATGGAGCTGTTCAAAAGCAAAACCCAACTTTTCATGTTGCATGTGCCCTACAAAGGTACGGCGGGTTACGTCACTGACTTGCTGGCTGGCGAGTTGATGGTGGGCTTTTTGCCGGTACATGTGGCGCAAGGTTTTGTGAGCTCCGGCAAATTGACAGCACTGGCGGTGGGCGGTAACGCCCGCCACCCGGTTGCACCCAACGTCGCTACCTTCCAGGAGCTGGGCGTTAAAGACGTCAACGTGGACATGTGGTACGCCTTCTTTGCGCCCAACAAAACACCAGCGCCCGTCGTGAACCGCTTGAACACCGAGATAGCCGCCATCATGAAACTGCCTGAAGTCCGCGCTGTGCTGACCAAGGCCGGGCTGGATGCAGCCTCGTCAACGACAGGCGAGCTGACCACCACTGTCAAGCAGGACTATGAGCGCTGGGGTTCGGTGATCAAGCGCAACGGTATCACTGCAGAGTGAATTTCCTCTAACTTTTCGGCTTAATTGTGTGTATGCTAACGGTATTTGAAAAATGCCGGAGCATCCATTGCAAGATAAAAAACCATGGACCATCGCCATCGTTGGTGGCGGCATTGCAGGCCTGGCCCTGGCTCTCAATCTGAAACGCAGGGGCTTGGTTTGCGATGTGTATGAGTCGGTTCCCGAGGTCAAAGAACTTGGCGTGGGTATCACGTTGCTGCCGCACGGCATGCGTGAGCTGGCCGCGCTCGGTGTGCAGGCCAAGCTGGAGGCAGCAGGCATTGAAAATCTGGAGAGCGTGTTTTTTAACCGCTACGGCCAATACATCTACAGCGAACCGCGCGGCCGACATGCGGGCTACCCGGTGCCAGAAGTGGGCATCCACCGGGGCAAGTTGCACCGCATTTTGTTTGACGAAGCGCTGGCCCAACTGGGGCCGCAGCACATTCACACGGGCTACCGCTGCACAGGCGTTGAGCAAGACGACCATGGTGCAAGGGTTCATTTTGTAGATCCCATCTCGGGTGCTGCACGTCCGTCAGTTCGGGCTGATGTGGTAGTGGCATGCGATGGCATCAACTCCGCCATTCGCAAGCAGTTTTACCCAGGTGAAAAGATGGCCTTTTCGGGTATCAATACCTGGCGCGGTGTGACCAGACACAAGCCGATTTTGACGGGCAAAAGCTATATGCGCATCGGCTCGATTGAAACGGGCAAGATGGTGATTTACCCGATTGTTGACAACATTGATGCTCAAGGTCATCAGCTCATCAACTGGATGGCTGAAATCCAAAGTGATGCCAAAGTCATGAACGACTGGAACCAGTCGGGCAAGGCGGCAGATTTCTCCAGCATTTTCAAGGACTGGAAATTCAACTGGCTCGACGTGCCCGCACTGATTGCCAATGCCGAGCAAATCCTTGAATACCCGATGGTTGACAAAGACCCGGTACCGCAATGGACCTTTGGCCGCATCACCTTCATGGGCGACGCGGCCCACCCCATGTACCCGCGCGGCTCGAACGGCTCGGCACAGGCGTTGATTGACGCACGCACCCTGGCTGACCAGCTGGTGCAAAACGCTGATCCTTTGGTCGCCTTGACAAGTTATGAGACGCTGCGGCTGGAGCCCACAGCCAACATTGTCAGAACCAACCGCTCCACCCCACCAGACTTCATCATCATGAAGGCCGACGAGTTGAGCGGCGGCAAGCCCTTCAGGCACATTGATGACTTGATCAGCCAGACCGAGCTGAAGGCCATTTCAGACAACTACGCCAAGATTGCCGGGTTCTCGCGTGAAGCTGTTGAACAAGTGCTCAGCCCAGCCTGATACGCTTTTGTTTGACTTGGCGCAAGCTGGCTGACATTGTCAGACTTGAAAATATGTGAATGCCCCCGAATTAAACTTTAATTCGACATTCACCCGCGAGGACATTTCAATGCGCCAAGACAAACTCACCACCAAATTCCAGGAAGCCTTAAGCGACGCCCAGTCGCTGGCCCTGGCCAATGACAATGGCTACATCGAACCCGTGCACTTGCTGGCCGCCATGCTCAAACAAGATGACGGCCCGCGCGCCATGCTGGAAAAAGCAGGCGTTAACGTTGCAGGCATGGAAGTATCAGCGCAAGTAGCTATTAAAAAGCTAGCGCAGGTGCAGGGCCAAGAGCAAATATCTGTCTCGTCCGACTTGGCCAAGCTGCTGCAAGCCACTGAAAAAGAAGCCATCAAGCGCAATGATCAATTCATCGCAGGCGAGTTGTACTTGCTGGCTGTGGCCGACAGCAAAGCCGATGTCGGCAAAATCGCCAAAGAAAATGGTTTGACCCGCAAGTCGCTGGAAGCCGCCATCAACGCTGTGCGCGGCGGGCAGGGTGTGGACAGTGCTGAAGCCGAAGGCAACCGCGAAGCCCTGAAAAAATACTGCATGGACTTGACCGAGCGCGCCCGCATGGGCAAGCTCGACCCCGTGATTGGCCGCGACGACGAGATCCGCCGCGCCATACAGGTTTTGCAGCGCCGTACCAAAAACAACCCGGTGCTGATCGGCGAACCAGGTGTCGGTAAAACCGCGATTGTTGAAGGTCTGGCCCAGCGCATTGTGGCGGGCGAAGTACCTGATTCGCTCAAGAACAAGCGCGTCTTGTCGCTTGACATGGCCGCGCTGCTGGCGGGTGCCAAATTCAGGGGCGAGTTTGAAGAACGCCTGAAAACAGTGCTGAAAGAACTCGCGCAAGACGAAGGCCAGACCATCGTTTTTATCGACGAGCTGCACACCATGGTCGGTGCTGGCAAGGCCGAAGGCGCGATGGACGCGGGCAACATGCTCAAACCCGCTCTGGCACGTGGCGAGCTGCATTGCGTGGGTGCCACCACACTCGACGAATACCGCAAGTACATTGAAAAAGACGCCGCCCTGGAGCGTCGTTTTCAAAAGATTCTGGTCGGCGAACCAACGGTCGAAGCCACCATTGCCATCCTGCGCGGCCTGAAAGAAAAGTACGAGCTGCACCACGGTGTGCAGATCACCGACCCCGCCATTGTGGCGGCGGCAGAGCTGTCACACCGCTACATCACCGACCGCTTTTTGCCTGACAAGGCGATTGATTTGATCGATGAAGCGGCCAGCAAAATCAGCATTGAGCGCGACAGCAAACCTGAGGTGATGGACAAGCTGGACCGCCGCCTGATTCAGCTGCAAATTGAGCGCGAAGCCGTGCGACGTGAAAAAGACGAAGCCTCGCAAAAACGCTTTGGTTTGATTGAAGACGAAATCATCAAGCTGCAAAAAGAAATCTCGGATCTCGACGAAATCTGGCAGGCCGAAAAGGCCCAGGCACTTGGCAGCAAAGACGTGATGGAAGAGATCGACCGCATCAAATTCCAGATTGAAGAACAAACCCGCAAGGGCGACTTCAACAAGGTGGCCGAGCTGCAATATGGCAAGCTGCCAGACCTGGAAAAACGCTTGAAAACCGCCCAAGACAGCGAGGCTGCACCCAGCGCCAACGCTGCGCCCAAGCTCTTGAGGACGCAAGTTGGTGCTGAAGAAATCGCCGAAGTGGTGGCCCGCTCCACAGGCATCCCGGTCAGCAAACTCATGCAAGGCGAGCGCGACAAACTCTTGACCATGGAAGGCAAGTTGCATGACCGCGTGGTGGGCCAGAACGAGGCGATTGCCGCCGTGGCCAACGCCATTCGCCGCTCGCGTTCAGGCTTGTCTGACCCCAATCGCCCGACAGGCTCGTTCCTGTTCCTCGGCCCTACAGGCGTAGGTAAAACCGAATTGTGCAAGGCACTCGCAGGCTTTTTGTTCGACAGCGAGGACCACCTGATTCGCGTTGACATGAGCGAGTTCATGGAAAAGCACAGCGTGGCCCGCCTCATTGGTGCGCCACCCGGCTATGTGGGCTATGAGGAGGGCGGTTATCTGACCGAAGCCGTGCGCCGCAAACCGTACAGCGTGCTGCTGCTGGATGAGGTTGAAAAAGCCCATCCCGACGTGTTCAACGTGCTGCTGCAAGTGCTGGACGATGGCCGCCTGACAGACGGCCAGGGCCGTACCGTGGACTTTAAAAACACGGTGATCGTGATGACCAGCAATATCGGCTCGCCGATCATCCAGGCCAAGGTTGGCAAGCCGTATGACGAGATCAAGGACGCGGTGACGGACGAGCTGAAAAACTATTTCCGCCCCGAGTTTTTAAACCGGATTGACGAGACGGTGGTCTTCCATGCGCTCGATGCCAAAAACATCGAATCGATTGCGCGTATTCAGCTCAAGGTGCTGATGGCTCGGCTGGAGAAGATGGAGCTGACGATGCAGGTGTCAGAAGCGGCGATTGCCGAGCTGGCCAAGGTCGGCTTTGACCCTGTCTTTGGTGCCAGGCCGCTCAAGCGTGCCATTCAGCAGCGGATTGAGAACCCGTTGTCGAAGCTGCTGCTGGAGGGCAAGTTCCCACCCAAGAGCATCATCCCGGTCGATGTCGATCCGATTCGGGATCCGGGGGTGTTCAGTTTTGGCAAGGCGGGCAAGGCTGAAGCGTAAACGCGGTCGCTCCTGAATCAGGAGCTGCTTGCGCCCGAATCTATTGGCCTAGAGGCTTGTTTGATACCTGAAAATGGCTAAAAATAGCCTTTTCAGGGCTTGATTTGCCTGGATTTCGGTTGTTGCTCAAATCAACACAGCACAATGTCTGGTTTTAAACCTAGTTTCTTGCCCTGCTACACAAAAGCCTTGTCAAAAGTCATGAACTTTTGCTGTCCCTCGCTGAGCGCCAAATGCAGTGCATCTGCAAAGCCGATGCCGTCCGTGTAACTGCTCTCTGATGCACTATTTAGACTTGATCGGGCTGCACATGGTCGTCAAGTCGTTGAGTTTTTCTGGCGAAGACATCGTCTTTATGTCTTCTGCGCGCAAGCGTAACTTGATCGCCGCATTCACCTCATCATCTGAAAGCGGTTTAAGCGTCAGTTCATCGGTACGTTTTAGGCTACCAGCGACTTCATCGAGTGTTGCCAAGTCAACCTCCTAGCCAGCCAATCCCACAAAAATATTCTGCACATCATCGTTCGCATCAATAGCAGCCAGGAAGGCTTCAACTTCGTTCATGTCCGCAGCGCTCAAGGTGGCTGGGTCTATAGCATTTTTGGCCTTATAGCCCAGCTTGGCCGACAGCACGGTGAAGCCCTGGGCGGGCAGGGCTCGGCTGACCAGATCAAGATCAGTGGCATCAGTCAAAAACAGGGTGTGGCCTTCTTCTTCGCCGGCTTCAAAGTCTTGCGCACCCGCCTCGATGGCGGCGGTTTCAGCATCTGCGCCGGGTGCAGTCGGTTCGGCCTCAATCATGCCCACATGGTCAAAGTCCCATGACACCGAGCCCGATGTGCCGAGTTGCCCTTTGCGGAAAAGCACCCGCACTTCAGACGCGGTGCGGTTGTGGTTGTCGGTCAGGCATTCAACCATCAGCGGCACGCGGTGCGGCGCAAAGCCTTCGTAAATAACATGCTCAAAATGCACCGCATCGGTGCCCGTGCCTGAGCCTTTTTTAATCGCCCGGTCCAGCGTGTCTTTGGGCATGCTGACTTTGCGGGCTTGCTCTACCAGCAGCCGCAACCTGGCGTTACCCGCAGGGTCAGCCCCGCCGCGCGCTGCCACCATGATCTCTTTGGCCAGTTTGCCAAACACCCGGCCCCTGGCATTGGCTGCCAGTTCTTTGCCTTTTGCTTTCCATTGCGCGCCCATATTTTTTCCTTGTTGTTATGACTGTGCGTTTGTTTGCGCCAGATCAGTTCCGCTTGGGTATGTTAAGCCCGGCGACAACCGCTGGGCGCGCCACAAAGGCGTTCAGTACACGTTTGACATTTGCAAAATCATCAAACCCCACCAGCACACCCGCATCATAGAAGCCGACCAGGTTGCGTACCCAGCCGAAGGTGGCCATGTCGGCAATCGTGTAGGCGTCGCCCATGATCCAGTCGCGTCCTTCGAGCCGTTTGTTGAGGACATCCAGCAGGCGTTTTGATTCGGCCACGTAGCGGTCACGCGGGCGCTTGTCCTCGTAGTCTTTGCCTGCAAATTTATGAAAGAACCCAAGCTGGCCAAACATCGGCCCCAAGCCACCCATTTGCCACATGACCCATTGAATCGTCTCATAACGAGCCGCAGGGTCTTGCGGTAAAAATTGGCCCGTTTTTTCTGCCAGGTACATCAAAATCGCACCTGATTCAAACAGCGCCAGTGGTTTGCCGCCCGGCCCATTCGGGTCAAGAATGGCAGGAATTTTATTGTTTGGGCTGAGTGATATGAACTCGGGCGTCATCTGGTCGTTTTTACCAAAGTCCACCAGGTGCACCTCGTAGGGCAGGCCAGTTTCTTCCAGCATGATCGACACCTTCACGCCGTTCGGTGTGGGCAGTGAATACAGCTGGAGCCGATCAGGGTGCTCTGCAGGCCACTTTTGGGTAATGGGGAAGCTGGATAAATTGGATGGGGTGGTCATGGATGGTGGTTTGTTGGCGGTTGAACAATATTAAAGGTTAATCGCTTTTGGTTTAATTGTTAACACACCCTAAAGCTGTAGCGGCTTGGCGTATCCGGTCATTTCCAGGTAGCCGCTGCCGACTTTTTTGCCGTTGCTGTTGATCAGCTCGCTCAAGCCTTCCCAGTAAATCGCGCCTGTCGATTGGCGGCTGTCGAGCTCCTGGTTGTCAACAAGCGCTTTGACGGTATAAAAATCTGCCGGTGTACGTACTATCCATTCCACCGGGTAGGTGGTTTGACTGAGAGGGCTTTTCCAATAGCGGGTAGGTTTGAAAATCACTTCGCCCCGGCTGAAAATATACAGGTCATTTTTAGCGGACCTGAAGGAGCCGCCGTCCCACACCGCACCGCCGCCCTTGTCACGCAGCTGGAAGGCCGTCAGCGCGCTGCCATCGAGCAGGTTCATGCCTATCCAATCCCAGCCGACCACACCTGGGGCCAGCAGTTCCTGACTCCATTCGTGGTCTAGCCATGCGGTGCCGACAACTTCAAATGTTTTGCCTTGCACGCGCAGGCTACCGGTGCTCGCTAGCTGGGGCTGGCTGTAGTAGTAACTGGCCTGTTTTTCGTCTGGGCCTTTGCGTGACAGACCATTTTTACCTTGCAGCAGAACAGCTTGTGTCTCAGTCAATTGCAGTTGGATGCCAAAGTCGGCAGCAGACACATCAGCCATGTAGCGCTTGCCTTGGCTTTGCAACGACCAGTCGCGCAGCTTGATGGCCATGTCTGTTTGGCTGCTGGATGCAACACCAAAACCGCTGCGGGCAATGCGCTGGTCATGCCAGAGTTTTTTACCTTGAACGTCGGTGATGGCGGCATGCGCAAACAGCAACTGGCTGGCGGCGAACCTGGACGTCATGCCCTGCGTGCTGTCAACGCGGGAGCGAAAGAACGTGAGCTGAAAACCAAACGCACGCGCACCCGATGTGCAGTGCCCGGTGATGTACCACCACTCGGTATTAAATTCGGGGTGCGAACCCCTGTCGCGCGGGAAGACCAGCGCTTGTGCGGGCAACGCGAGCGCTTGCTGGGTCAACCCGGCCAGGCCTGCGCTGGCCAGTAGCAGTTGTCGTCTGAGTAGATTCATGCGTTCGATGGTTTGTCTATTGCTATTGTCTGACAGCTGTTACCAGTCCTCTTTGACCGCCAGCACCGCATCCTTGCCAGCTGCAGCCCGGCCTGCCAGCCAGGCCGTCAGGGTGCCCGCAAGCACCACCGCTGCGCACAGGCCGGCAAGCCGCAGCCAGGGCACGACCAGGTCCATGGTCCAGTGAAAGCTCTGCGGATTGACCACATGCACCAGCACCAGCGCCACGGCCAGCCCCAGGCCCAGGCCGGCGATGCTGCCAATCAATGTCCAGGCTGCGCCTTCGCCTGCAACCACGGCCAGTATTTGCCTGCGCGTCAAGCCCAGATGCGCCAGCAAACCAAACTCTTTACGCCGCGCCAACACCTGCGCGCTAAAGCTGGCGGCCACGCCAAACAGGCCAATCGCAATCGCCACGCCTTGCAGCCAGTAGGTCACGGCAAAGCTGCGATCAAAAATGCGCAAGGAGATGGCGCGTATCTGCCGGGTGGAGGCAAATTCAATCAGCCCGCCAGCACCTGCCTGTTGGTCAGCCGCTTGCCGTACCGCCTGCTCCACATCACCGCTGACGGCACCGGCATCAAGCCACAGCGCCAGATCGTTGACGCGCTGGTCACCGGTCAGGCGTTCAAAGTCATTTTTAGCCATGGCCACTGCGCCGAACTGGCGGGCGTAGTCGCGCCAGACACCGGCAACGTAAAACCGGGCAGGTGCCGTTGTGGTGGGAGATGCTATTAAATCAGTAGCTGCTTGCGCCCGAATTTGTTGGGCTAGAGGCCTGAAAGACTGTGAAAATAGCTCAAAAACAGTGCCTGGACGGGCACCATACAGGTCAACCATGGGCTCGCTGACGTAAATGGCCACATAGCCCGGCGGGACAGCCACAACATCACCCACCATCGGCAAGGTGCCTGCCGGGTCGTCCAGCTCGCGGGCCACCAACGCTACGGCGGGCTGGCCTGCGTCCAGCAGCAAAGAGGTGGTGCGCAGTGTGCTGATGCGTTTGACGCCTTTGACGCGCGCTATGGCGGCTACAAAGTCAGGCGTGAAATACACCGTGTCGCTGGCTGCACCCGAGGTGGATGGCAAGGCCGTGCGCAGGTACAAATCGGCGGGTAGCACCACGTCCAGCCAGTGCGTGACTGAGTCACGAAAACTCGCCACCATCACCGTCAGTGCAACGGCCAGGCTGAGCGATGCCACCACACCACTGACGGCCACCGCCGCGCTGGCGCGCACACGGCGGGCACGCTCAACAGCCAGCATGGGCAGCAGTTTATGCGCCACCCAGGCGCTTGCTACGTCATACAGCAGCGCAACCAGCCAGGGCAAGGCGGTGATGCCGCCTACAAGCAGCATGGCCACCGATACATACGCCGCCAGCGGCATGCCAAAGACAGGCGGCGTCAAGGCCAATGCGGCACCAATGGCTATCAACCCGATGCTCAGCCAATGGCCGTTGCTTTTACTGGGCGCAGCACCCAGGCCTTTGAGGGTTTGCGCAGGTGGCAACTGCTGCGCAGCGCGTGCGGGCCACCAGCCACCCACCAGCGATGCGGCCACTCCCAGCGCGCCGTAGGTCGCGGCAGCCCACGCACTGAACTGAAGCGATGGCGCAACGCCAGCAAAGTAACCACCGCCCAAGTCACCGCCTAAAACACGCAGGGCGATGGCTGCCAAAGCAGTACCCAGGGCAATGCCAGCGGCGCTGCCAATCACGCCCAGCAAAGCGGATTCCGCCATCACCAGTGTCAAACGCTCCCGCCCCGTCAAGCCCAGCACGCCCAGCAGGGCAAACTGTTGCGCGCGTTTGGCCACGCTGAGCGACAGCACTGAAAACACCAAAAATGCGCCGGTAAACAACGCGACGAGTGCCAGCACCGTCAGGTTGACGCGGTAGGCGCGTGACAGGTTGCTGACTCGCTGGGCGTCGTCCCCAGGCTCTGCGACCACGATATTGGTTGGTAACTGTAGTGACTTGATAAATGCCGCGCGGTCGGTACCCGGCTTGAGCTTCAGGTCGATGCGCGAGAGCTGGCCGCGCTTGTCAAACAGCTCTTGCGTTGCGCCAATGTCCATCACCGCCAGTGGGGCACCGCCTGCACTCACACTGCCCGCGACCTTCACATCCAGTAATTGCAGGCCACTTTGCAGCTTGATAGGCGTGTCGGCAAGGCTTTGCCGGGCAGCGGCATTTAAAAAAACCGTACCGGGTGCCAGCGCAGCAAAACGGTCTGCATCTTGTGCGGGCCTGGGCAGCAAAGCCGGTGCCAGCTGCGCCACCACCAGCGCGTCGATGCCGACAATGCGCAAGGCCGTGCGCTTTGCTTCCTTGTTCAACGCATAGCTGCTCAATTCAAGCACCGGGCTGGCCAGCTGAACTTGCGGGTGATTGGCGACCCGTTCAAACACCGCTTCGTCAAAACTGCCTTGCACAGCCCGCAGTTCCAGGTCTGGCTGACCATTGACAGCGCGTACTGCCTGAGAGAACTCACTGAGCGCCGACGCGTTGATCAAATGCGTCGAAAAAGCCAGCGCCACACCCAGCATGACGGCCATGACCGCTGCTGCGTTGCGCCACGGGTGATGCGTGAGTTCCCGCCATGAGAACTGGCGCAAGAGTTTGAACAGCACGCTAAGCCGTGACGCCATGGCTGGTCAAATACAGCACCCGATCTGCCCGTGCGGCTGCCGCTTCAGAATGCGTGACCAGCACCAGCGACGCGTTGTGTTCGCGGGTTTGCGCGATCAATGCGTCCAGCACTTTGGTGGCTGTGGTCGGGTCCAGGTTGCCAGTGGGCTCGTCTGCCAGCAGCAGGCTGGGGCGGTGCACCAGCGCTCTGGCAATCGCCACACGTTGCAGTTGCCCGCCACTGAGCTGCTGCGGCAGGCGTGCGCCCAAACCTTTCAGCCCCACGGCGACCAGCATGGCTTGTACCCGTGCGTCGTCGGCTTGGCCCAGCAGCAACAGGGGCAGCGCCACGTTTTGCGAAACATCCAGGTGCGGCAACACATGAAAGGCCTGGAACACAAAGCCCACATGCTGGCGGCGCAGCAGGGCGCGTGCGTCGTCGCTCAGGCTTCCCAGGTCATGGCCTTGCAGGGTAACGCTGCCTTCGTCCCAGCTGTCAAGCCCTGCCATGCAGTTGAGCAGTGTCGATTTGCCCACACCGGATTCGCCCACAATGGCAACGAATTCACCAGGTGCCACGCTGAGTGAGACGTTCTGGAACACCGCGCTGTCGCCATAGCGTTTGGCCAGTTGGGTGATGTGTAATGTCATGCAATTTGCTTTTGAACAATATCAAGCACCTGCTCAAGCGCAGTCGGGTCATCGCAGGCCACCACGCGCCGCTGGGGCATGCTGCGCAGCCAGGTGATTTGCCGTTTGGCCAATTGGCGTGTTGCAAAAATGCCTTTGTCGCGGAGTTCGGCCATCGGTGATGTGCCATCGAGTGCTTCCCATGCCTGGCGGTAACCCACGCAGCGCATGGCCGGCAAATCGGCATGCAAATCGCCACGTGCGCGCAAGGTTTTGACTTCATCCAAAAAACCTGCGACCAGCATGGCATCAAAACGCTGGGCGATGCGCGCATGAAGCCAGTCTCTGGCGTTCGGTTCAAGCGAAATAAGAGTCATAGCCGCCTGTTTACGGGCGCGAGCAGCTATGTTTTCAGTAGCGTTTTTTTGATGAAAAGACGACAACGGCAAGCCTGTCAGCATGAAGATTTCCAGCGCCCGCGAGATGCGTTGTGAGTCGTTGGGGGCCAGCCGCGCTGCTGTGACGGCATCAACGCGTGCCAGCTCGGCGTGCAGGGCTGGCCAGCCTTTTTCAAGCGCATCGCTGGCGATTTTTGCCCGTACGGCGGCATCTGCTTTGGGCATGTCGTCCAGCCCGTCGATAAGGGCTTTGAAGTACAGCATGGTGCCGCCTACCAGCACGGGCAGCTTGCCTCGCGCAGTGATGTCGGCGATCAAACGCTCGGCATCATGCACAAACTCGGCCGCGCTGTAGGCGTGTAGTGGGTCGCGAATGTCAATCAAATGGTGCGGCACCCCGGCCAGTTCTGCTGCCGTGGGTTTGGCTGTGCCGATGTCCATACCCCGATACACCAGCGCCGAGTCAACGCTGATGATTTCAATCGCATGGCGTTGTGCCAGGGCCAGGGCTGCAGCCGTTTTGCCAGAAGCTGTTGGGCCAGCGATGGCAATGGCATGGGCCTTGAGATTGTTGTGCGCAGTCACGTGAAGGTCTTCAGGCGTTTGCAGTAGCTGGTTTGGCATGTGCTGGCTCGCCGTATTTGCGCACCAGCGTCCAGGCGCAAGCGACCAGTACTGCGCTGCATAGCCAAACGCCATTGGCCAGCGGATTGACGGTGCCGTCCATGCGCGTACCCAGCCAGCTGCCAATCACAAAGGCGACCAGCATCATTGAAAAGCCATTGAGCGCCGATGCTGCACCGGCCGACTGCGGGAAAGGGCCGACCGCGCCACTTTGCCCACAAGGCTGGTGCACACCATGGCCCATCATGAAAAGCGCCATAGGCACCATGATGGCCCACACCGTGTGCACCTGTGCCCAGGCCAGAACGCCGAGCAGTGTGCCGCCGGCCAGACTGAAAGCTGCGCCAACGGCTACTGCTCTGGTCAAGCCAAAACGCAGCAGCAAGCGCCGGCAGATAAAAGTACCTGTGATGTAAGACATGGACATGAAAAACATCATCAGCCCGTACTGGCCCTTGCTTAAGCCCAGCACATTGATGAAGACAAACGACGATGACGCCAAAAAAGTAAACAGCCCACCGTAAGAGGCCGCTGACAGCACAGAAAACGCCAGAAAAGCCGGGTTACTTAAAATGTCACGCCAGGTGCGCAGCAAAGTACCTGCGCGCAATGCATGCGGGTTTTTCTGGCTCAGGGTTTCCTGAAAGCGCAGCACCGTCAGGCCCAGCACCAGGCTGCCAAATACAGGCAGCGCCATCAACGCGACGCGCCAGTTGGCCAGCTCTGTCAACAAGCCGCCCAGTGGCGCGCAAATGCATGCCAGCAGCCCCAGACCACTCAGGCCTTTGGACATGATGCGGGCACCGTCTTGCGGCTTGTACAGGTCACGCACGATGGCGCGTGCGCACACCACCACGGCGCCCATGGCGATACCCTGCACGGTGCGCCAGGTGATCAATTGCTGCATGCTGGGAGCCAAAGCACTTGCAAATGAAGCCAGCGTATAAGCTGCCAGGCCCCACAGCAAAATCGGCCGTCTGCCAAACCGGTCTGACAACGGGCCCCACATGAGTTGTGACAGGCCAAAGGCCAGCAGTAGCGCGCTCAGTGTGAGTTGCGCCTGCGGCAGTGTTGCAGCAAAACCTTCGGTCAGTGCAGGCAGCGCGGGCAGGTACAAATCGGTGGTGACCGGTTGAATGCCCAGAAGCATGGCCAGAAGCAGAACAATCAGCCCGGCGGACATGGGGGCCGGGGTGGCTGGCTTGACGGAATTTGCAGAATTTACAGGGGAAATTTCAAGCAGGGCAGGCGGCGGCAAAGACATCAAGTGAGCGTATCAGATTGAGATGGTCATTGCTTGGCCCTGCAACGCAAAAGCCTTGCAGCGTGCGTTTATTTCAGGGCAAATAGCCGGGTTAGTGCTTCGCGGTATTGCGATTGGCCCACCATGTTGGTGTCGTGATGAGAGCCACCTTCCACCAGCACAAACAGCTTGGGCTCGGCTGCTGCCTCATACAGCTTTCGGCCCAGTGCGGGTGAGATCAACTGGTCTTCAGCGCCGTGCACCACCAGCAGTGGCGAGCCTGTTTTGGCCACCCAGTTTATGGCTTCAAAGCGTTGCGTGATTAAAAGCGAGAGTGGCAACCAGCCCCATTGCGTCGTGCCCACCACATCAGCAATCGAGGTAAACGTACCTTCAACCATGGTGCCACTTTCGTCTGCCACCTCTGCGGCCAGATGGATGGCAATGGGCCCACCCAGCGAATGGCCAAAAATGTAGCGTGGACGGTCTGGGTACTGTTTCGCCAGCCAGTCCCACGCTGCACGTGCGTCTTCATAAGCCGATGTCTCTGAAGGCAGCGCTTGGCTGCTTTTGCCAAACCCACGGTAGTCAATGGCCAACACCGAAAAGCCGAGCTGCTGCATGCGGCGTATACGCGGTGCCGAGCCGGTGACGTTGTAACGTGCGCCGTGCAGGTACAACATCACCGGCGCTGCTGACTTGTCGGCGGGCAACCACAAGCCGTGCAGGCGTGCGTCTTGGGCGCTGGTTTTTGAGACAAAGTCTATCCACACGTCCTGCATGCCAACCGCCGCCGCTGCGCCGCCACTCCAGGTGCGGTCGCTGGGCTGAAAAATCCACGCCCGCTGTTTCTCGTCCAGAGTAGTGCAGCCCACCAGCAGCGCTGCGGTAAGCGCCATGGCGGTGAAAAAATGAAAACGTTTCATGGATCGAATGACTGCGGTAGCGCTGAAAAGTTCAGCGTCCCCGCATAAACAGCGCATCCAGTTCCTTGATGCTCACCTGCCGCCAGGTTGGCCTGCCGTGGTTGCACTGGTCAGACCGTTCTGTGGCTTCCATCTGGCGCAGCAGGGCGTTCATCTCATCGATGGTCAGCTTACGGTTGGCGCGTACCGCAGCGTGGCAGGCCATGGTGGACAGAAGCTCGTTTTGTGCGCGTTGTATGACGGTGCTGGCATCGTGTTGGGCCAGCTCGGCCAGCTCGGCCAGCACGCTGCGCGCGAGTTCTACCGCATCGCCTTGCGCGAGCGACGTGGGTACGGCGCGAACCGCCAGGGTTTTGCTAGAGAACGGTGTGATGTCCAGGCCCAGCAAAGCCAGTGTGTCGCAGGCGCTTTCGGCCGTGGCCACTTCTTGCGGGCTGGCGGCAAAGGTGGCGGGAATCAAGAGTGGCTGGCTCTTGATGCGCGATGTGTCCATCTGCGTCTTGAGCCGTTCGTAAACAATGCGTTCGTGGGCGGCATGCATGTCAACGATGACCAGGCCCTGGGCGTTTTCAGCCAGCACGTAGATGCCTTGCAGTTGGGCAATGGCGCGGCCCAACAGCCATTCACCTGGCGGCGGCTCTTGCGGCGTGCTGGCTGCCGCTGCACTGCCAGGTTGCGGCCAAAGCGCTTCAAAGTCTGACACCCGATGCCCGTCAGTCGCTACATAATTAATAGCTGCTTGCGCCCGTAAATAGGGGGATTGAGCCGTATTTGATGCCTGAAAAGTACCAAAACCTGATGTTTTTTCAGCTTCAAGACCTCCTCCAGCATCCAAAGCAGCTGATCGCGTCGATCTGGTCGATCTCGGAATAGCCAGTGCATTTTCTGCCGCATGGCGCACGCCGCTATGGACTTCACGGCTGTCGCGAAAGCGGACTTCAATTTTTGTCGGGTGCACGTTGACATCGACTCGGGTGGGATCCATATCCAGGTACAACACATACACCGGCTGGCGGTGGCCGTGCAGCACGTCTTCGTAGGCACTGCGCGCTGCGTGGGTGATGACCTTGTCGCGCACATAGCGGCCATTGACATACGCAAACTGCTGGTCGGCTCTAGACCGCGCTGCATCAGGTATGCCCGCCCGGCCCCACACGCGCAGCAGCGGCGTGCCGTCAGCCCGCACGGCTGTGCTTTCGTAATTTACCGCGACTGATTGCGCTACAAACTCGTTACCCAGTACATCGGCCAGGCGTTGGCTCATGCGCTCTAGTGGCGTGGTGGGCCCAGTACATGCCCGCCATTGCTCTGCCAGCTTGCCGTCATGCCAGACCGCAAAGCCCACATCTGGCCGTACCAATGCGTGGCGGCGTACGGCTTCAATGCAGTGTGCCAGCTCGGTCGCATCGGTTTTTAAAAATTTGCGGCGTGCCGGTGTGGCGTAAAACAACTCACGCACTTCAACACTGGTGCCGCGCGTGCGCGCTGCGGGGGCCAGCTCACCGGTGCGGCCATCGAGCTGCCAGGCGTGCTCCCCGGTATCGGTGCGTGATGTCACGCTCATGTCCGCAATCGCGTTGATGGCGGCCAGTGCTTCGCCCCGAAAGCCCATGGTGCCAACCGCTTCAAGGTCTTGCAGCGAGCCGATTTTGCTGGTGGCGTGGCGCCTCAAAGCAATTGGCAGCTCCGCGCGCGGGATGCCCATGCCGTCGTCTTCCACCGCAATCAGCCGCACGCCACCGGCCAAAAGCCGCACGGTGATCTGCGTTGCCCCTGCGTCCAGCGCGTTGTCCAGCAGCTCGCGCACGACAGATGCCGGGCGCTCGACCACCTCGCCTGCGGCAATCTGGCTGATCAGCTCATCGGGGAGCTCGCGTATGGGCAGGCGGGTGTGTTGAACAGACATGACTCACGAGTTTAAAGGTTTCGCGCTTCAAGACCTGTCAAAATCATGGCCATGGAATTCATTACCTTTTTGCTTGACTTCATCATTCACGTTGACAAATACCTGGAGGCTTTTGTTACCAACTACGGCCTGTGGGTTTATGCCCTGCTGTTTTTGATTATCTTTGTTGAAACGGGTGTCGTTGTGATGCCGTTTTTACCCGGTGACTCTCTGCTTTTTGTCGTCGGCACCATGTGCGGCGTGGGTTTGATGAGTTATCCACTGTCGGTGGGTTTGCTGTTTGCGGCAGCGGTGCTGGGTAACCAGAGCAACTACGCCATAGGGCGTTTTTTCGGGCCTAAAGTGTTCCAGTGGGAAGACTCGAAATTTTTCAATAAAAAAGCCTTTGACCAGGCGCACGCTTTTTATGAGCGTTATGGCGGCATCACCATCGTGGCTGCGCGCTTCATGCCCTTTTTGCGAACATTCGCGCCATTTGTGGCCGGTGTGTCACAAATGACCCGCAGCAAATTCACCTTTTACGACATCACCGGTGGTGCATTGTGGGTGGGCGGCGTTACCACTGCGGGCTATTTTTTCGGCAATGTACCGTGGGTCAAGATGCATCTGGACAAAATTATCTGGGCCATGATTTTGATTCCTGGGGTGGTGGTGGCATACGGTGCCTGGAAGACCGGGCGGGCTTCAAAAACAGCTGTTTAAGGAATCTTGTTGAGGCGATAAGCGCGGCTGTGATGCTTGAAAACTCTGCAATCAAGGAAGTTTTGTAACTTTACACATTTTGATAGCTATCAAATAAGCAGCGTAACGTAAAGTACACACCATAATCGTGCGAAGTGAATTTGATTTAGTACTATTTTTGGCATAAATGAATACTTACTGGACTTGGGCAAGTCGATTGGTTGCCGTTCTAGCAGCCTTGCTAGCATTGCTAACCACATCATTGGTACGCGCACAAATTTGCGGGATTGCAGGCTCGGGCGGCAATGTGGCTGTATCAGCCGCCGTCAACACCTACTTTGCAGGCAGCGGAACGCCTGCGGCAGGTACTTCGGCCATTGCGCTACTGGCTGGTGCTACATCACGGCGCGGCGTAGCGGTTAATTTAGTCGCTGGTGATCTGGTGCTCATCATGCAGATGCAGGACAACACCGGGACTTTGGCGGGTAACTATGAATACGCTGTGGTCACGGTTGGTGGCGGTGTCGGAACCACCATTCAGCTGGCCTCAAACTTGGTTAACAGCTATGCCCAAACTATCACAGCAGCTAGCGGCATTGTGCGCACATTTCAGGTGATTCGGGTGCCGCAGTACTCAACTGCCACGCTGTCCGGCACCATCAATGTGCTGCCCTGGTTTGTGAGTGCCACCACTGGCGCTGCGACAGGTGGCGTTTTTGCGGTAGACGTTGCGGGGCTTTTGACAGCCAATGCAGTAACGATCAATGCCAATGCTCGCGGCTTTCGTGGTGCCCTGGGTGTCAATTCTGCCAACAACCGCGCTGGCGGAGCCCAGCTTGATAACGACTATGCCTGCGATGTAGGTGCAGGCACCATGAATGGTTCGTTCAAGGGCGAAGGTACGGCCGGCATTCCTAAGCGGGTTCTGGGTTTTGATACTACTGGCGCAACCGGTGTGGCCACCACGTACGACGCCGCGGGTGAGCTTTTTGTCGTTGCGGCAAACCAGGGCTTTGTGGCTGGGTCATGCGGCCGGGGTGCGCAGGGCAACAGTGGCGGCGGTGGCAATGACGGTAACCCTCCTGCCGGTCTCAACGGACAAAACTCAGGCGGTGGGGGCGGTGGTAATGTGGGCGCAGGTGGCAATGGTGGCAATAACTGGAATAGCAACACCCCTAACGACGCGACATTGAACCAGACACCTTCAACCATTCCCCCAGCAGCGGTTGGTACGGGTGGTTGGCCATCGGGCGGGCGAGGCGGTTTAGCCCTGGCCCCGGTCGTGGCCACAAAAATTTACCTTGGTGGCGGCGGCGGTGCCGGGTCGGCCAACAACGGCAGTGCTGATACCATCACTACCTTCC
This sequence comes from Polaromonas sp., assembly GCA_043781295.1. Taxonomy (GTDB): domain Bacteria; phylum Pseudomonadota; class Gammaproteobacteria; order Burkholderiales; family Burkholderiaceae_C; genus Polaromonas. The sequence continues at coordinate 21,976 of JAYWBS010000102.1, forward strand.
CACCAACAGCACCAGGCGCCTCTCCCACCGTGGTCGCAAATGGTGCCAGTGGTGCGATAACTTCATCAGGTGCGCCTGGCGGCGGCATTGTGATGTGGCGGGCCGGGGCAGTCACGATCAGCGCGGCAAGTACCATCAATGCCCAGGGTGCTCACGCGTACACTAAAAACCCGACGTCTGACACGGATTCGGGGGGCGGTGGTGGCGCTGGCGGCACGGTTGTCATTGACAACGCTTCGGGCTCGCTCATTAACCTGACCATCAACGCTTTTGGTGGTATTGGTGGCAGCTCTATCTATTTCAACCATGGCCCTGCCGGCGGTGGTGGCGGTGGCTATATTTTCACGCGCGGAACAGGGGCGACCACTGATGTCACTGCAGGTACACCAGGTACGGACGCCTGTTGTGGGGGTATGGCGGGCAACGGCAGCCCCAAAAATTATGGTGCTACCGTTGGTGCTGTCGGCTTGGTCACAACATCAGGAACAGGCAACCCACCAGGCTCACCCTCAGGCGCGCAATGCTTGCCCAGCTTGACGGTGAACAAAGTTGCAGTCACGCCGCTCATCACGGCGGCCACTGGTGCAACTGCTCAGTACACCTTGAATGTACGCAATACAGGGGGTGCTGCCACCAACGCGTTTATTTACGACACGGGTCTGCCCCCCGGCTGGACATACATTACCACCACGCCTGCTGTCTTCGCTTACGCTCCCGCGCCCCCTTTGGCAGGGGGGGCTTTTGCAGCTGGCGCTGAAACCACCGCTGCGACTGGCGTTGCGTCACCCCCGGTATTGCCCGTTAACACTTACACCGTTTTCAATACAACCCCCCTGTCACTCAGGGCTGCGGCCACTGCGCCCGGCGTTGTACCCACTGCTGGGCAGGGCAGCCTGACGTTTGGTAGTTTTTTTATTCCTCAAAACGGCAGCATCAGCGTGACATTTGCAGTCAGTATTCCTGACGCCGCCACGGTGGGTACCTACCACAATGGAGCTGGTGCCAGCTTTTTGGACCCCACCCGTACCAGCAATGTGGGGCGGGCGATTGCCATGGCGACGAACATATCGGCCAATCGCAACAGCCTGGCGTACAGCAGCAATATGACTTTTCAATCTGGCGGTACCACCACGGTGGCGGGTAACCATTACGACGGCCAGGTGACTGGCCCCACGACTGACGACGTGCAGTTGCTACCCGATATCAGCATTACCAAGACAGGTTCAACTTCTGCGCCAGTTAACGCAACCTTCACCTACACCCTGACACCGCGTAACAACGGTCGCCCCATCGCTGATCAGGTATTTGCCACTACTCAGGCAACCGGTGCGTCTGCCAGCGCCTTGATTTCATCACCCCTGACGGTCACTGACACACTGCCCTCAGGTGTGCAGGCAACCACCACCTTTGCCGGCACGAACTGGACATGCAGCGGTACGGCGCCGGTGGTATGTACCCTGCCCAATGTCAATGCTTACCCTATTGGCGCAGCCACCAACTTCCCGGTGGTTACAGGTATCGTGCGTATCACCTGCGCGGGTGGAAACGGTAAAACCAACACGGCGGTGATCTCTTCAGGCGTGGGCGAAACGCTGCTGACCAACAATACGGGCACTGTCACCACTACAGTCACGCCAGCATGTGTCAATGCCACGCTGACAATTGCCAAATTTAACGCTGGCACAACAGTGACTGCCGGGCAAACTACCAGCTACACGATCACCGTTGCCAATCTTGGGCCGGGAGCGGCGGGTGGCACAACGCTGATGGACCCCGTGGCACCAGGATTGAGCTGCACAGTCAACCCGACTTGTGTGGCTACTGCTGGGGCAGCTTGTCCAGGGTCATTGGCCATTGGTACCTTGCAAGGGGCGGGACTGGTCATCCCTACATTGGGCTCGGCTTCTACGGTCACATTCGTGCTGACTTGTGGGGTAACTGCGACCGGGCAGTAGCGACGCTGGCTAATCTGGCGGTGCATGACGGGTGCTATACGTTTTTAATAAGTAGACGTATGATTTCGCATGTTCAACAGCATTGCTAGAAACCATGAACGCTCCCACTCCTTTTTTGCTTGAGGTTTCGCGCTGGCAGCAAAGCAGCACCAGCCGCGTGCCTTTTTGGGCCTACACCGATGCCCAGCTGTATCAACAAGAACTCGACAAGATTTTTTATGGCGCGCACTGGTGCTATGTGGGCCTTGAGGTTGAAATCCCCAACACAGGCGATTACAAACTGAGCCATGTCGGTGAGCGGCAGGTGCTGATGGTGCGGGACCGGGTGGCCCCCAAAGATCGCGCCACGGACACGGGCATACGCGTGGTCGAAAACCGCTGCGCACACCGCGGGGTGCGTTTTTGCCAAACGCAGCACGGCAATGCCCGCAGCTTTGTGTGCCCTTACCACCAGTGGACTTACAAGCTCAATGGTGACTTGGCGGGCCTGCCCTTTAAAGACGGCGTGAAAGACGGTGACTGCGCGGATTCGAAAGTACAGGGCGGTATGCCGGCGGATTTTGACATCAAGGACCACGGCTTGACCAAGCTGCGGGTTGCCGTCTTGCATGGCCTGGTGTTTGCCACCTTCAGTGCAGACACCGAACCGCTGGCGGACTACCTCGGCCCCAACATCATGCCGTGGCTTGACCGCATCTTTAAGGATGAGCATGGCGCGCGCAAGCTGACGCTGCTGGGCTACAACCGCCAGCGCATTCCGGGTAACTGGAAGCTGATGATGGAAAACATCAAAGACCCCTACCACCCCGGCCTGCTGCACACCTGGTTTGTGACGTTTGGCCTGTGGCGGGCCGACCAGAAAAGCCGCATGGTGATGGACGCGCATGGCCGGCATGCGGTGATGATCTCGCGCCGCAATGAGGGTGGGCCTAGCGCCACCACCGGCGGGGTTCGTCAGGACGTCACTGAAGGCGTCACCAGCTTCAAGGCCAATATGGCGCTGCACGACGACCGCCTGCTCGACGTGGTGCCAGAGGCTTGGTGGAAAATTGATGACCCGTCACATCCGGGCACCAGCATCACACCCACGGTGACCATGATCACGCTGTTCCCCAGTCTGATTATTCAGCAGCAAGTCAACTCATTGAGCACCCGCCACATCGTGCCGCGCGGGCAAGGAGAGTTTGATTTTGTCTGGACGCATTTTGGTTTTGCAGATGACACGCCCGAGATGACGCAGCGGCGCTTGCGGCAGGCCAACCTGTTCGGCCCGGCAGGCTTTGTCAGTGCGGACGATGGCGAGGTGATTGAGTTCAGCCAGAGCGGCTTCAGGCAGGCGGGAGACGCGGGGTCTACATTGTGCGAGCTGGGCGGCACGGGCACGGAAGGCACCGAGCACATGGTGACTGAAACCCTGATTCGCAGCATGTACGGCTACTGGCGCAAGGTGATGGGGCTATGAACGCAGCAGAAGAATCGATGCTTTTGCACCACCAGCTAGACCAGCTCAATGCAGCTTACGCGGCCGCGCTGGACGACAAGCGCTTTGACGATTGGCCGCTGTTTTTTCTGGAAGACGGGCATTACAAAATTCAGGCGCGTGAAAATTTCGACCGTGGGTTGCCGCTGGCGTTGATGGCGCTGGAAAGCCAGGGCATGATGAAAGACCGGGTCTACGGCATCACGCAAACCATCTACCACGGCCCGTACTACATGCGTCACATCATCAGCCCGGCGCGTGTTGTTTCTGTTGATGGTGATGTGATCAAAGCCCAATCCAATTACGCGGTGTTTCGTACCAAGCCTGGCGCAACCTCAGAGGTTTATAACGTAGGTCGTTATATTGACGAGCTAGTCAGTGTTGCGGGCAAGTTGATGATCAAAAGTCGCTGCTGCGTGTACGACAGCGAGATGATTTTGAACTCGTTGATTTACCCGGTTTGACGTACGGTGGCAGGGCGCATGGTGCTAGACTTTACTGGCACACACATTGAATTTTCAGATTTGTATGTGTTTGTACAACGCGATTAAAACGTCAATAACTATTGGAGACTTTAACCCTCATGAAAAAAATCACTTCCCTTGTGGCCAGCCTCACCTTGACATGCCTGGCAAGTGTTGCGCTGGCTCAAACACCGCCCTTGCCCCAATACGGTACAAACGTCAATCATGAACAAGCACGTAAAGCGATTGCCGCAGCAGTCGCTGAATCACGCAAACAAAACCTGCCCATGGCGATTACGGTGGTTGACAACGCTGGCATGCTGGTCGCCTTTGAGCGCATGGACAACACGCAAACAGCCAGCGTCGGGGTGTCGCAAGACAAGGCCGTCTCAGCGGCCATGTACCGCCGGCCCACCAAAGTGTTTCAGGATGCGCTGGCCGCAGGTGGTGCTGGTTTGCGGATATTGACCCTGCGCAATGCCAACGCGGTTGAAGGCGGTCTGCCGATTGTGGTTGACGGCAAAATCATGGGCGGCTTGGGCGTGTCTGGCGGCACGGCCGAGCAAGACGGCGCGGTGGCCAAAGCTGGCATGGACGCCTTAACTGCAAAATAAGGTCGCCAAATATGCGCGTACCCTAAGCTTCGCAAAAAAAGCCAGCTATCTGGCTTTTTTTGCGCTTGTTGCAAGCCGCTTATTTTTTCTTGCCGACTTCATTGCCGATCAGCGCGCCAGCAGCAGCACCGCCAACAGTGCCCAGTGTGCTGCCGAAAACAGCGTTGCCCAGCACGCCACCTGCGACTGCACCTACACCCGTGCCAATTTGCGCATTGGTGGGTGAGGTAGAGCAGCCCGTCAAGGCGATGAGTGTTGCGGCGGCTGCGGAGAGTAAAAGTTTTGCGGTCATGATAAATACCTTTATAAAAGTAAAAAGTTGCAGGCTATGCATTTCTGCTTTCTTGGTCTGCCTGAGCTTTTAATTTAATGCCACAGCCTGGCTGCGTGTGTAGGATAAGGCCAACACCAACTGTACGATTGGCGACTACCTGTAACTTGCCAGGCAGCGAATAATTTTTACAAAGGCCGATTGCGTGCCAGCGGCGGGTTGCGCGCAAAGTAGCTCTTTACGCCACGCATCAGTGCATCAGCCAGTTGCACCTGATACGCTTCGCTACGTAATTTGGCCTCCTCGTCAGGGTTGCTGATGAAGGCCGTTTCAACCAGCACACTAGGGATGTCGGGTGCCTTGAGCACCGCAAAACCAGCTTGCTCTACCTTGGCCTTGTGCAGCTTGCCCACGCTGCCAATTTCGCCCAGCATGGCACTGCCAAGTTTCAGGCTGTCGTTAATTTGCGCCGTGGTGCTCATGTCCAGCAAGGCTTTTTGAACCTGTGCATCTTTGGCCTTGACGTTCACGCCGCCCACCAAATCCGCTGAATTTTCTTTGTCAGCCATCCAGCGTGCGGCACTGCTGGATGCGCCTTTGTCGCTCAACGCAAAGACACTGGCACCTTGAGGACGATCCGTAAAAAATGCATCGGCGTGGATGCTGATAAACAGATCCGCTTGTACCTTGCGTGCTTTTTGTACGCGGATGTGCAGCGGCACAAAAAAGTCAGCATCTCGGGTCAGGTAAGCCCGCATGTTGGGTTGCAGGTTGATGCGGTCGCGAAGGCGGTGTGCAATTTGCAGAACCACATCTTTTTCACGCGTACCGCCCGGGCCTATGGCGCCAGGGTCTTCACCGCCGTGTCCTGGGTCAAGTGCCACGATGATGAGCCTGTCGGTTTTGCTTGGCGGTGGCAAGGGGGTTTCTGCTGGCGGTTTGGCGGCTGCGGTTTTGTTGGGTAGAGGCTGCGGCACAATGACGCTGCTGGCGGGCTTACCCGATTGCCGGGCCATCAGTTCACCCAGTGGATCAGGTGCAGAGGCAGCAGGCGGTGGCGTCAGGGTTTTGTCCAGGCGGAGCTGGCTTTGTGTTTTATCCGCCAGCCTTTCAGCTATCAATGCCTCCAGCGGGTCGGCTACCTGGGTGGGGTAAAGGTCAAACACCAGCCGGTATTGGTAGGCTGCCACAGGCGGCAAGGTAAACACCTGCGGCAAGATGGGCTGCTTTAAATCAATCACCAGTCGCACCGTGCCGGGCGCATTTTGGCCAACGCGAATGCCCGAGATATTCGGGTCGTCTGATTTGACTTTGGCCACCAGTTCGCGCAACGCTGGTATCAGGTCAATGCCTTCCATGTCTACCGCCAGTCTGGGCGGCTCGGCAATAAAAAACTGGCGCGCCTTGATCTCGCCGTCCGACTCAATGGTCAGGCGCGTGTAGTCTTTTGAAGGCCAGACGCGTACCGCCACAATCGTGGCGCCACGCGCGATGTGCTGGGTGCCCAGCAGCAACACAACTGACCCCAACTGCAACACATCACGTCTTTTCATGGCAGAAGTTTAGCGCCCACATCCGTCAAAGCTGTCAAGGTGACGCGGCGCGAATGGTCTTCGTCAACATCAATCGCCAGTTTCAAATCAGCAGGCGGCAAATACTTGCCTGCTTTGCCCGGCCACTCAATCAGCTTGAGGCCGGGGCTGGCAAAAATATCCCGAAAACCCGCTTCTTCCCATTCGTCCGGGTCATTGAAACGGTAAAAGTCAAAATGCCAAATATGTGAAACAGGGTTTGAACCACTGGCTAGTTCATAGGGTTCTACCAAGGCGTAGGTTGGGCTTTTGATACGTCCTTGCACACCCAGCGCCTTGAGCAAATGGCGCACAAAAGTCGTTTTGCCTGCACCCAAATCGCCAAGCAACTCAATCTGCGCAGATGCCATGCCTGGCCGCTGCGCCAGAGCGCGCGCAAAGGCTTGCGTCGCGTTCTCGTCTGACCAAACAATACTTTTTACAATCATGGGGTGTTTCAAAACCAATCTTCAGCCGAATCGTTACTGGTCCATCAAATTCAAACTTGGGCGCGCGAGCTTGGATTTTCGCAAATCGGCATTGCAGGCGTTGACTTGTCGTCAGCAGAAGCTGGATTATCGGCCTGGCTGGCTGCCGGCTTTCATGGCGGCATGCATTACATGGCGGCGCATGGCTTGAGGCGGGCCCGACCAGCGGAGCTTATCCCTGGGACGGTCAGCGTTATTACGGCACGCATGGATTATTTGCCCGCATCAACGCCAGATGATTGGCAAGCCGTTGAGTTCTCCCGCCTTCAGCGCCCTTTAGAAGCTGTCGTTTCAAGCTACGCACGCGGCCGTGACTACCACAAGGTGATGCGCCAGCGTTTGCAAAAGCTCAGTGAAAAAATTGCGGCGCAGGTTGAAACACTGGGCCACCGCGCCTTCACTGACTCAGCCCCGGTGCTGGAGGCTGAGCTGGCCTCAAAAAGCGGTCAGGGCTGGCGCGGCAAGCACACGCTGGTGCTCAACCGTGAGGCCGGTTCGATGTTCTTTTTGGGTGAGATTTATGTTGACATTGCCCTGCCGCCCAGTGCGCCCATTACCGCGCACTGCGGCAGTTGCAGCGCCTGCATCGACATCTGCCCGACGCAGGCCATCATTGCACCGCATAAGCTCGATGCGCGGCGCTGCATTTCTTATCTGACGATTGAACACGCCGGGGCCATCCCGCTTGAACTGAGGCCATTGATCGGCAACCGCATTTACGGCTGCGACGACTGCCAATTGGCCTGCCCCTGGAACAAGTTCGCCCAGCGCAGCGCCTTGCCAGATTTTGATGAACGGCAAGGTTTGACAGGCCAGCAACTGGTGACGCTGTTCGCATGGGACGAAGAAGAGTTTTTGCATTACACCGAGGGCAGCGCCATACGCCGCATTGGTCATGAGCGCTGGCTACGCAATATTGCGGTGGCGATGGGTAATGCGCTGCGGGCCAGTGGCGATGAGGGGATTCGGCACGCACTAGAGGCGCTGCGCTGTCATAGCAGTGAGGTGGTTAAAGAGCATGTTGTTTGGGCTTTAGCGCAGCGACATGGATGAGAGAGTCTGACTAAGCAGCAGTCTTTAGCGCTATTTCTGTGATTTTCCTGACAATTTTGATAGTCAAAAACCGCGACAAGGGTAAGCACTTAAAACCACTTCGTTTCGCCCCTTATAGAATTCGAAAAATAAAGAAAACTTACAGGGGGCTGGCATTTTGCCAGTGAGTTAATGGGTAAATTTCAGGTCACAGGGCAGGATTTTATTTGGACGATTGAAGCGGTTTGCAGCCTGTTGCAAAAGCCATTTCAACGCGAGCTTGTTCTTCAACAGTTCGCCGCGCCCCACAATAACGAAAGCATATTGCTCGCACTGGCTGAATTGGGCGTTTCTTGCCAATTGCAGAAGTTCAAACCATCCAAACTCTTAACTGAATCATTTCCCTTGCTGGTGTGGCTTAAGCCCTCGCCGCAATCTGACAATCACTCACCCGGCAATTTAACCAGCGACCTACCCAGCGCGGCACAACCCGAACTTCGGCCCGCAATCATTTTGCAGGCAGGCCCAGACAAAGCGGTGGTTGTGAAACCTGGTGATGCCGTCCCTGTATCCATACCGCTAGTTCAACTGGCTCTGGGCATTCAAGGCGGCATCATTCGGCTGGCCACCCAAGTCAGTGAAGGTACAGACCCAGACTCAGCCATCCTTGCCGCACAAGGCAGGCGCTTCGGCTTTAGCTGGTTTATCCCCGAGCTGCTGAAGCACAAAAAGCTGTGGCAAGAAATTTTGCTTGCTTCCCTGGTCATCCAGTTGCTGGCGCTCGCAACGCCGCTTTTTACCCAAACTATTATTGACAAAGTCATCACTAACCGTACGCAAAGTACGCTGATCGTGGTGTTGATTGGCATGGGCGTCTTCATCGTCTTCACCACCATCTTGAGCTGGCTGCGCCAGTACCTGGTGCTGCATACCGGCAACCGGGTCGATGCCGTGCTGGGTGCTGCCGTGTTTGAGCGCCTGTTCAAGCTGCCGCCCCTGTACTTTCAGCACCGCCCCACAGGTGTTATTTCTGCCCGCTTGCATGGTGTTGAAACGATTCGTGAGTTTATTGCCAGTACCGCGGTTACCTTGGTTCTGGACTTTCCATTTCTCTTCATCTTCGTGGCCATCATGTTTTATTACAGCGTCACCTTGAGTGTGATTGTTTTGGGCATCATGGCGATCATTGGTATTGCCAGTTTTTTAGTTGCCCCTACATTCCAAAAACGCTTGCAAGACCAGTTTCAAATGGGCGCACGCAACCAGGCTTTCGTGACGGAATATGTGGCCGGCATGGAAACCGTCAAGTCCTTGCAGCTTGAACCGCAACTGGCCAGCCGCTACCGCCAGTACCTGGCCACTTACCTCACCGCAGGCTTTTCTACCAAGCAGTTAGCCAACACCTACAACAGCTTTGCCCAAATGCTGGAGCAAATCATGACGCTGCTGATTTTGGGTGTGGGCGCCTGGACGGTCATGCACAACGCTGAATTTACTATCGGCATGTTGATTGCATTCCAGATGTTTGCAGGCCGCGTGTCCCAACCCATGCTGCGGCTGGTCGGTTTGTGGCAGCAGTTTCAGCAAGCCAGACTGTCAGTTGACAGGCTGGGTGACTTGATGAATGCCCCAATTGAGCCCTACAACCTGGCGCCCAAACGTGTGCAGGCAGGGCGCGGCATGGTCGAGCTGCAAAACCTGGCCTTTCGTTACAGCGACAAGTTGCCCCTGCTGTATGAAAACCTCAATGCTGAACTGTTGGCAGGCCAAACCATCGCCATCATGGGGCCATCTGGCAGCGGAAAAAGCACGCTCGCCAAATTGCTCCAGGGCTTTTACCAGCCGACGCAAGGCCGCATCAAGATTGACGGCGTAGACATTGCCAACCTGTCGGCCAATGAGCTGCGTAGCCACTTTGGCGTCGTGCCGCAAGAAACCATACTTTTCTCGGGCACGATACTTAGCAACCTGCAAATGGCTAACCCGCAGGCCAGCTTTGAGCAGATTGTTACCGCCTGCAAGCTGGCAGAAGTCAACACCACGATTGAAGAGCTGCCCGAGGGCTACCAAACCGAGATTGGTGAGCGTGGCGCAGGCCTGTCAGGTGGGCAGCGCCAGCGCATCGCCATTGCACGCGCCTTGCTCAAGCGGCCCAAGATATTGGTGTTTGACGAGGCCACCAGCGCGCTTGACGCACCCACCGCCGAACAGTTTGCCAAAACCATCAACGGCCTGCGCGGCAAAGTCACCATGCTCTTCATCACCCACGGCTTGCCGCGTGGGCTCAAGGTCGATGCCTTGTTTCAACTCACTTCCAACGGCTTGCAAAAAATCAAGCTGACTGACACCTCAATCGGTCCCAGCAGTGCAGGCCCCATCAATCCAACAGATGCCATGAAAGCCAGCACATGACAGTCATTGCTTTACCCCACGCTGCTGCACAGTCAACAGCACCACCTGCGGGCGCGCCGCAAGATGCTGCTCAACCAGCCACTGAGCAAGTTGCGTTAGGCCGAGCCCACTGGAATGACCCCCTGCGCCTGATTCAAAACGAAGCGCCTGCCAATGCAGGCCGCATCGTGTTGTGGATGGTTTGCGCCTTGACGCTCATCCTGTTTGTGTGGGCAGCCTTTGGCAAGCTTGATATTGTTGCCACCACTGAGGGCAAGCTGGTGCCCCAGACGTTGCTCAAAATTGTCCAGCCTGCCGAGCAAGGTGTGGTCAAGCAAATCCTGGTGCAAGAAGGTGATGTCGTGCAAGCAGGCCAAGTGCTCTTGAGGCTAGACACCACGCTGGCCAAAGCCGACAAAACAGGCATTACCAACGACCTGGCATCCCAGCGCATGCAAGAAAGGCGCATCCTGGCTGAGCTGTCTGGCAAGCCGTTTGGCATCAAGGCAGGCGAAGCCCCCACCTTGTTCACCCAAGTGCTGGGGCAGCACACCGCCAGAGCCAAAGCCCAGCAAGATGCGCTGGACCAAGAAAAATCATTGCTAGCCAAAGCGCAAAGCGAGCATAAAAGTGCCACAGAGATTTTGGCGAAATTGCATCAAAGCCTGCCCAGCTACCAAAAAACTGCACATGCCTACGAGCAGCTTGAAAAAGAAGGTTTTTTTGGCCGCCTGGCCACGGCTGAAAAGCAGCGCGAAGCGCTTGAAAAATCCAAAGACCTCGATGCCCAGCACGCCACCGTAGCCGCGAACGCTGCAACTATAGAAGCACAAAAAAAGCGCATCGCGCAAATTCAAAGCGCCACCGCCAGCGAGCTGCAAAAAGAACTGGCCGACATACGCGCCAAGATAGAACAGCTGCACCCCAACCTTGACAAAACCACCTACCGCGAAGGTCTGATGGAACTCAAAGCCCCGCAGGCAGGCACCGTCAAAGACCTGGCTACAACGACAGAAGGCGCAGTCGTTCAGCCCGGTAGCGTGGTGTTAACACTGGTTCCCTTGGGTGAAAAGTTGTTTGCTGACGTTGCCATCAAAAACGAAGACATCGGCTTTGTACAAGTAGGCCAAACAGCCATGGTCAAGCTGGCGGCCTTCCCGTTTCAAAAATACGGCTTGCTAACCGGCAAGGTCACCCGCGTCAGCGCAGACGCAACCGAAGCCGGGGCGGGTAGTGACAGAGGCAATGCAGGCGGCGGCAACGCCAGCAGCGCCGCCAACACAGCCAGCACCACGGCCACCTACAAAGCCCGCATAGCACTAGACCAGCAACACCTGCAAGGCCCCACCGGGCAACGCTTGCAAACGGGTGCAGGCATGCAGGTAGCGGTAGAAATTCATCAGGGCCGCAGAACGGTGCTGGAGTATTTGCTATCACCTGTCAGCAAGGCTGTGCAGGAAGCGGGGAGAGAGAAATGATGGAGATAACTAGTGATGGTGTTGACCATGGGCCTGATGCTTACTATCAATTGAGTAGCTGCTCGCGCCCGTATCCATTGGCTAAAACACCGATTCGATACCCTAAAACAGCACAAAAAACATCGCCTGATGCTTGCGCATCACGTAGGCGAGCGAGACGTGGTACTAGAGCTACTCCTAATTCAATAGCTGCTTGCGCATGTGAACAGGACGCTAGAGGCATTTTTTCTTGTGAAAATTCACAAAAAATCAATCGAAAGCAATTCGTCCGATCTTGTGTTGGTACTTCAAACCCTCAAAACGCTCACATCCGTTCTGTGTGGCTTGTGGAGCATAAAAGGTTGGATAAGCGTGTAGCAAGTGTTTGGGCGGTGTCCAGTTCCAGCAAGCAAGGTATTTGCTCATGAAAACACTCTGGAAAATTGTGCTGCTACTGTTATGCACGGCTGTACTGGCTGCCTGTGGCAACGATCTGACGTGGACAGAAGATGTGAAGCTGCCTGATGGGCGGGTTATCACTTTGAAGCGGTGGGTAGAGTTCAAGGGTGGCAGCAGCCATTTAGGAGATCCTTCGACGGAGTCACGCCAAACCTTTGAATTCAAGCATCCAACCACTGGCCAGAACGTACAGTGGGAAAGCACCCTCGAACAGGGGCGGCTGAAAACAGTTGCTCTGTGGCTTGACAAAGACAAACCACAACTACTGACCGAACCTGCATACGGCGGCGACTCCATCAAATACAACTGTCCTAACCCGCCTTATTTGCTCTATGAATATGTGGCCAGTCAATGGCATGCCAAGCCCTTGTCGCAAGTTCCACTCAAAAGCATTCGGGCCAACCTCACGACGCACCCACTACAGATGAGAGAAATGATTGAACGCAATAGGCAGCACTTAACGGAGGCACAAACTTCCGACTCCTATACCTACCGTGACGGTATTCACAAAGTGCCTTATGTCATCCAGTTTGAGGGGATGCCTGCACAGACATTTAAAGAAGACAACTGCAACTATCCATCGAGAGTTAACTATTTACTACAACCGGAAGGAAAATGAAATGAATACATTTGACTTGACCTGCGCCTTGCTATCTTCTGCGGCATATCGTACCGACGTAAACCCAACTAACAGGGTGGAACCGACGCATGATGCCGCCTACCTCCCAGGCTTCCTAGGCTACAAATCCATAGCTGGCATTAGTGGTTTTGAGGCCAGCGCTTTTGAATATCAAGGCAAGATCGTCATCGCCTACGCTGGAACAAATACAGATCAAAAGGTGGACTTGGTCACCAATGCAGCATTGGCCCTGGGTATTACCCATCCACAGTTGGTACAAGCAGCCGAGTTTTACCTTGCCATTAAAAACGACCCTGCTTATGCGGGTAAACAAATCGTCTTTACCGGCCACAGCTTGGGCGGTGGTCTGGCTGCTGCAATGGGCGTCTTTTTTAACCAGCAAGCAGTGACGTTTGATCCGGCCCCCTTTCGTCTGGCGGCTACACAAGGCAATGCCAGCGCCCTCAAGACCTATTTGGCCTTGATGCATCCGACATGGACGACTGGCGAGCTGGCCACCTTCACGACAGTTGAAAGTATCGTCGGACTCCATGCACCTGCGCTCAGCGCTGCCATTGCTGCGCTGTTGTTACCCATAAATTCAGCGCTGGCGCTCAAGGTTCCTACCTTGGCATTCCCCATCACCATTCGAGGCGAAGGCAACATCAAAGCCTACAGCGTCAGTGGCGAGTTCCTGACCAATGGAATCCAAGGCTTCGCCAGCAGCGACCTTAATACCTTGCGTATTCAATCGGCTAGCCAGCCCGAGAGCATCGCCATCAACCCCACAGGGGCCAAATTGGGTACGTTCGATTTGCACTCCATGAACCTGCTCATTGCCGTAGCCAAAGAGCCGCGCCTGGTAACGCTGTTAAACCAGAACCCACGCATGACGGAGGCGTTATTTGACACAAGGCTCTATGCCCATAAAGGTTCAGAAAACAAGGTCGACTTTTTGGCTCGTCTGGTACAGCAGGAATTCAGTGGAGCCAATTCGGTCAGCGGCACAGGCTTACTCAGTAAGTTCGCTAATGACTTGACCCAACTCGTGACCAGCACAGACGGCATGACAGCCCAGGGCGCGGTTCAAAAAGCCCTGACAGTTGCGGCGATGGATTATTACTATTTGAAAGATGCTGCAAGTGCTACGCAGCTATTCACCACATCCAACAACGGCATCCACTTCAAACTCTCAGACTTTGGCGTAGACCCCGCCAAGCTTAAAAGCCCCGACCTGCTGGCCAACGCCACCCGTTTGTACCTGGACAGCACCGAGCAAGAAGCCTTGCCGCTTGCCATCCTCAAAGGGCAAGACGCCTGGCATATCCAAAGCGGCAGCGGCGGCATGATCTGGACAGGCAACAGCGACACCACCCGCGACATCGCCGTGGGCGGCGCGCAAACCGACATCCTGGACGGCGGTGGCGGAGCCGATATTTTGATAGGCGGCGCAGGGGCCGACTTCTTGACCGGTGGTGCAGGCAAAGACATGCTGCTGGGCGGCGTGGGTGATGATGTGCTGAACGGCGGCACGGGCAGCGACACCCTGATAGGCGGCCAGGGCACAGACATCTACCAATTCATCAGCGGCGATGGTGCAGACAGCATCCAAGACAGCGACGGGCTGGGCAGCATTGTTTTAAACGGCAACACCTTAAGCGCAGCCAAGGCAGCAGGTGAGCGCGATAGCTGGAAAGACAGCAACGGCGTGCGCTACCAGTTCCTCCGCCAGCAAAGCGAGACCGTCGGCACATTGGTCATCTCAACAGACAACGCCAGCGACGCCATCAACGTCAAAGACTTCAACCTCACCAAAGGCCTGAGCAGCGAAGGCTACCTCGGCATCAAGCTCGATGCGACCAAACAAATCGCCATCAAAGAAAGCGGCGGCACCAATGTATGGGCCGACACCACATTTGACCCCACCAGCCTGGCAGGCCAAGCCGCCAACATCAACAAAGGCTCCGGTAAAAGCTTCACCATCTTTCTGAACGCAGCCGCCAAAGCAGGCGAGACCCTGACCCTGGCCATGGCAGGCCTGAGCGACAAATTCAAAGCGATTCTGGGCGACAGCACCGTCGATGCAGACGGCGCAGTCATCACACTGGCAGAAGGCCAGACCCAAGTGTCATTCGCCTTGGTACAACAAGGCGAAGTCACAGCCGATGCCAGCACAGCCTTAAGCGTTAGTTACCAAAGCGCAGATGCCAATGCCAGCACTGTAGACAGCAACAGCTACGCCATCAACTTAAAAGACACAGGCGAAGTAGGCCAAACCTACACAGGCGACCAGCGAGGCAAACTCATAGGCACAGAGATAGATGTGAGCATCACAGCAGACCAACCCGGCTACGGCACCTACAAATGGAGCGCCACCGCCTGGGCCACAGACGGCACCTTGCTTGGCGGCCTGGCTGAAGCCGACTTTGCCGATGTCATTTACGCAGGCAGCGGCAACGACAAGATAGACGGCAAAGGCGGCAACGATGCCTTGAGTGGCGGCGCAGGCAACGACCAGATCGATGGTGGTGAGGGTGACGACATGATTGCAGGGGGTGCAGGTAGTGACAATATCAAAGGCGGCGCAGGCAACGACTACATCAGCAGCAGCGCCAACTTAATCGTCCCCCAGCGCGTCAGCCCCAATGACAGCTGGAGCCCCCCGGCAGGCCAGGAGGTCAAAACATCAAGCGCCACCTGGGGCGTGTACCTGGACGATCAGGGCGGCTCCAAAGTCACGGTATGGGCGGGGATGGGTGACACCCCAACAGGCAGCGCCGATGGTGATGTGATTGATGGCGGGGCGGGCGATGACTGGATCATGGCCAGCTGGGGTGATGACCGCATCATGGGCGGAGATGGCAAAGACCAGCTCGACGGCCTGGCAGGCAACGACATCATCGAAGGCGGCGCAGGTGATGACACCATCAATGCAGACGGCCTTGCCAAGGCCGGCTACTTGAACAGCGTTGCCGCCCAGTACCACGGGGCAGACTTTGTTGATGGCGGGGCAGGCAATGACAACATCAACGGCGGCGGCGGGGCTGACCAGCTGTATGGCGGGGCAGGCGATGACAAGATCTGGGGCGACAGCGGCGGCAAAACAGACAACCCCTTTTATGTGGATGTGGCTTACCACGGCAATGACTACATCGACGGCGAAGATGGTAACGACTACCTTGAAGGCGGCGGCAAAGACGACACGCTGTACGGCGGTGCGGGTAACGACAACCTGTGGGGCGACACCAGCGCAGACAACGTCAGCAACCCGGCTGACAACGCCGCCCTATGGGGCAATGATTACCTCGATGGGGAAGATGGCAATGATGAGTTGGTCGGCGGCGGCAAAGATGACACGCTGTACGGCGGCAAAGGCGACGACAAGCTGTGGGGCGATGAGCAGAACATCGCCCTGAAAGCCGAGTACCAGGGCAACGATTACCTCGATGGGGGAGAGGGCAATGACTACCTCGAAGGCGGCGGCAAGGCCGACACCTTGTTTGGCGGGGCGGGTGACGATACCCTGGTGGGTGATGCCACAAGCAGTGTTCTGGCAGGCGCTGACCATGGGGATGATTACCTGGATGGGGAAGCGGGGGATGACAACCTGTCTGGCAACGGCGGCAATGACACGCTGTATGGCGGGGCAGGCAAAGACACGCTGTTTGGTGATTCTGCGGGCAGTGACCTGGCAGGCGAGTTTCATGGCGCGGACTACCTGGATGGCGGCGAGGGTGACGACTACCTGGAAGGCGGTGGCGGCAGCGACACGCTGATAGGCGGTGCCGGTGCAGACTACCTGGTGGGTGACATGCAGGGCAGCACGCTGGCAGCGCAGTACCACGGCGATGACGTGCTGGACGGTGGGGACGGTAACGACACCCTGATTGGTGGTGGCGGTAACGATACGCTGATGGGCGGGGCGGGTGATGACTTCATCAGTGGGGACGATGCACTGTCGTCAACCCAGGCCGGGGACTACACCGGCAACGACACGATAGATGGCGGCGCGGGCAACGACATGATGCTGGGCGGCAAAGGCGATGACAGCATCAGTGGTGGTGATGGCGACGACACGCTGGATGGCGGCGAGGGTGACGACACCCTGATGGGTGGCGCGGGTAACGACAGGCTGACAGGCGGTACTGGCCGCAATGTGATGGATGGTGGCGAGGGGGACGACAGCTACTACTTCAAGCGGGGCGATGGCTTTGCCCAGATCACCGATACCAGCGGCTTTAACCGGCTGTATATAGAGCCTGGCATGCAGGTGCAGGACATTCGCTTTAGCCTGGGTAGCCTGAAGATCACCACGGGCACAGCGGGCGACGAGATTCACATTGAAGGCTTTGACCCGGCAGACCCACTGGGTAGCTGCGCCATCAAGGAAATCATCTTCATGGCGACAGGGCAGGTCTACAGCTTGCCGCAACTGCTGGCAGAAAAGGGCTTTGACTTGGGCGGCACAGAGCAGGCTGACGCGATAGTTGGGACGGCGCTGACTGACCGGATTACCAGCGGGGCCGGGGATGACAGCATTGCGGGGCAGGCGGGCAATGACATCATTGATGCGGGCGCTGGCGATGACTATGTGGATGGCGGTGATGGCAATGACACGGTGCAAGCCGGTGACGGCAATGACGTGCTGGAGACCAACGCGGGCAATGACAGCCTGAACGGTGGTGCGGGCGATGACCTGTACGTGGTTGGCAGCCTGGCGGGTAACACCACGATTGCGGATGCAGCTGGCACCGACACGCTGGTACTGGACTGGGCCTATACCGATGTGGTGGCTGATGCGGCACTCTTGAGCCTGACGCACCGCGTGACGGGGCAGGTCATCAAGCTGCCGGGCCTGGATGGCTCGGGTTATCAGGATGTGTCTGCGATTGAAAACTTTGAATTCAGGGCGGCGGATGGGTCAGTGTTGGCGCTGGCATGGGACCAGGTGTTTTATGGCCGCCACGCGTTGCTGGGCACACCGGGTGCTGATGTGCTGGTGGGTACGGCAGGTGATGATCTGCTGATTGGCCTGAGTGGCAATGACACGCTAAAGGCAGGGGACGGCAATGACACGCTGCGCCCCGGTGCAGGCCTGGACCGCCTGGAGGGTGGGGCGGGTGATGATGTGTATGTGCTGAGCCAAACAGCAGGTAACAAGGTTATTTTTGATACCGCAGGCGCTGACACGCTGGCCCTGGGCTGGAAGCTGCAAGACCTGAACTTTGATGTGCAGGACAACGCTTTTGTGAACACGGCTACTGGCCAGCGCGTGAAGATTGAGGGCTTTGACATTTCACAAGGTGCAGCAAGTTGCCCGGTTGAGACGTTTGAAATGTCTGACGGTGCGGGCGGTGTGGTGCAAATGTCAGCGCAGCAAATCTTTGACCGTGGCTTTGACGTGGTAGGCACGCCATTTGCCGACGTGATTAACGGTACGATTTTGAAAGATCGTATTGACGCGCTGGCCAGCGATGACATTGTGAGAGCTGGGGGCGGTGATGATTTGCTGGATGGAAATGATGGCAATGACCAGCTTTTTGGCGATGACGGCAACGACACCATTTTTGGCGGCCTCGGAAATGACCTGCTCGATGGTGGCACGGGTGCTGATACTGCTTATGGGGGTTACGGCGCTGATACCTACATCGTCGATAACGTGGCCGACGTGGTGCATGATGAGCTGGCATCATGGGTAAGCCGCAGCGCCTACGGCAATGTGGCGTACGAGCTGCATGGCAATGAGGTTGACACAGTTTCAAGCTCGGTCAATTTTGCTTTGGGCCAAGGCCTGGACAACCTGACCTTGACGGGTAACGCCAACATCAACGGCACAGGTAACTGGCTGGCCAACACCATCACAGGCAATGATGGCGACAACGTGATTGTTGGCAGTGCGTTGAATGGCCAAGGCGATGCGTATGGGCAGGGCTATTATTTTGCCCTCTTTAATTTTGTGGGGCCTTTGAGTCCTTCCAACGAAGATGAAGAGCGCGCTTATGACCTGGGCTTGCGGGCGATGTTCCAGAATCGTTTGGAAGCTGGTTCTGGCTTGTCGTGGTTTGCTGCTGATGGCACGCGTTTTGATGGCAACCTGGTGTCGCAGCAGGGTGACACGCTGATTGGCGGCGCAGGCAACGATAAGCTGTATGGCGATGTCGATAACGACTACTTGGACGGCGGTACGGGTAATGACTTGTTGTCGGGTGGTGGCGGTAATGACATGCTGATCGGCGGCCTGGGCGATGACACCTATGTCATTGACGGCGGGCATTCCGCCAGCTTTGGCGGCTTCACGCTGGCCATCAATACGGTAGGCACGTTGGTTGAACGGGCGGGGGAGGGTACAGATACGGTGCTGTCGGCAAGGGACTGGGTTTTGGCTGACAATTT
>JAYWBS010000103.1:0-5579 GCA_043781295.1 Polaromonas sp.
AAAAAGTAATCGGGCTAGATCAACGCAAAATCACTGCCAGTCGTGCCAGCACTTCAGGGATCATGGATGCTGGCTGGGTCACCAGCGCATTTTGCAGAGCCGTGTGGGCCTCGCTAACGCGCACCTCAGTTGCCAGCAACTTGATAGCATGCGCCACCACTTGCTGCGCACGGCCGGCATTTTTAAGCAGATTGGCCAGCGCCATGTTGGCCGTGACGTGCGCCTCGCGCGGATGCCAGCAGTCAAAGTCAGTCACCATGGCCAGGGTGGCGTAGGCCATTTGCGCCTCACGCGCCAGCTTGGCTTCCGGCATGTTGGTCATGCCTATCACGTCCGCCCCCATGCCGCGATACCAATTTGATTCTGCCAGGCTGGAAAAGTGCGGCCCCTCAATACAAACATAGGTACCGCCCTGGTGCAGGCTGGGGCGAGCGGATGAGGGTGTCGCGGCTTCACTGCTTAGCGCGCTTTGAACGGCGCGGGCCAAGGCACTCGCCACCACGCTGCAAACCGGCTGCGCCATGGACACATGGGCGACCGCGCCGTGCCCAAAAAAACTGCTCTCCCGTCGCTTCGTCAGGTCAATGAACTGGTCTGGTAACACCATGTCTAGCGGCTTGATGTCTTCACGCAGAGAACCTACCGCCGATACTGAAAGCAGATAGCGCACGCCCAACTGCTTCATGGCGTAAATGTTGGCCCGGTAAGGCACTTCAGATGGCAGTAACCGATGCCCGCGTGCATGTCTTGCCAAAAAAACCACCGGCACGTCGTGTACCCGTCCAGTCACCAGCACGTCTGATGGCGCACCGAAAGGCGTAGTTACGACGTGTTCCTGACTACCTTGCAGGGCGTCCA
The DNA here is from genome assembly GCA_043781295.1 of Polaromonas sp. Classification (GTDB taxonomy): domain Bacteria; phylum Pseudomonadota; class Gammaproteobacteria; order Burkholderiales; family Burkholderiaceae_C; genus Polaromonas. Next base: position 859 of record JAYWBS010000103.1, read on the forward strand.
TTTGATAAAGACCGCTGCCACCCATGATGCCGATCAGTGCCTGAGTCATGTGCCGTGTTCCCTTACGATTGGCGTTAGATTGAAAAGGAAAAAATTTACAAAGGGTTGCAGCTTTATTTTGGACTATTTTTGTAACCCTTGCTAATAAAAACGGGAACTCCTGTTATTGGTCGTTGGCTGATTGCATTTCTTACAGCCAAGCCAGATTTTTTGTAAGAAATATTCAAACTTACCGACTAATTTTAAATATCGTAAAAAAGGCCTGCCTTGAACCCACGCAAACTTCTCGTTGCTGCGCTGCTGCTGGCTTGCGTCACTGCTTTTTTTGCATTTGATCTGGGGCGTTATTTCAGCCTGACTTTTCTCAAAGACAGCCAAGCCTCATTTGCTGTACTTTATGCTCAGCGCCCGGTGTTGGTTGCTTTGGTCTTTTTTGCGCTGTATGTTGCAGTGACGGCACTGTCGTTGCCTGGCGCAGCCATCATGACGTTGGCCTCCGGAGCTGGCTTTGGACTCATCACCGGCACGGTGCTGGTGTCGCTGGCCTCCACCATCGGTGCGACGCTGGCCATGCTGGCGGCCCGTTATATGCTGAGAGATACGATTCAAAACCGCTTTGGTCGGCGGCTGGCTGAAGTCAACAAGGGCATTGAAAAAGAAGGCGCGTTTTACCTGTTCACCCTGCGGCTGATACCTGTGGTGCCATTTTTTGCCCTCAACCTGCTGATGGGACTGAGCCGGATGAAAACCTGGACATATTTTTGGGTCAGCCAGATGGGGATGTTGGCTGGCACCTTGGTATTTGTTAATGCTGGCACGCAGATCGCCAAGATTGATTCGCTCAAATCTATTTTGTCTCCCGGCCTGATTGGCTCGTTTGTTTTGCTGGGTTTGCTGCCGCTGGTGGTTAAGCGAATTCTGGATTTTTTCAAGCGTCGCAAGGTGTACGCCCAATGGCGATCGGTAAAGCCCGCGCGTTTTGACCGTAACCTGGTTGTCATTGGTGCGGGTGCAGGCGGGTTGGTCACCGCCTACATTGCGGCGGCCGTCAAGGCCAAGGTCACTTTGGTTGAGGCCCACAAAATGGGCGGTGACTGCCTGAACTATGGCTGTGTCCCAAGCAAGGCGTTGATCCGTAGCGCCACGCTGGCGCATCAGATGCGCCATGCGTCGACTTACGGTTTGAACGACAGTGAACCCCGCTTTAGTTTCAAGGCTGTGATGCATCGCATTCAGGCGGTTGTGAGCGCCATCGAACCACACGACAGCGTAGAGCGTTACACGGCGCTCGGTGTAGATGTGGTGCAAGGCCATGCCCGCATCGTGAACCCGTGGACAGTAGAGATTGCACTTAACGGTGGTGGTGTACAAACCATCACGACCCGCAGTATCGTTATTGCAGCGGGGGCCAAGCCATTTGTGCCGCCCTTGCCTGGACTGGAGGAAACCGGTTTTGTGACCAGCGATACGCTGTGGGAGCAATTTGAAAAGCTTGACAACGTACCGCAGCGCCTGGTGGTGCTGGGCGGTGGCCCCATTGGCTGCGAGTTAGCCCAGGCGTTTGTCCGGCTGGGTGCCCAGGTCACTCTGGTAGAAATGGCACCGCGCTTGTTGATGCGTGAAGATGAGGAGGTGTCAGCTTTGGTCAAGGCAGCGCTACAGGCCGATGGCGTGAACGTACTGGCAAGCCATAAGGCACTTCGTTGTATAAAAGATGCTGACGGCAAAGCCCTGTGGCTAGCCCAGGTAAATGCGGGGGCCGTCAACGGTCAGGATATCCGTGTTGACTTTGACCAGCTGATTTGCGCCGTCGGGCGCGTTGCCCGGCTGACTGGCTATGGACTGGAAGCGTTGGGCATTCCGACGCAGCGCACCGTAGAAACAAACGACTACTTGCAAACGATTTACCCCAACATATATGCCGCAGGTGATGTAGCGGGACCGTATCAGCTAACGCACGTAGCCGCACATCAGGCCTGGTACGCGGCGGTCAATGCGCTGTTTGGAGAGTTCAAACGATTCAAAGCCGATTACTCGGTGATTCCGTGGACGACCTTCACATCGCCCGAGGTGGCTCGTGTTGGCCTGAATGAGCAAGAAGCCAAAGAAAAAAATATCGCCTATGAAGTGACCCGCTACGGCATCGACGACCTGGATCGCGCGATTGCTGACAGCGATGCACATGGTTTTGTAAAGGTGCTGACTGTACCGGGCCAAGATACGATTTTGGGTGTCACCATTGTCAGCGCTCATGCCAGTGACTTATTGGCCGAACATGTGCTGGCGATGCGGCACAAACTCGGGCTCAATAAAATTCTTTCGACCATCCACACTTACCCCACGATGACGGAGGCCAACAAATACGCCGCCGGAGCGTGGAAGCGCGCACATCAGCCCGTCAAACTGTTGGCGTGGGTAAGCAGGTACCACACCTGGAAAAGGGGTTGATATGGTGCTCAAAAATCGCCGAAGTGCTATTTTTATAATAGCTGCTTGCGCCCATACTTATTGGGCTAGAAGCGTATTTTCTCAAGAAAACCCGACACAAAGCACTGCTGCGTTTGATCCTGGGTACGCTGCCTGGGATGCCTTGCTGAAAAAGCATGTGACGTGGCTGCCAGATAACCGCCAGTCTCGCGTCAGTTACGCCGGCTTTGCAGCGGACCGCATAGCACTAGACGCGGTACTGGCAAGCTGGTCAGCCGTTTCGCCGGCAGTATTTAACGGCTGGAGTCGCCAAGAGCAGATGGCATTTTTACTCAACGCCTATAACGGTTTTACCATCGCGCTGGTACTGACACGCTACCCACAACTCAAATCCATCAAAGACCTTGGCTCGCTGCTGCAAAGTGCGTGGAAAAAGAAGTTTTTTACCCTGCTGGGTGAAGAGCGCCACCTTGACTGGATAGAGCACGAGCAGGTGCGCCAACGTTATGCGGATTGGCGTGTGCACGCTGCTATGGTGTGTGCCAGTATTGGCTGCCCAGCACTTCGTCCCGAAGCTTACACGTCGGGTCGGCTTGGCGCGCAGCTTGATGATGGTTTCAGCCGTTTTATGGCAGACCGAACGCGCAATCGCTTTGCCGACGAAAAACTTCAGGTCAGCTCTATATTCAAGTGGTTCAAGCAAGACTTTGAGCAGAACTCGGTGAACCATGGCGGCATCAAAAAGCTCAGCGATGTTTTTGCCAAATATGCTGACCTGTTAGCCGACGCATCTGCTGACCGCGAAAAAATCAGGACCAGAAATGTTGAAATTGTGTACTTGAACTACGACTGGTCACTCAACGATGTGGGGCGTTAACCCACATTGAGCAATACTTCCACCTCCCGCGTGTGCATGCGGTTGGGCTCATTGAGACCTGATCAAATCCGCAGTGCCAATGCCGCTTAAATCTGTAAAACACCTGGTGCTGCTGGGGGCAGGTCATGCCCACGTCCACGTGCTGGCAGGGCTTGCCGCACATCGCCCGTCCGACTTGCGTATCACGCTGGTTGCACCACACCCGCAGCAGCTGTACTCGGGCATGGTTCCGGGTTTTGTAGCGGGTCATTACACACTCGATCAGTGCGTGATTCCACTCCAGTCACTGATGGCACGCTGCGGTGCGCGCTATGTGGCTGGCAGCGGCGTCAGCATCTACGCTGATGCTCAAACGCTGACATTAACCGATGGTCAAACAATGGCCTACGATTTTCTGAGCCTGAACACTGGTTCTCTCATGGATCGGGAAAAGATCGAAGCGGTCATGCCAGGCGCGCGTGAGCACGCGTTGTTCGTTCGCCCCATCGAAGCGTTTGGCAAACTATGGCCGCAGGTGGCCGCCTTGGCAGTGCGGCGGCCTATCCATCTTGTGGTGGTCGGCGCAGGTGCTGCAGGTCTGGAGCTGGCCATGGCGGCAGCGCATGCACTGCGTCAATCGTGCGAGTCACCCGAAGGCCATGTCACGTTGGTCACCGGTGGTTCGAAGCCCGCCCAGAGTTATCCGGCTACAGTGCAGCGCAGGGTTGCCCATGCGCTTGAACGGTTGCGGATTACCGTTTTACAAGATACCTGTGCGGGCTTTCGCGCAGGCGAAATCGTATTGGCCAGCGGGAAGGCGCTGGCCTGTGACGCGCCCCTGCTGGCCATTGGAGCGCAAGCACCGTCGTGGCTGGCAGGCAGTGGCCTGGCGCTGGATACGCAAGGCTTTGTGGCCGTCAACAGGTTTCAGCAAAGTAGCAGCCACCCTTCTGTTTTTGCGGCGGGTGATGTGGCAAGCCGATTGGATAAACAGCACAGCCGAAGCGGCGTGTATGCCGTACGCGCCGGCCCGCCGTTACTGACCAACCTGCGTTCAGCTTTGGCCGCACAAGCTTTGACGGCGTATCTTCCGCCCGTGCGCACGCTGAATTTACTGTCATGCGGTAGCCGCTACGCCATAGCGGCCTGGGGCAACTTCAGCGTTGGAGGTGCATGGGTATGGCATTTGAAAGACCGCATTGATCGCCAGTTTGTCAATCGGTACAGCCATTGACCGTTTGAAAAAATACCGTGAAATTGAGATGGTGTTTGATAAATGGCATCGTGTTCACCGGATGCATCCATGCATGAATGCGCTTGAACTGATCGAATCGATTTACAAAACTTTACCAAAGATAATTCGTAAGAAAAGCGTGGCTGCGCTGACTAACGAGCAGGTGATAAAAACATCGCCGCAACACAGAGCAGGTCAACCTTT
>JAYWBS010000104.1:0-5556 GCA_043781295.1 Polaromonas sp.
ATAAGGCGCCGTCATGCTGGCGCAATCAGGGCAGGCAAAGCCGTGCGGCCAGCGCAAGCGCTCCAGGTAAGACAGGCAAGCCTCCTCGGAGGAAAACCATTCGAGGAATTCGCTCCAGGTGCGTGGGTAGTCTTGGGCTGGAACTGGCATAATAACTGGGTATTTAACCAGTATATCCTAAACCGCTGGAGCTAAGCGGATACCCCTTGTAAAAATACAGTATAAACAAACTTATATCCGCGCAGCACGATTGCTGCCGCTCTAAAGGGTTGCCATGAAAGATTTGCCTGCCAGCTTTGACGGTCAGTCCATCCGCCGCGTTTTTGATAAGGACTCTGAGACTTGGTGGTTTTCGGTGATTGACGTGGTGCAGGTGCTGACCGAGAGCAAAAGCGCCAAGCGTTACTGGTCAGACCTCAAGCGCAAGCTGGCGCAAGAGGCAGGCTCCGGGCAACCGTACGAGGAAATCGTACAGTTGAAACTGCCCGCGACAGACGGCAAACAACGCGAAACCGATTGCGCCAAAGCAGCCACCTTGCTGCGCATCGTCCAGTCCATCCCCTGCCCCAAAGCCGAACCCATCAAACTCTGGCTAGCCAAGGTCGGCTACGAGCGCATGCAGGAAATGGCCGACCCCGCCCTGTCGCTCAACCGCGCCCGCCAGACCTGGCAGCAGCACGGCCGCAGCGACAAGTGGATTGCCCAGCGCATGACAGGGCAGGAAACCCGCAACAAACTGACCGACTACTGGAGCGACCACGACATCAAGGCAGGGCAAGAGTTCGCCATCCTCACCAACATCATCCACACCGAGTGGAGCGGCGTCAGCGTCAAAGACCACAAGGCCGCCAAAGGCCTGAGCAGCCACAACCTGCGCGACCACATGACCGAGGCCGAACTTATTTTCACTGCGTTGGCCGAGCTGTCTACCCGCCAGATCGCCGAGACGATGGACGCCACCGGCTTGCCTGAAAACACCAAAGCAGCCAAAGCGGGTGGCGGCATCGCCAAGCAGGCGCGCAAACAACTGGAGAGTCAAACCGGCAAGAAGGTGGTGTCTGGGCAGAACTATCTGGGGCCTGGGGCTGCGAAAGGGTTGCTGAAGCCTTCTCTGAGGAAGACGTAGGCTGGAAGGGCGGGCGTAGTGCAGGACATGGGTTGTAGGGTGATTAATGAAAAATCTTGTACGTCGCTTGTGCTAACATAATTAGCATCATGCAAAACGCCCTTCAGCCAAGCCGCACCCAACAGGCAGCATCTTTTGACACAACGCGCTCTGCGCGTCTCGGTCTGCGGTCAAGTGAAGCGCAACTGGCTGTACTGCGCCGCGCAGCGGAGGTGGCGCATAAATCATTAACCGACTTCATCCTTGACAGCGCCTGCATGGCCGCTGAGCAAACCCTGCTGGACCAGCGCCTGTTCATGGTCAGCGGCCAAAACTACCAAGCACTGCTTGACCTGCTGGACCGCCCCGCCCGCAGCAATGCTGGGTTAAAAAAGCTTTTCTCACAACCCGCACCGTGGGATAAGACAGCCGCTGTAGAACGACCAACCGCCAAAGCACCCGCTAAAAAGCCAGCCGCACCCCGCACCCAGCCACGCGCCAATGCGCGCGCCTGAACCTTTAAGTAGCAAAAGCCCGATCGCAGGCTTTGACTGCGGCAAACCCAGCCTGAACGATTGGCTGCTACGTCATGCCCTACAAGCCCAGGGCAGCGGCTCAGCCAGAACCTTTGTGGTGACAGACAACGCCAGTGTGCTGGGCTACTACAGCCTGGTCGTCGGCCAGGTCGAGCCGATGGAGGCCACCGAGCGCATCCGCAAAGGCATGGGCCAGTACCCAATTTCGCCCATCCCCACCATGCTGCTCGCCCGGCTGGCCGTCAGCACCGCAGCGCAAGGCCAAGGCATCGGCATGGGCCTGCTGCAAGACGCCATACGCCGCACACTGAACGTAGCCGAGCAAGCAGGCATACGCGCCCTGCTAACGCACCCCATCGACGACGACGCCGCACGCTTTTACCAACGCTTTGGTTTTGAGGCATCGCCGCTGGGGCAAGGCCAGTTGCTGCTGTTGCTGAAGGATGCGAAGCAGTGGGTGTGAGTGGGTTGGTTGTGATGCAAATGCTACTTAATTTATAGCTGTTTGTGCCCGTATTTGTTGAACCAAAGGCACTATCAATAGGTAAAAGTATCTTGAAAAAAGCTGCAAAACTGGTTTGCAGACCGAAAGAATTGGAGTCTTGTCTTGATTCTTCTCTACACAGGGTCAATCTGCGTGAAGTTGACTAACGATAGCGTCTACGATTCGAACCGCGAGATCAGTTGTCTGTACACGCTCAATTGAATTGTTCGCTAGTCGGGCAAACCACGCATCTCCATTTCCAACCATTGATGTGATTTCAATTGCAAAAGGGGAATTGGGGCCGTCTGCAATCCACTTTGGAAAGCCCTCTGGATTCTTTCGCGACCAATAAAGCGATGGGCCGCCGGAGGAGCTTAGGTGTTGGAACATTTGCGCGCTTCTATGCCCGATGTAAGCAAGCTTTTCGAGAGCAGGTATTCCGGGTATATCAAGACGGACTGCAAACGCCCAACTGCGAGCAACGCTATGACCATTACAAACCTCCACGTAGTCTTCAAGGTCGAGTGGACTATCGAATGACTTGATTGAACAATTGCCTCCTACCCTTTCAATTTCCTGGGACAGACGATGTTCAATGATTGATGCAAGTAATTTGACACTGGTTTCCCAAATTTTCAATTGCTTTTCTTGCTGAAGTCGAATTTTCTCAACAAGTGGGCTGTAGCCTTGGAGCTTCTTCGCAGAGTGTTCTAGACCTGTTAGCCCACCCTCCAATCGATCAAAAATCAATTCTATAAATGATCGTATGTCACCGCCTTCATCGGACTCCGCTAATGCTTCAATGTACCGATCACGTTCTTTTTTCTTAATGATGATCGGTGGGTATCCTGCTCGTATGAGTTCTAGGTTCCCTATCGCTCTAGATGTTCGCCCATTGCCATCAATGTATGGATGGATATGAGTAAGCCACGCATGAAGTACTGCGGCACGAATTGGAGCTGGCAATGTTTGGTTATCAGATGACCATATCTGCCATTCAGCCATCTGTTCCATGATTTGCTCCCACGTCTTGGGAGGTGTGTGGCGCGCTCCACGGATGGTCACTCGTTCTTTCCGAAAAATACCAGCACCAATGCGATCCCCCAATAACAAAGCATGAACTTCGTGTAGCTGATCGATATTGGTCGGAATAGCAGAGTTACGCGCCATGTCCGAAACTCTTGTGAGTGCACGATCTAAAGCTATTGCATCCTTTACAAACGCGGGATCGTGACCTGTAATTGTGATGCCTTTGGCTACGGCAAGTTCAGTCTCACCGACAGATAGAGTGCTTCCTTCAATTGCATTTGATTCAGCGACCTGTTCATATCGCTTCTCTCCATAGTAGTGCCTGACAGTCTCTGGGGTGAGTGTGCCAGCGTGTCGTAGCAGTGTCACCCGCTCTTCGATTGCATCAAGACGTACCTTAACTTGTTTGGATGCAATTTCGTCTAGTTGGTACGGTGTAGATTCCAAATTAAACACTTTATAAAACTCCAATTATTGACGAGGGAATTTTTCCACTTAGGTGTAGTTACAGTGTCTAAGATGGCTTAAGGGCATCGTACCGTATGAGCCGCAACGCATGATGTAGTTGCCTAATAAAAATTGATAGCCAGATAGGTTGTTAAATTGACAATTTCACCCCAACCCACCACTCCCTTTGCCAATCACTAACATCTGCGTAGCCCGCGCCGCAGCCACATAAAACACTCGCGTCGCCTCCTGCCCATCCTATCTCGCAGCAGACATTGCCCCACACCCGGCAGCGCGATCACTGAAGACTCCAAGCCCTTGCTAACCTTCATGATCATGATTTGTATGGCGTCTGCGCTGGGGTTGTAGTCGCCTGAATACTTGCGCACATTGAAGGGCAGTTTGCCCTGGTGCAATACGTCTGCACAGGCGTCCATCGTTTTCCAGTCTTTGACCTCCAATACCAAAATGCCGAGTCGCGGGTGCATCAAGCAAAAGTCAGGGTGGGTGTTACGCGGCTCCATCGGTACGTCATACCAAAGCAGGTAATCGTCATCCAGCTTTTGCTCAAGTCGCTCGGCCAGGCGGCGTTCGCCAGTCGTCTCGAAAGAGCAAGTGCCAATTGAAGGAATAAGAGTCGCCATTTGCCAAACACCACCCAGAAGTTTGTTACTTCATCATGCCGTAAAACCATTGTCTAGGTCTACGCAAATATTCACATATTCGGCTGCGGGGACTGGATTCCCGCCTTCGCGGGAATGACGAATGCTTTGATGAGGCTTATAAGCCGTTTTGGGCTGAAAAAAGGCTATTTTCAAGTGCAAATTTAGCCTGTAGCCCAATAGATTCGGGCGCAAGCAGCTATAAAAATACTAGCATCAGAAGATGCATCAACTCAAATGCTTGCCCACAATCCCAGCCAGCTCAAACATCGTCACTTGTGCTTTGCCGAACACAGGTAGCAGCTTGGCGTCGGCGTTGATGTTGCGTTTGTTGGCGCTGTCTTGCAGGTTCTCGGCCTTGATGTAGTCCCACAGCTTTTTGATGACTTGGGTGCGGGCGACTGGCTCAGCGCCAATGACTGCGGCCAGTGCGTCGCTGGGTTTCAGGCCCGAGCCAGGCTTGGCGACTCGCGCAACTTTTGGTTTGACCACCTTTGCTGCCGGGGCTTTTTTAGCGGCTACTTTTTTGGCTGCTGGCTTGCCTGCAAACTTGACCGCGACGGTTTTACCGAATGGTGTTTTGATGGTTGCTGTGCCAGTTTTGCTGGTCGCTGGTTTGCGCGGTGGGAACTTGGATGGTGCAAATTCAAAGTTGACTTTGCCTGCCGTTGCGTCCCACGCCAGCATGGCCTTAAACGCCCGGCGGGTGCGCATCGACACGAACTTGTCGAGCAAGTCGGTTTTGCCTGTTTCCAGCAATTTCACCATCTGCTCGCGCTCAATCGGCTGCTGCAAGATGACCTGGCCGGTTTTGAAGTCGCAACTGGGGGTGGGCTGCTTGAGCGTGGGCACAGACTTGTCGCACACATAGTTTTTGCCGTGCTCGAAGATCCTTCCTCCGCTTGCATCGCCACACTTGGGGCATTTGCCCAGCGATATTTGCGCGCTGAAGTCAACGATCTCACCGGTCTCGGCATTCTTGTCGTCGCCAAAGTCAAATTCGAGTTTGTAATTTTTGGTTTCTTCGTCAAACTTGATGACCATCTCTGCCGTGAAAGGCCAGCCGGCTTTGGAGCGGAAGCCTTCGAGCGGGCCAATCTTTTTGTCGCGTAAAAACTGTTCGACTTCTGCATTTTCAAACGTGCGGCCAGCAGGCGTTTTGCCGAAGCTAAAACCGCAACCAGAAGATTCGGCACTCCCCTCACCCTGCCCTCTCCACCAGGGGAGAGGGTTCCAGCAAGGCCGGTACAGGTGTAGCGGCGGTAGTTTTCTTTCACCACACCGCCGCAGTTG
>JAYWBS010000105.1:0-16047 GCA_043781295.1 Polaromonas sp.
AGTACTTGGCTACGAACCAAGGGGTCGTGGGTTCAATTCCTGCCAGCCGCACCAGTAAAGACGAGGGTTAGCGTGTAAGTACACGCTAACCCTTTTGTCTTTCTACGCTCAGATGACAGTCTTGGTTGCCGTTCGGTTGCCGTTTCTCGGATGAAGCCTTGAGATTTGTCTAGCATCAGGGTCATTGCCACCCTCTCCGCCAGATAGCTTGTAAAAATGTGCCTTTTCGAGTCGCTTTTTATTTCTTCCTACCATCGCAGCATGCCCAAAGCCAGTCTGGGTCTTGCAGTTGCATATCGAAAGGAAGAAGAAAATTCAGTTCTGCTGCGAACCTTTCGTCGATCTGTGGAAGCGTCGAGCAAATGATCCCCTTGGCTCCCCCTCGCGCCAACGCCTGAGGTCACGGCAGATACTCCAGCATCTCAAGGACACGGATGGGATTTGCCGCTAATGACCCTGAATGTTCCGGCCAGTAATGTTCCTACAGGCACCCCGGAACAGATGGCCGCCCGCCCTGCATACAAGCGGACACACGATTCAGGTTAGCTTTGGTAAGACGGATCATCCCGAGTAAGCTGGCGCATCAAGGCGGGCCACTCAATGGGCGCCAGGTTGAGTTTTCCTCCAGGACCATAACGCGTTGCCATGGTCGTTGCCAACTCATGACTTGGCCATGAGACTTCCCGCCCAGCGGCAAGCACGTCCATCTGGACCTTGCATGCAGACTCCAGCCAGTACATGAGGTTCCAGGCGTCGGGCACCGTGGGGCCACAGGCAATCAGGCCATGGTTGCGAAGTATCAGTACGCTGTGCTGTCCAATGTCCCGCACAATGCGATCCCGTTCGCTGTTGTCGACGGTCGGTTCTTCGTAGTCATGAAAACCGACCGAGTTATAAAAACGCATGGAAGTTTGCGTCAGCGGGAGAATTCCTTCTTTCAGGGCGGATATCGCCATGCCGGCGCGCGTGTGTGTGTGGATCACGCAGCCGAGGTCGGCGCGTGCGCCGTGAATTGCGCTGTGGAGCGAGAAACCAGCGCGGTTGACCTGGAACTTCCCAAACTCGCCTTCGGGCTTGTCTACCACATTGCCGTCGAGATCAAGAGTGTAAAAAACAGGAGGCCGTGATTTCCGTATAAAGCAGGCCAAAAGGATTGATCAAAAAAAGCCCATCGCCGGATGGCAGTTTGGCTGTGATGTGGTTGTAGATCAGGTCAGTCATACCGTAGCGCGCAATCAGGCGATAACAAGCAGCGAGGTCTACGCGGACTTTCCATTCTTCATCGCTCACGCGGTTGCGTACTGAGGCGGCGCTTGCATCTAGAAGATCGTTTTTCATGGGATGTCCAGATAATGAATGTTGTATCTACCTGCTCAAGCGGGTAAATATTCCTTGGCGGTATGCGGCATGTGCAGTGCGATGACTTCCGCGCCCTTGCTGCCGGCAAGCACTCGCGCCGCACCATCGTCTGAAGGTATAAATGCTGACTCCCATTGTGTCAAAGTAACGCCCCCAATCGCAACTTCACCTGCGAGCACAAAAATAAACTGGCCGATGCTGCCGTCTATAGGCGCCAGTGTTACCGCCTGCGTCGCAGGGATGCGCGTCTTGACTGCGCCTAGACCCCCGGATGGCGCAATGGTATTTTCATGTTGGGTTTCAGTTAACACGGAAAGGCGATCCGTTGACCAGGGCTCCCCGGCCGACGCTTCGGCGTGGCGCTTTGGACCGCGAACCATGTTTCCTCGCCATTCTGTTGAAAGCGTGACACCCGTGTCGTAAACGGCTCTTATCGTGAAGTATTTCAGGCCATGCGAATCGGATAGCAACGGACCATACCCGGTATAAGCTCCCGCGTAATGAACCGTGATTGGTCCAATCTCCTGTTTGCCAATGATCCCGCGGCCTTCGACAAAAAGCTGAAATTGGTTCTGGCGGTGCAAATGCGGCAGTAGTTCGCGGTTGGGCGGCTGCTCCGCCAGAAATACGGTGGGCGAAAACAGAGGATTGGTATCAGTCTCCATCCACTCGCCCTTGTAAAAAACATCGTTCATCAAATCGAGTGGGCGGCGGCGCTGCTCACCGAGAGCTCTGGTGCCAAATGTAATCATGCGCGTCTCCTAATTTTTCGTGCAAGGCCCTAATCAACAAACGGGATAAGTAAGATTTTGGCAGTTCAACCACCTTTTTGCAATGTGGCACATGATCAATTGTTGCTCATGAGCGCATTGCGGAGAAGCTTGAATTCGCAAAATTAACGTATCGGCGTGATAGTCACTTGCGTAGTCGAATCCCATTGCCTGGGCCGACGGAGCTTTCCGTCCGGCGCTGGCTGCATATCAGGCGGGCTTCTATCCGACTTTCAGCGGTGCCTGCGTGGCGGGGTCATTGCTTGACCAGATTCGCGGCCTTTGCCAGCACGGCCCACTTGACAACTTCATCGCGAACGAAATCTTCGGTGTATTTCAAGCCACGCTGTTTTGGCGTGGGCACGTTGGCGCCTAGCTTCTGGATTCCGGCGCGTACGATAGGATCGTCAAGCGCGACAGACAGCGCCTTTTCCAGTGTCAAGAGAGTGGCTTGCGGTGTGCCTTTGGGTGCCGAAAGACCTATCCAGGCAGGAGCTTGAAGCTGCGGCATCCCTTGTTCAACTGTCGTGGGTACATCAGGCATCGAGCTGGCCCTTTCACTTCCGAGTGTCGCAATGGCGCGGATGTAGCCGCCCTGCACGGCAGGACTGGAGGACGGCGTCGCATCGCAGGCGCCCTGGATCTGCCCTGAAATCAAATCAGTGATCATTGGGCCGGCGCCGCGATAAGGTACGAGCGCAAAGTCAGAGCCGGTCGTTGCCTTAAAAAATTCGCATTGCAAGTGGCCCGAAGTTCCCACGCCGGGATTGCCCAGCGATACTTTTCCCGGGTTCGCTTTTGCATAGGCGATGAGCTCCTGAAGGTTTTTCACTGGCAGCGATTTGGTCACGACGATAAGGGCTGGGATGATTGCCGTAAGGCCGATCTGGGAAAATGAATCAGGGGTGTAAGGCATTTTTTCGTAAACGCTATACGAAGACGCCTGTGATCCCGACGATCCCGCCACCAGCGTGTACCCGTCCGCTGGTGACCGGGCGCCCTTTGCTGAGCCGATGATTCCGCCTGCACCACTGACGTTATCAACAACCACGGGCTGCCCAAGCGTTTTGCTCATGTGCGCTGCAACCATGCGGGTCAACACGTCGGTCGAGCCCCCGGCCGCAATCGGCACGATGATTGTGATCGGCCGGTTCGGAAAGCTTTGAGACCACACGTTCATGGAAGTCATGGAAAAGCAGACGGCAGCACTGGTGAAAGCGAACCGTTTTAGGCCGCGCCGAGTGGAATTAAACATTGTTTTGTCTCTCTGGATGGGTCGTGGATGCATGCGGGGGCCACCCGAATCGCTCCAGCACGCCAAATTCTGGCAAACTGCGTGTGGATGGCGATTTCAGCTTATCAATATTACAGGAAGCTAGATATCCTGCAAAGTGCGTAAGGTGACGAAATATAAAAAGACGATCGGATGATTCAGGTGCACCCGTCGCGCCTGAAAGCGATGTAAAACGGCGAAGCAACCGTTTTCACATTTGTAAAACACGTCAATTCGTACAGAGTCAACGATTTTTGCGATGCCAATGCTTCGTGAGATTGCCGAAGCAGCCGGTGAACCCCCCAGTATGAAAGCGCCCCTGGACAGTGACGCATGTTTTACATATCTAAGGACAAGGCTCAGTGCAAAAAATTAATCACGCGCAAAACTTTGGGGATTTAAGGCGACTGGCGCGACGTGCCCTGCCGAAGGGATTGTTTGAATTCGTTGATCGAGGAACTGAAGACGAGGTCGCACTGACCGCGATCCGTTCGGCCTTCGAAGCCATTAAATTTCGCCCGCGTGTTCTTGCAGACGTCAGTAATCGAACGCAGGCAACAACTTTTTTTGGCAAGCCCTCATCCATGCCGCTCGCAATTGCACCTACCGGCGCAGCAGGTCTGCTGTATCTTGACGGGGAGATTGCCGTCGCGCGCGCGGCAGCCAAAGCAGGGATACCGTTTACCCTGTCCACTGCGTCTATCGTGCCTATGGAGCGTGTGGCTCAGGAGGCCGGCGGCACCTTGTGGTTTCAGCTGTACATGTGGCCGGACAAGGACATGTCCTTCCGCCTGGTTGATCGAGCGCGACAAGCTGGTTATGAAGCGCTCATTGTGACGGTGGACAGCGCTGCGACGCCGAATCGGGAATACAACGTCCACAACGGGTTCACCTTTCCCATCAGCATAAACCGCCGCAATGCGATCGATGTGGCACTAAGCCCTGCCTGGCTTTGCAGCGTTTTTATCCCCTATCTATTGCGTTTCGGCATTCCCGTGTTTGAGAATTATCCGGAAGAGCTTCGCAAAAAGTTCACCACGCACGCCGGACAGGGCTATGTGCTACCGAGAAACGATTCCGTGAATTGGGACGATTTGCGGCTGTTACGAAAAAAGTGGGCCGGGCCCCTGATGCTCAAGGGCGTGCTTCATCCTGAAGATGCTGCGATGGCTGTCGATTGCGGTCTCGATGCCGTTATTGTGTCAAGTCACGGCGGGCGCAATTTCGATTCTGCTTTGCCGCCGATCCGGGCGCTCTCGCGTATTGTCGAGCGGGTAAATGGAAAGGCTGCGGTTTTTCTCGACAGCGGGGTTCAGCGTGGAAGTGACGTGGTCAAGGCGCTCGCGCTTGGCGCGACGGGCGCATTCGCCGGACGGGCTGCACTTTGGGGTGTGGCTGCGGGTGGCGAAGATGGTTCTGCAAGAGCCATCGCAATCCTGCGCGATGAAATCCATCGTTCCCTCGGGTTCCTGGGATGCGCCAATCTTGCGCAGTTGCTGACCATGGACATCATCGCCGAGAGTTGAGCAACCAAACTATAAAAAGGCCTGAAGCTTTTTTGTATTTAAGCCATAGCAGTTGCAAAATTAGTAGCGCGTACTTTTAATACATTGGCTTTATGTCTTTGCGCCAGCAGATTACCAGCGCTCCGGCTGCGCCTTCGCCGGCATTGCCTGTACAAAGGCCAGCTCTTTCTGCTTCTAGATCAGCCCGCACTGCACCTTGCTCCAAAGCACCGGCATTTTGCCGGGTAAGCCCAAACCTTTGCCGTGCACCACACACGCAGCGCGCACAGGTATTGGGGCGTACTTGATCAAGTAAGCCTGTGCTTCATAAGCGTTATCGAGCCGCATGCCTACAGTTCGAGATGGTTATGGATAAGGCAGCCACTCTGGCGTAGCTGCCGCTGTAACCCAAGTCCACCAGCTCTTCGTGCATGGCCAGTATCGTGCGCCGCTCGCGCTTGCCTCGGTAGGCGTTGGCCTTTAGACAGGTCGACAGCGCTCAGCGCCAAGGTTTCATGACGGGCCTATAGCCCAGGCAATGCGTTCGCTATATCGTCAATCGTCGCTTACTTACGCTAAGAGGTTTTTTGGGTAAGTGGGCAAATTGCCTAAATGCACACACCACACTGGCACAAAAAGGGGCTTTAACAAAACGCCTTGCGCCCCCTGCCCAACGTGGCTGCTTAAGCCGCTGGCTTACTCACCCGCCGCCGACTTGCCTAGCCATGCGGCGATATAGAGGTAGCGCTTGCGGCTCAAATCCAGCGCACGCTTCTTCCTTTCCTTTATCAAGTCACGCAATTGCGCGTCGCTCTTAGCCGGGCCGCCTCCGCCCTGGCACAGAGCTGGAAATATCGCTTTCGCGATTTGCACGGGCGCGATTCTGGCGTTTGAGGCATCCAACAGCCGAAGCAGCGCAATCCAGTCTTTGTAATGCCCGATGCGGATCGCCGTTGGCTTCGTTTTAGTCCTAGCTAGCAACTTTTTATTGAGCCACGCTACCTATCGCGCGCAATTTAGCGTCTAGTGCTACGGGGTTGGCTACTGCATCGAGAAGCGAAAAGCGAACCACCGTATCGCCGACATTGAGCTGCCGTTCATTAATGTTGGAATCCCCCTGGCCAATCGCGCTTGCGCGTAAACGGTATTTGGCAAAAAACAAGGCGTTGGGCTGCTCGGCACATCGTACGGGTCAAAAACACTTTTATATTTCTTGAGACCGAATGCTTTTGCCACCTGACGGGCTTCTTGTGGGTTCGCGATCCAGTTCCTCGCAGATGGATCGATATTCCTGATTCCGCGATAAAAACTCCCAGGCCCATCGTGTTGGATCCCAGTCCAAAGATTCGGCGTAGTCGCCTGCGCTCATTCCGGCAAGTTGTTTAGCGGCCATTATTTTCTCCAGAGAAACAAAAATCAAACTTCTGGCGCACACGGCCGCGAAATCCTAACGCAAGCGACAGGCTCAAGAGTCTTACTTCATTTGGGTTACCGGCCAGGTATTGAAAAACACTCAGCTCTGCACGCGTACTCAAAAAAACCACTGCAAAAAGGTACATAAAAACTCCATGTTGATATGTTGACATTCAGTTTCAGCAAATTTCTGATGCAAACGATGCAACGCATTACGAGTTGCGACATCGAACCAAAGGGTTCAGATACAAAAACCTGATCACCTATAAAATTACTTTGGGAACCCGTGTACGGGCGAATCACGCAGGGGAATTGAGCTAGGCCGAATTCGGCGCTCATTGATTTCAAAAAGTGTGCATACAAAAGGGACCCGATCTAAAAATCAGCGGCTGGATTTTGATAATGAAATGAGACGTAGATGCACCGCTTGCAGCACAAAAACAGGTGCAGTTTGACGGTGCAGAAGCGCTTCTTTTTAGGGGGCATTAGCGGCTGTCGCTGAGCACCCTACTGGTGGTCGAGCAGGTGTTCAACCAGCGGGGGTCGTAGGCCAGTCGCTACACCGCCCTTTTTGCATAACTTCACCGCGCAGCGTTTGATTAACGCAGCGGTAGCGCCGTTCTTCCATCAGGCATCTTTGACCTGCTTCACAGACAGCAAATTTTTTGTCTAGCGCCGACTTGAGGAACCGGGAAACCCTGCTAAATCGCTTGCTCCTCTGTTCGTGAATCTTGGCTGGAGCGTGGTAGATCAGCAAATCCTTCCTTGTCCTCGTCACAGCTACATAAAGCAGGCGCCGTTCTTCATCTAGTTGGGCTGCACTGCGGGCTCTGTGGTCGGGCATTCAGGTCTTCCTCGTGCGGTTCTTGGCGGCAAGAAATGCCACCATGGGTTCAAGCGCCTGACGCGCTTCAACAAGGGCGCTCAGCGCAACGCTGCGGCCTTTTGCAAACAGGTTGATGTGGCTTGCCAGCAGCGCGTCCGTCGGACGAGAAACGACGGAGCCGCCGTAATGGCCGGCGCGGGTTTCAATCAGTCCCTGTGCTTCGAGGATTCGCAGGGCTTCGCGCACCGAGCCGCGGCTCAGGCCCGTGCCGGCAACGAGTTCGCGCTCGGTGGGCAATGCTGAGCCTGGCGGATAGGCGCCGCTCAAAATCTGCTGTTGCAGGCGATCGGCCAGCACGTCGCAAGACTTGGGCACCTTGATGGTCCCAGGTCGCCGAGTATGCCTGTTTGGTGGAGGTCCGGAGCAGCTTTGATTTTTGGTGTAGCTCGGGATGAGACTGCTTTTGCGGTGGACATGGGACAGTAATCTACTTTTTATGATTGGTCACGTCATTTGTCTAACCATAGATTTTCGACCGTATTCAACCGCCCGCAAGCAATTGCGACTTCTTCATTCGCACCAGCGTAGCGACTGTCTGCGTGACGGGAGCGGCGATGCCCAGCGCTTTCGCCATCGCGGCTATCGCGAGGATGGAATTTTCAATTTCGGCGGGGCGGCCCAGGTCGAAATCCTGCAACATCGAAGGCCGCACCGCGCGGGTTCTAAAGCCTTCGAGCCTGGCTTCTATATCTTCCGTGATCGTGAACCCGAGCGCGCGGCCGACGGCAATGCCGTCGTTCATGATCGCCGCAAGAATTTCATGTGTTTCAGTTGACGTCACGAGTTGGCCCAGGTTGGCGCCGGTGAGTGCCGCGACCGGGCCGCCGCTGGAGGCCAGGAGGTTCTTGATCCATATTTCTTCGCGGATAGTCGGCGTCATCGTCACGCCATAGCCTGCCGTGCGCAGCGCACTCGCAAACTCTTCAAGCAGCGGTGGAGTCAAGCCGTCCGGCATGCCAAGAGTCAATGAGTTGTGTGCAGGTCCGCTATTGACGACGATGCCGGGCTCACTGATCTCGTTTGCCGATCGCACAACGGCGCCAACGATACAGCCTGCGGGGATGGCTCTCGACAGCACACCGTCCGGGTCGAGCGCGTCACGCAATCGTTTTTTTATAGTCTCGTCGAAGCCATCAGCGAGCCACCATGGGATGCTGTTCATGGCAAAGACGATGAGGCCGCCTGGTTTGAGCAGCGCAGAAAATTTCGCCGCGGCTTCGAACACCGAAGGCCATTTCAACGCGACGATGAGCACGTCTTGAGGCGCAATGTCCGCGAGGTTTTCTGGGCAGTGAATTTGCACAGTGCGGCGCTGGTCCCCGCTGATCAATGTCAGCCCGTTGCGGCGAATCGCCTCGGCATGCGCGCCTCGAGCGACTGCAGTCACACGGGCGCCTGTGCCGGCGAGCCTCACAGCCATACTGCCACCTACTGCGCCTGCGCCATAAATGCAGATGTCTAACGCGCGGGCGGACATGGTTCGGTACCTAAGCGTTGGCGCGTGACCGAACAATCACCGCATCGACTGCGACACAGCCCTTGCCGTCGTCGAACAGGATCACCGGGTTCAGGTCGACGCTGTCGATCTGCTGTGACTCGTCGTTCATGAGTCGCCCGAGTGCGAGCACCGCATCGCAGAGCGCGCCGGTGTCCATGGCAGGTTCGCCGCGCACGCCTGCGAGTACGGGCGCAATGCGGAGCTTGCCAATCGCGCGCTCGACTTCAGCACGCGTGACCCCTGCCATAAGCACCTGAACATCCGGCAATTGCTCGACGTATTTACCGCCATCGCCAACGGTGAGCACCGCGCCGAAGGTTGGGTCGCGATGCGCGCCAATGATCATCTCCCTGCGCCCCGGCACCATGCGTGCAAGCAGTACGCCGTCGAGAGGAATCTGCTGGCGATTCGCCGCATCCATGATGGTGCGATAAGCCTTACGCACCTCTTCATCATTCGTCACGTTGAGCTGCACCAGTCCCACATCGGACTTGTGCGTGACTGCCGTAGTACAACCCTTGACCGCCACGCGTCCGCCGAGTGCGGGCAGGGCGCGTACGGCGTCTTCTTCGCTCTGGCAGAGCCGATGTTCAACCACTGGTATGCCGTGCGAGCCAGCAAGCGCAAGTCCATCGGCTTCGTTCATTACTTTTGGTGCGACAGAGGTATCGCCCTTCGTCAACGTTGGCAAATGCTTGCCTGCGCCACGCGCTTCCCGTGCCTGCGTCAGCACTTCATGCGATGTGATGAACTGGTGCAGAGCTGCGACGGCTTCGCTCTCCAGCGTGAAGACCGGCAGGCCTGCATCGCGAAATTTGCGCGCCACCTTGGGCTGCGGTGTGACGATGACGACCGGCTTGCCAGTCTCAGTCGCGAAGGCGCTCGCATCGCGCGCGAAAGCGTCCACGTCGTAGCCGCGTCCTGCGACCGGCACCGAAATCAGGAAGGCATCCGATCCCGGATCCTTCGCGATGATGGGCAGGATGTCACCGAAGAGCCGGCTGTTGCTGAGCAGCGCCGCTGTGATGTCGACCGGGTTCACCTTGGTGGCAAACGACGGCAACACTTGCGAGAGGGCGGCCTGTGTTGAAGGCAGGAGCTCGTTGATCTGCATGCCCGCGCGTGTTGCGGCGTCCGCCGTCATGACGCACGCTGTACCCGAGTTGCTGATCACCACGAGGCGGCGGCCGGTCGGCTTCCAGCCTTTGAGGTAAAGCTCGGCCGGATAGACGAGACCACCGACATCATCGACGCGCTTGAGGCCGTGAAAGTCAAAGAAGGCATCGACCACGCGGTCTTCGGTGGCGAGTGAACCGGTGTGCGACAGCGATGCTTTCTGCCCGGCCGACGTGCGCCCCGACTTGACGACAAGCACAGGCAACTCGCGCTCACGTGCCACGGTTGCGAGCTCGGCAATGTGGGCTGCGTCGGGAATGCCTTCGAGGTAGAGGAGCAATAGTTTGATGACTGGATCGCGCGCGGCCTCGGTCGCGAGTTCGCAAACCGTCACATCGCACTGGTTGCCGATGGCGTGGCAGTAGCGCACGCCGATATCACGTTCGCGCAGCAGGCCAAAGGGCACCGAAGAGCCGCCCCCGCTTTGCGAGACAACAGCAACGGGGCCGTCTGCCGGCTCAGTTTCAACGAACATCGTCGAGAAGTTGGCGATCGCGCCGCTGCCAAAATTTGAAAGGCCTTGCGTGTTCGGGCCGATCAGCCGCATGCCGCTGGCGCGTGCTGCATCGACCATGCGTTTTTCCTGTGCGCGTCCAGCATCATCGGTCTCACCGAAGCCGGCGGTGAGGATGACGGCGACTTTTGTGCCGTGGCGCGCGCAGGCTTCGACGGCATCGACGGCCTGCTGGCCCGGCACGGCGATCACGGCCAGTTCGGCCAGGCCCGGCAAGGCGTCGAAGTCAGCGTAAGTCTTGACCCCTTGTGTTTCCGGGCGCGAAGGATTGATGGGATAAATCTCGCCTTTGAAATCGAAGCGCAGCAGGTATTGCATGCAACGTCCCCCCAGCTTGTCGACGTTGTCAGAGGCGCCGACGATAGCGATCGAGCGTGGGTGGTTGGCGTAGCTCAGGCCGTGGCCGAAGGCAGCGGGAGTGGATGCAGTGGAAGTCATACGGTACCGAAAATCTTTATATGCTAAGAAACGAGAGGTGCTGCGCGAGGCAGAAGTTTGTCGCCGGCCTGGTACCAGCCGATGCGCACGCGGTCGCCGATGCGCAGCCCTGCGGTACCGTGAGTCATCATGCGAATACCTTCATCGAGATCGACCAGAAGCATCGCGTAGGGCGCAAGCGCTTTCCATTCAGGACTCGGCGCGCGCACGACGATCGTCGCTGCATACACAGTGCCTTTTCCCACACTCGCGAGCGTGTCCACCGGCGATGTTCCGCATGCCGGGCAGAAGCCGCGGCGAAAGTAGCTGAGATGGCCGCATTGCGGGCAGCGTTCATAAAGGACTGCTTCGGTGCCGGTGGTCCAGTCGGTGGCTGGCGGTGTGATGGTCTCGCTGCTCATTGGCATCGCTCCATGATCATGCTGACATGCGAGGACATGATGCCGCCATCACCATGCAGCATGGCGATGGATGGCTCTGATGCTATCTGCCGTGCGCCTGCACGCCGCGTGAGCTGCAGGTGCGTTTCTGCAAGATGTGCGAGAGCGCCGGCGACGCCGCAATGGCCGTATGACAGCAGCCCGCCATGTGTGTTGAGCGGCACCACGCCGTCGGCTGAAAAATATCCAGATGCGGCAATGCGCCCCGACTCTCCGCGCGCGCACAAACCAATCTCTTCCAGCAGGATGGCCAGCGTGATGGTGAAGCTGTCGTAGACCGCCGCGTAGCCGACATCGCTGATCGCAATGCCGGCCTCAGACATGGCGCGCTCCATAGAAGCGCGAGCGCCGAACTGCGTCAGGTCAGGCGCAGCCGTGACGTGCTGGTGCGTGTGCGCCTGCGAGCAACCGCGGATACGCAGTGAATGCGCATTGACCGGCTCGTGGCTGATGATGAATGCCGCGCCACCGTCAGAGATCGGGCAGCAGTCCATCAGCTTGAGCGGCGGTGCGATCGGCGCCGACGCGAGCACATCGGCCACCGTGATCGGGTCTCGAAGTTGCGCGCCGGGATGACTCATCGCATGCTTTCGCATCAGCACCGCGAGCTCGGCGAGGTCCGCTTCGGCCAAGCTGTGCTCATGCATGTAGCGTGATGCGACCAGGCCGTAGTACGCTGGCACTGTGGCGCCCAACGGCACTTCGTAACGGACATGACCGGCCTGCGCCAGCGTCTGCATGGTCATGTCCCGTGTTTGCCCGGTGAGCCGGTTCTCGCCGGCGACGACCATGACGTTGTCAGCAGCACCGCCTCTGACGATGAGGTGCGCCGCCATGATCATGGCAAAGCCGGTTGCACCGCCGACCTGAACTGCATGTGCATAACGCGGCTGTAGTCCGAAGTGTTCTGCGAACAGCGTTGATAGCATGATGTGCGGCATCGTCGTCGAGTACCCGCAGACGAGTCCGTCGATGTCCTTGCGCACCAGCCCGGAGTCGGTAAGCGCAGCGGCTGCCGCAGTGGTCATCAGGTCCAGGCTGGACTGGCCTTCATGCCGGCCAAAGTTTGTGAGGCCAACGCCGGTTATCCAGGACATGTCATCCCCGTCAGATGTTGATTCAAGTTATTCGACTCACTGCTTGGGGATGCGCGCGGTGCGCGCCACGGTGTCCCACTTGGCGATTTCGCTTTTCATGAAGTCGTCGTTGTATTTGAGGCTGCGCTGGTTAGCGAGCGGAATGTTGGTTCCCAGCTTGGCGAATCGCTGTAGCACGTCAGGGTTGTCGAGCGCAGTGGATAGCGCTCGGTTGAGTTTTTCCACGATGGCAGGTGGCGTGCCCTTGGGCGCGAAGAATGCGACCCAGGCGGAGCCCTGCAATGCAGGCATCTGCTGCTCGACCGTGGTCTGGACTTCCGTCATTCCCGGTGCATGCTGGTCACCGAGCACGGCGATGGCGCGAATCTGCCCGGCCTTGTGTGGTCCGCTGGACGACGGAGGTGCATCGCAAGCGCCGTCGATCTGGCCGCCCATCAAGTCGGTCATGAGCGGGCCTGCGCCACGGTAGGGCACCATCTGGATGTTGATGCCCGCGACCTGATTGAGCAGTTCGCACTGTAGGTGCACCGAGCTGCCGACACCAGGATGGCCGAACGACAGCTTGCCGGGATTCGCCTTCGCATAAGTTACCAGCTCCTGTAGCGACTTCACCGGCAAATCTTTCTTCACGACGATGAGCGCAGGAATGATGGCGAACACACCAACCTGTACGAAGTCGTCAGCCTTGTACGACAACTTTTCATATACAGAGTATGCCGCAGCATTTGAACCTGAGCTACCGGCGACCAGCGTATAGCCATCTGGCGGTGACTGTGCACCACGCGCCGCACCTATGGTGCCGCCTGCACCTGCCAGCGTATTGATCACCATGGGCTGGCCCAGCGTCTGGCTCATGTTAGCGGCAACGATGCGCGTCAGCACATCGACCGAGCCGCCTGCAGCGAATGGCGAAATGATGGTGATGGGCCTGGTCGGATAGGCGGCCTGCGCTTGCACTTGGGAAACTGCGCCTAATGAAAAAGCGGCGGCTGTCAACGAAAGCAGTGTGGTGCGAAGGCGCAGGCCAGCGCGTGCACGTGCGCGTGATTGGAAATGCATGAAAGTTACCTTCAGATCGGTCGAATGATGTTTGAACTTGCTGGGGCAAATGCGGGGCAAGCGATTAATCATCATCTCAGTTAATGGTCAGACCATAAACCGGGAAAACCCCGATTTTGGAGCATCGAACAGTAAAGTTCAGTCCGCCTTGATGCCGGCGCTGCGAATCATCTTTCCCCAGCGCGTGACTTCGACTGGCGCAAAGCGTGCGAGCTGGTCCACCGATTTGTACACGCCCGGCTCATAACCGAGCTTTCTGAACTGGGTTTGCACGTCGGGGTTGGCCAAAACTTTTTTTCATTTCAAAGTTGAGCTTTTCGACGATGGCTGGCGGCGTGCCAGCAGGTACATACAGCGCATTCCAGCCGACGAGGTCCATGCCAGGCGCGCCCGATTCGGCCAAAGTCGGTACGTTGGGATAAGACGTGACGCGCTCTGGCGACGTGACGGCGAGCAGGCGCATTTTGCCGGCCTCGATCTGCGGCAGCACTGCGCTGAGCGCCTCGATGGTGTAGTCCACCTGACCGCCGAGCTGGTTTGTGATCATCTGGCTACCGGTCTTGTAAAAAATCGGAGTTATTGATCCGGCCCAATAAAGTATGAACTTTCCAGTATGTTTCTTACTCCAATCGAGATTGAAAAAGAAAACGCAGCGAAACAAACTCTCGAGCAACTCCATGAGCGGCGCAAGCAAGTCGTACGGCTGCATAAAAAGGGGATCAAGATCATGCAAATTGTGGCGATGACGGGGCTGAGTTACCCGCCCGTGCGCGCTTGCATTGATGCCTTCGATGCAGGTGGCTGGCCAGCCATTCGTCTGGCCTTGCGCGGGCGCAGCCCAGGCTTGGGGCGTACGTTAAGTGCTGCCCAGGAAGAGGCCATCCAAAGAACGATCATCGACAAGCGTCCAGAGCAGTTGAAGATGGATTTTTTTCTTTGGAGTAGGGCTGCTGTGGCCGAACTCATCAGCCAGGAGTATGGCTTCAGGCTGCATGTGCGCAGTGTTGGCAAATACTTAAAGCGCTGGGGTTTTACCCCGCAAAAGCCCATCAAACGGGCCTATGAGCGAAGCCCCCAAGCCGTGCAGGCCTGGCTACAAGGTGAGTACCCCGCCATAGAGCAGCGCGCTCGACGCGAAGGCGCTGAGGTTCACTGGGGCGATGAGACGGCGCTGGTGAACACGGATCTGCGCGGCAGAGGCTTTGCGCCCTCGGGCAAAACGCCTATTGCAATGACTATCGGCGGTGCGCGCCAAAAGCTCTCCATGATTGCGACAGTGACCAATCAGGGCAAGACGCGCTGGATGATCATTGATGATGCCTTTGATGCGGACAAGCTGATTGAATTTTTAGCTGCCTTGATCAAAGATGCGGGCAAAAAAGTCTTCTTGATTCTGGATAATTTGCGGGTTCATCACAGCAAACTCGTCAAGGCTTGGGTGGCTGAGAGGGCTGATCAAATTGAGCTGTTTTATTTGCCCAGTTACAGCCCTCAGCTCAACCCAGAAGAGCGGCTCAATGCGGACCTCAAGCAGGCGATGAGCAAACGCATGCCAGTACGCACAAGAGACAAGTTGCGCGAAGCGGCTAACGATCACATGGTGATGCTGGAGCAGTCACCCGAGCGTGTGATGAGCTACTTTCAGGACAGCAGGGTTCGATATGCGGCTTGATACTTCATCGGGCCGGATCAATAGAGGCTTACCCCTCTAGGCTATTTTTCTTTGTGCCTAGCGTTTTCCAATAAAACCAAATGCTATTAAAAAAATAGCTGCTTGCGCCCGAATTTATTGGGCTGCAGCACTTAAATATACCTTAAAACGACTAAAAATCACTCGAAATTGCTTTTGGGGGCAACTAAACCTGAAAAAAGCTCAAAAATTAGCCAATTTCGTAAACGAAAGTAGCCACAACCGCCTGTTTTCGGGTGCGAGTAGCTATTAAATGTATAGTGAATCGACTATCATGGCCTTGCAGACTTTTCTGTGCAGCGCACATCCCCGGGTAGCTACACCATGAGCAAAGCCTTCACAAAAGAAACCGACGCTGATGACGATGATTTGACCCTGCCGCCACTGCCGGCAGGTGGCAAAAACTACATCACGCCAGCGGGTTACGCTCGTCTGCGCGATGAGCTTTTGGGCTTGATTGATGATGAACGCCCCAAGGTGGTTGAGATTGTTCACTGGGCGGCCAGCAATGGGGACCGGTCTGAAAACGGTGACTACATTTATGGCAAAAAAAGGCTGCGCGAGATTGACAGGCGCATTCGGTTCCTGACGCAGCGACTTGAGATTGCAGACATTACCGACCCTTCTGTGCACCATGGCAAGGACCAGGTGTTTTTCGGGGCTACGGTGACCTATGCGGATGAGTCTGGCGTGGAGCGCAGCATCACCATTCTGGGCATTGATGAGGCTGATACTTTGGCGGGCCAGGTCAGCTGGGTGTCGCCTGTGGCCAGGGCGCTGCTCAAGTCACGGGTGGGTGATGAGGTGACCCTGGGGATGCCAGACGGCGTACGGGTTTTAAGCGTCATCAGGGTTGACTACCCCAAACCATCACCGCCGTCTGATTCAGCTTAAAACACTCAGGCGCCGGGCTTGGCGCGCTGCACCCG
>JAYWBS010000106.1:0-5526 GCA_043781295.1 Polaromonas sp.
GAAAACGGTAGCTATATCGGCGAGCTGAAAGTTCAGTGACGCCCCGCTACAATTTACTTTGGCTCAACCAACTGCAACATAAAACCTCGATGCGTATTGCGAGTCTCTTCTTGAATCCCACGGCCTGCGTCTTTTGCTTATGCAGTCTTTTGCTGCCCTCATTTTATTAGCGCTGCCCTGGCTGAACCCATTTGCTCCTGGCCCTTCGCCGGCTGTTGTGCCGTGGCTTGTTGCGCTGGCTGCAGGCACAGGCTTGTTCTTGATGGCGTCACTGTACTTGCGAGAAGCCATCGGCCATGCCTCTTTTGCACAACGATGGTCAAGTCCTGTTGCACAGGCGTGGCTGCTGGCGGGGCTGGTCAGCAGCATCATCGGCTTGTTGCAATATTTTGGTTTGACGGCTGCGTTTGAACCGTTGGTTAACCGAACCACTTGGCCTGGTGAAGCCTTTGCCAACTTGCGCCAACGCAACCAGTTCGCCAGCCTGACCAATATCGCGTTGGCTGCTCTGATCTGGTGGGTGGCAAAGCGCTCAGAAGGTGCAACTACAGATGGGCAAATTGCGCCGCGTACGCGCTGGTGGGTGACGTTTGCAGCTATTTTGCTGGCCGTCGGTAACGCGGCATCTGCCTCACGCACTGGCGCATTGCAGCTTGCCTTGGTCTGTGCGCTGTGCGCTGCCTGGGGGGTATGGCGCCAACCGCTGGTTCGGCGCGTGTTGCTGGTGGCCGTGCTGGCCTATGGGCTGGCAGCGGTGGCACTGCCTTGGGCAGCCGGGTTTGACCTGTGGCAGCATGGCATGGCGGCCAGATTGCGGTCTGGTGAAGAGGCCTGTGGCAGTCGCATTGTGCTGTGGTCCAACGTGCTGCACCTGATCGCCCAAAAGCCCTGGCTAGGCTGGGGTTGGGGTGAGCTTGACTACGCGCACTACACCACGCTGTACAACGGCCTGCGGTTTTGCGACATTCTTGACAACGCCCACAATCTGCCGCTGCAACTAGCGGTCGAGATGGGCCTGCCCTTTGCGGTGTTTGTTTGCGGCGGCTTTATGTGGTGGGCGCTCAAGCAAGCGCCGTGGCGGGAACGCGATGCCACC
The DNA here is from genome assembly GCA_043781295.1 of Polaromonas sp. Taxonomy (GTDB): domain Bacteria; phylum Pseudomonadota; class Gammaproteobacteria; order Burkholderiales; family Burkholderiaceae_C; genus Polaromonas. Next base: position 1,097 of record JAYWBS010000106.1, read on the forward strand.
CGCCAATTGGCCTGGACGGTGTTGGCCGTCATTTTGCTGCACAGCATGCTGGAGTACCCGCTGTGGTACGGGCCATTTCAAATGGCTTTCGGTTTGTGCGTTTTGCTGCTGTGGCATCAAAAACAGCATTTAGAGACCGAAAATAGCCCTCTAGCCCTTATTATTCGGGCGCAAGCAGCTATATTATTAATAGCAATTACAGGTTATACAGCTTGGGACTACTACCGCATCAGCCAGATTTATTTGCAACCCGAAGCACGCGCTGCGGCTTACAGTGATGACACGCTGGCAAAAATACGTGAGTCGTGGCTGTTTGCTGACCAAGTCCGTTTTGCCGAGCTGATTCTCACGCCGTTAACGCCGGCCAACGCTGTGTGGACTTTCAACACCGCAACCGCCTTGCTTCACTTTTCGCCCGAGCCACGGGTGATTGAAAAAGCCATTGAAAGCGCCGTCATGCTGGGCCGTGACGATGAGGCACTGGCGCACTTGGCCAGGTACCGAGCGGCTTTTCCTAAAGAGCATGCGAAATGGGCCAAGGCCAACAGCAAGCGTTAAGCTTTCCTGGTTGCGGTTACGCGTCAAAGCCGAACTGGCGAATATCTCTGGCGTGGTGCAACACTCGCACGACAGTCAAATTTTCTGTATCGACCACATAAAACAGCACGTATGAAGTTGATACAGGCCAACTTCTAAGTCCAACAGCCAATTCAGGGCGTGCTCTCCCCATCAGTGGTTGCAGCAGCAACGTTGCTACTTCGCGGTCAATTTGATCAAGCAGCTTATCTGCGGCAGTCAGATTTTCTTCAGCTACGAATAGCCATGCTTCGAGTAAATCAGATTGCGCGCTTTGCGTATATCGAAGCACGGGCTGAGTTGAAGTCATCAGTTTTTAGTTTTTTGTCTCAAAACAGCACGCCCTTGAGCCTTGATGGCCGCCATGTCGCCTGAACTCATGCGTCCCAACTCTACGTCATGCAGGCCTTTTGCAATGTCAGACTTGAGTGCTGCCAAACTGGCAGTTTGCGCGCTTTGATAGGTTTCAAAAAACCGCAATGCTTCGCGTACAACTTCACTGGCCGAGCCGTATAGGCCAGAAGCGACTTGCTCGCGCACACGGTTCTCAAGCGCAGCAGGCAGTGATATGTTGAGTGACATATTTCATAGCTCCAGAATGCCAAATTAAGTGACAAGGATTGCCATTTTATAGCAGAGCAATGAGGTTACTTAACCCGTCCAGCATGGATTAAGTGGAAGCTGAAAATCTTTAAGAATTCACAAAACTACCCGACTTGCCGCCATGCTTTTCCAGCACGCGCACATCGGTCATCGTCATGCCCCGGTCTACCGCTTTACACATGTCGTAAATCGTCAGCAGTGCAATTTGCACCGCTGTCAGGGCTTCCATTTCAACGCCGGTGGGGCCAACAGTTTCTACCGCTGCACGGCAGGCGATGCTGCTGGTTGTTTCGTCGGACGTGAAGTCGATGGCCACCCGCGTCAGGGCCAGCGGATGGCACAGGGGAATCAGGTCGCAGGTTTTTTTGGCGGCCATGATGCCGGCCACCCGGGCAATGCCCAGCACGTCGCCTTTTTTGGCGTTGCCTGCCAAAATAATGGCCAGTGTGGCCGGGTTCATGACAATACGGCCCTCGGCAATGGCGATACGATGCGTGGCTGCTTTGGCGGCAACGTCAACCATATGCGCCTGGCCTTGAGCATCAAAGTGGGTCAACCCCGAATTTTTTGTCATATTTATTGCGCCGTTACAAAACCTTTACAACTGTACGTCATCATAAAGACCATGTTCCCAAACTCTACGCTCTGGAAGAGCAAATTCAAAGCCTCTGGCATTCACCTGGGTCTCAGCCTTGGCCTGGCCGTGCTGGCCGCCGTGCTGGTTTTTTATGTCTGGTACCCCTACCCCTACCGCGAGATTTCTGGCGGGCGCGAGTTGTTTTTGCTGGTGGTTGCCGTTGACGTGATTCTTGGCCCGCTCATCACTTTGTCAGTCTTCAACACCCGCAAGCCGCGCCATGTGATGCGCTTTGATTTTGCGGTGATTGGCCTGCTGCAAATCGCTGCACTGAGCTATGGCTTGTGGACGGTAGCTGTGGCCCGACCCGTACATCTGGCGTTTGAAATTTACCGTTTTAACGTGGTGCATGCCATTGAGGTACCGACCGAGTTGCTCGATCGTGCGCCACCGGAACTTAACCAACTCCCGTGGACAGGGCCAACGCTTTTGTCGGTACGTGAGTTCAAAAACAACGCCGAAAAAACCGATGCCACGATGGTGGCCCTAGGCGGTGTGGCGCTGGGTGCCCAGCCCAACTTGTGGCAAAGCTACGAGAAAGCCAAACCGCAGGTCATCGCCAGCGCCAAGCCGCTGGCTGACCTGAAAACCCGCTTTCCAGCGCGCGCGCTTGAGATTGACGCCGCTTTGAAATCCATACCCACCCGCATTCCTGTCGGCTACATTCCTATGGTAGGGCGCAGCACCTTCTGGACTGTACTGATTAACACCAACACCGCAGAGGTACTTGCTTTTGTTCCCCTTGACCCGTTTTAAGGCATCTGCCCAGCAGCTGGCATTTGCCGCTGCGCTGTTTGTGGCGGCAAGTCATGCGCCACTACACGCGCAATCGCCGTTCAGGCCGTCGGGTGCATTGCCGTCGCTGGGTGACAACTCCGAGCTGGCAGCCGCCGCCGAACGGCGCATTGGCGACCGCATTGCCGTCAGTATTTACCGCGACCCGGACTATATTGACGACCCGGTGCTGATGGACTACCTACAGACCATCTGGCAGCCCTTGATGACGGCAGCGCGGGCGCGCGGTGAGCTGAGCGCCGAGCTGGACGAGCGCTTTGCCTGGGAGATATTTTTAATCCGTGACCGCAGCATCAATGCCTTTGCCCTGCCCGGCGGTTACTTGGGCGTGCATCTTGGCCTGATGGGTGCGGTCACCAGCCGCGACGAGCTGGCAGCCGTGCTGGGCCATGAACTGAGCCACGTGACGCAGCGCCATATTTCGCGCCTTATCACGCAGCAGGCCAAGACCACACCCCTGTTGATTGGCGCCATGATATTGGGCGCATTGGCCGCCAGCAAAAATCCACAGGCGGCCAGCGCAGCCATTGTGGGTGGCCAGGCGGTTGCGGCGCAAAGCCAGCTCAATTTTTCACGCGACATGGAGCGCGAAGCAGACCGTGTGGGGATTGGCGTGATGCTGGATGCCGGTTTTGAAAGCCGGGGCGTGGCCAGCATGTTTGAAAAGCTGCAGCAGGCGTCCAGGCTCAATGACAACGGCGCGTTTCCGTATTTACGTTCTCACCCGCTGACCACGCAGCGGATTGCTGAGGTGCAGGCCCGTTTGCAGCTGGCATCTATTGAGGCCCCCAGCGCAAACTTTGCCAGCAATGAAGCTGCTGTCAAAGCGCGCGTGCTGCATGCCATGATGGCGGCGCGCGCCAGGGTGCTGGCAGACCCTGGCGTAGATGTGCTTCGCGCTATGGTGGCTGAAGCACAGCGGCCCGCAGTAGTGGGTCTGGCAGCCACAGCGGCGCTCGACATTCGCAACGCGGGCGCGATGTACGCCGGTGCGTTGGCAGCGGCAAAGTTGCGCGAGTTTGCAACTGCGCGCGTGCTTGTGGAAAAAGTCAAAACCATTGCGGGAGACAACGTGGGTGCTAGCAGCGCAGCCACGCTCTTGTCGATGGAAGTTGATTTGCTGGCGGGCACCATACCGCCTGCTGCGCAGCTCATCGACATCAGCAAAACCACGCAACGCGCAGACCTGCTGGTGCACTCCAAAGCCTTGCTGGCAGCAGGCCGGGCGCAAGATGTCTCAAGCCGGCTGCTGACCTGGGTGACAGACCACCCCAAAGACAGCGGTGCATGGCAGTTGTTGGCAGTGGCCTATGGCAACCAGGGGCAAGCGGTGCGGGCGATTCGCGCTGATGCCGAAAGCCACGCGGCGCGGCTCGATTACCCGGCCGCGCTTGACCGCCTGCGGGCTGCGCAAAACATGATGCGCAGCAATCCGGCGAGCGCTGACTTTATGGAAGGCTCCATCATCGACACCCGCGCCCGGCAGCTAGACGCGCTGATTAAACAGCAAACGCTCCAGGACAAACTCGATCGCTAGTTGCAGCACCGAGTAAATCAATGAGCCGATCAAGGCCGCGCCAAAACCCGCCACATTCAAACCACTGACCAGACTGGCCGCTGCCCAGAACATCAAGGCATTGATGACAAACAAAAACAGGCCCAGCGTGACCAGCGTGACTGGCAAGGTCAGCAACACCAGCAACGGCCTGACCACCGTGTTGAGTGCCCCCAGCACGGCAGCCGCTATCAGCGCACCGGTAAAGCTGGTGACCACCACGCCCGAATAAAAGTAAGCCACCGCCAGCAAGGCGGCAGCGCT
>JAYWBS010000107.1:0-5452 GCA_043781295.1 Polaromonas sp.
CGCGCCACGCTGGACGCCGTGCGCGCGGGTCAGCCTTTTGCCGACCTGTATGTACCCGAGTGGGTAGCGGCCCAGCAGGAGTTTTTAGCCATCAAAAAAGCCGTGGGCAATGATGCACCGCTGATTGCCGCAGCACGTCAGCGCATGCTGCTGGTGGGAATGACACAGGCGCAAATCGACCGGGTTGAATCAAGTGGCAATGCGCAGGCGCGCGTCACCATCACTGCGCCATCAAGCGGCGTGGTGGCAGAGCTGGTGGCCCGTGAAGGCATGACAGTCACCCCTGGCATGACGCTGGCCCGTATCAACGGCCTGACCACGGTTTGGGCGCTGGCTGAAGTCCCCGAGAGCCAGATCACCCTGATTCGTACCGGCGCCAAGGTAGAGGCACGCAGCCCCGGTGCGCCAGGCACCGTGTTTCTTGGCACGGTGCAGGCCATACTGCCTGAAGTAACGCCCGCTACCCGTACGGTGAAAGCACGCGTGCAGCTGGCCAACCCCGGCAACGCACTGGTTCCCGGCATGCTGGTCACGATGCAGTTGATGGACAAGCGAAGCACGCCCGCGCTGCTGGTGCCCACCGAGGCCATCATCGCCACAGGCCAACGCAATGTGGTGATGCTGGCCGAAGACGGTGGACGTTACCGCCCGGTCAATGTTGAAACTGGCATCGAATCCGGCGGCCAGACTGAAATCAAAAAAGGGCTCACAGCCGGCCAGCGTGTGGTGGTGTCGTCGCAATTTTTAATTGACTCGGAAGCCAGCCTGAAAGGCGTGGAAGCAAGACTGAACAATGAAGCGTCAATGTCTCCCGCAATCGGAGTCCCACGGTGATCGCCGCGCTGATTCGGTGGTCCATCGTCAACCGCTTTCTGGTGCTGCTGACCACCGTGATGATCGCGGCCTGGGGTGTCTGGTCGGTGCAAAAAACACCGCTGGATGCGCTGCCCGATTTGTCAGACGTACAGGTCATCATCCGCACCAGCTACCCCGGCCAGGCGCCGCGTATTGTTGAAAACCAGGTGACCTACCCGCTCACCACCACCATGCTATCGGTGCCGGGTGCAAAAACGGTTCGTGGCTATTCATTTTTTGGTGACTCGTTTGTTTATATTTTGTTTGAAGATGGCACGGACCCGTATTGGGCGCGTTCCCGGGTGCTGGAGTATTTGAACCAGGTGCAGTCACGCCTGCCACCGTCGGCCAAGCCCGCACTGGGGCCAGACGCCACCGGTGTGGGCTGGATCTACACCTACGCGCTGATTGACCGCAGCGGCAAGATGGACGCCGGCCAGTTGCGTGCGCTGCAAGACTGGTTTTTAAAATACGAACTTAAAACCGTGCCCAATGTTGCAGAGGTCGCATCCGTGGGCGGCATGGTGCGCCAGTACCAGGTGGTGCTTGACCCTGACAAACTGGCGGCCTACAACATTCCACATACCCGTGTGATTGAGGCCCTGCAAAAAGCCAACCAGGAAACAGGTGGGGCCGTGCTGGAGCTGGGAGAAGCTGAATACGTGGTGCGCGCCTCTGGTTACCTCAATGGCCTTGATGATTTTAAAAAAATCCCGCTCATCACTTCAAATGCTGGCATATCGGTACGCCTTGGCGATGTGGCACGCATACAGCTTGGCCCCGAGATGAGGCGCGGGATTGGCGAGCTTGACGGGCAAGGCGAGGCGACGGGCGGCGTGATTGTGATGCGCTCTGGTAAAAACGCGCTGGAGACCATTGCGGCAGTCAAAGACAAAATCAGATCACTGCAAGGCAGCCTGCCGCCGGGCGTCGAAATCGTGCCCACCTATGACCGTTCCGGCCTGATTGAACGGGCCGTCAGCAACCTCAGCTACAAGCTGGTGGAAGAGTTCATCGTGGTGGCGCTGGTGTGCTTCGTGTTTTTGTTTCACATGCGCTCGGCGCTGGTGGCGATTGTCTCGCTACCGCTGGGTATTTTGGCTGCCTTTATCGTCATGCACTACCAGGGGGTCAACGCCAACGTGATGTCACTAGGCGGCATTGCGATTGCCATTGGTGCGATGGTCGATGCGGCGGTGGTGATGATTGAAAACGCACACAAACACATTGAGCGCTGGCGGCATGCGCATCCAGGTGTTGACCTGAAAGGCGATGATCAGTGGCGCGTGATTGGCGATGCAGCGGCAGAAGTGGGCCCGGCGCTATTTTTCAGCCTGCTGATCATCACGCTGTCTTTCATACCCGTATTCACGCTCGAAGCACAAGAAGGGCGGCTGTTCTCGCCGCTGGCTTTTACCAAGACTTATGCCATGGCAGCAGCGGCAGGCCTGTCGGTTACCCTGATTCCGGTGCTGATGGGTTACCTGATTCGCGGTCGACTACCGGATGAACAGAAAAATCCGCTGAGCCGCCTACTCATCAAGGCTTACCGGCCCCTGCTGGATGCCGTACTGCGCTGGCCACGCGCCACCATCGCAGTTGCCGTGCTGCTGCTGGCGGCTACGGCCTGGCCCATGCTGCGTATTGGCGGTGAATTCATGCCGCCGCTCGACGAAGGCGATTTGCTCTTCATGCCCACCGCCCTGCCCGGCCTGTCTGCGGGCAAGGCCGCAGAGTTGCTACAGCAAACCGACCGGCTGATTAAAACCCTGCCTGAAGTGGCCACCGTACACGGCAAGGCAGGCCGCGCAGAAACCGCAACTGACCCGGCACCGCTGGAAATGTTTGAAACCACGATTCAGTTCAAACCCAAAAACCAATGGCGCGCAGGCATGACGCCCGACAAGCTGGTCGATGAGCTCGACAAGATCGTCAAGGTACCCGGCTTGTCCAACATCTGGGTGCCTCCCATCCGCAACCGCATCGACATGCTGGCCACAGGCATTAAAAGCCCGGTGGGCGTGAAGGTCTCGGGCACTGATCTGGCAGAGATAGACCGCATCGCCAGCGAGATCGAACGCGCCGTAAAAAACGTGCCAGGTGTCAGCAGCGCGTTGGCCGAGCGCTTGAGCGGCGGGCGCTATGTGGACATCACCATCAACCGCGATGCGGCTGCACGCTTTGGTTTGAACATCGCCGATGTGCAGTCTGTGGTGGCCTCCGCCATTGGCGGTGAGAACGTCGGGGAAACGGTAGAAGGCCTGCAGCGCTTCCCGATCAACGTGCGGTACCCACGTGAAACGCGCGACTCCATCGAAAAATTAAAACGCCTGCCTTTTGTGACAGATCGCGGCTTGCGCCCGGTACTGGGCGATGTGGCCGAGATACGCATCACTGACGGGCCACCGATGCTGCGCAGTGAAAACGCGCGCTTGTCGGGCTGGGTTTACGTGGACATTCGCGGGCGCGATCTTAAATCTGCCGTGCTTGACATGCAGCGCGCAGTCGAGGTCAAAGTCAAGCTCAGCCCTGGCTACGCCGTGTCGTGGTCCGGGCAGTTTGAATACCTTGAACGCGCAACCGCCAAGCTCAAGGTGGTGGTGCCCTTTACGCTGCTGATCATCTTTGTCCTGCTGTACCTGACGTTCAAGCGCGTTGACGAGGCGCTGCTGATCATGCTGGCCATGCCGTTCTCGCTGATTGGCGGCTTTTGGCTGCTGTATGCGCTGGGGCATAACCTGTCGATTGCCAGTGCGATTGGCTTTATTGCGCTGGCTGGTGTCACCGCCGAGTTTGGCGTGATCATGCTGCTGTATTTAAAGCAGGCCTGGGAAGACCGGCTGGCGCGTGGTGACAACAGCGCGCCCAGTCTGCTGGACGCGATACGCGAAGGGGCGGTGCTGCGTGTGCGGCCCAAGGCCATGACGGTGGCCGTGATTCTGGCAGGCTTGCTGCCCATACTGTGGGGCAGCGGCACGGGCAGTGAAGTCATGCAGCGCATTGCCGCGCCCATGGTGGGTGGCATGCTGACGGCACCGCTGTTGTCGATGTTTGTGATTCCGGCAGCCTACTGGCTGATGCGGCGACGCCATTTGCCAAAAAATTAGACGCTATTTAATTTATAGCTGCTTGCGCCCGAATTGATTGGGCTAGAGGCATTTTTTATAGCGAAAAAATGCCTTTTTAAACACTTGAAAAGCTCCAAACGTGCTATGGTGATGCCCTATGCCTAAAGCTATCCGCTACACCTTACTTTCCATACGCGACCTAGCCATTTCGGCTGGCCCATTTGTTTTTTTGGCGGTCGGCCTGCTGGTGCTGGCCTACTGGTGGCTGAACCCAAACCCGCCCCGGCGCGTCACGCTGGCCACGGGTCCGGCGCAAAGTGCGTATGAAGAGTTTGGCAAGCGCTATGCGAAAGCGCTGGCGGCTGACGGCATTGAGGTGGTGCAGGTGCCTTCCGAAGGCTCAGCTGCCAACCTGCAATTGCTGCGTGATGGCAAGGTTGACCTGGGCTTTGTGCAGGGCGGCACCAGTGACTATACGGATGCAGATGAAGAAAACCTGTCGTCACTCGGCAGCTTGTTTGTTGAACCGCTGTGGCTGTTTTACCGGGACGCATCAGCTCGCAAAATTACTGCTACGGCAACGCTGACCAGCCTGCCCCAATTGCAGGGCATGAAAATCAACATGGGCACACCCGGCAGTGGCGTGCCCAGCCTGATGGCCAAGCTGCTGGAAAGCAACCGCATTGACCCGGCGGGTTTAAAAATCTCAAACCTCGATCAAACGCCTGCCACCGTGGCGTTTTTGGGCGGTGATCTGGATGCGATTGTGTTTGCCTCGGCACCTGAATCACTGATGGTGCAGATGCTGCTGCAAACGCCGGGCGTCAAGCTGATGAACTTTGCGCAAAGCGATGCCTATTCACGGCGTTTTGCATTTTTAAGTGCTACCCGCCTGCCGCGCGGTGTGGTGGACTTGGCTGCCAATATTCCACCCGAAGATGTGCGGCTGGTAGCCCCCACCACGGCACTGGTGACCCGCAACACCACGCACCCGGCACTGCTGCAATTGTTTGCGCAGGCAGGTACGCAAATTCAGGGTGGTGCTGGCTGGTTCAAACGGGCGCGCGAGTACCCAAATATTGAAAACAACACGCTGCCCATCGCCAAAGAAGCCGAGCGTGCGATTAAAAACGGCGCGCCACTGCTCCAGCGCTATCTGAACTTCTGGGTGGCTAATTTGATTGAGCGCATGTGGCTGGTCATGGGCATTATCATTGCCATATTGCTGCCGCTGTCGCGCATCATTCCGCCGCTGTATGCCTTCCGGGTACGCTCGCGCATCTTCAGGTGGTATGGCCAGTTGCGCAATATTGAAATGCGTATCGAAACTGAAGACAACACGGCGCTGCTGCAAGAGCTCAACCAGATGGAAAGCCGTGCTGAGAAAGTGACCGTGCCGTTGTCCTATACCGATGAACTGTATGCCCTGCGCAGCAATATTCATCTGGTGCGCAAGAAGCTGCTTCGTACTTAGGAGCCCAGCCGCACATCCACACTGTTGCGCACGGCCGCTCTAGCCACACTGTCAA
>JAYWBS010000108.1:0-15418 GCA_043781295.1 Polaromonas sp.
CCGGCCGGACATCGGATTGATCAGCATGGCCGAGGTGGTGGATACGGTATCGGTCATTACCGAGCGCACCTCTGTACCGCTTATCGTCGACGGCGACACGGGTTTTGGCAATGCGCTGAATGTGCAGCGGACGATGCGCCTGTTCAGCAGGTGTGGCGCCCAGGGCATGCAGCTCGAAGACCAGACCATGCCAAAGCGCTGCGGGCACCTGGCCGACAAGACGCTGGTCTCGTGCGGTGAGATGGTCGGCAAGATCAAGGCGGCGCTGGATGCGCGCAGCAATCCAGACTGCCTGGTCATCGCGCGTACCGATGCCATCGCAGTCGAGGGCTTCGACGCGGCCCTCGATCGCGCGGAGGCATATCTTGCTGCAGGCGCCGAGGTGCTTTTCATCGAGGCGCCACGCAATGACGAAGAACTGGCGGCGGTCTGCGCACGCTTTAAGGGGCGTGTCCCGTTGCTGGCCAACATGGTCGAAGGCGGCAAAACGCCGGTCAAGTCAGCAGCGGAGCTCAAGGCGCTCGGCTTTTCGCTGGTCATTTTTCCGGGCGGCACCGTGCGGGCGCTCGCCCATACTTTAAACGGGTATTTCGATTCGCTCAAGGAAAACGGCACGACCTTGCCGTGGCGCGACGCAATGTACGACTTCACCCGACTGAATCAGCTGGTCGGGACACCCAAGATGCTTGAACTGGGCAAGAGTTACGAGGCCAAGGATTGATGTGCTGCTACCGGTAAACGACTTTAAACACAGGAGACTGAATGATGGACGATAAAATTGCAACCATGCTGGGCGTTGGGGACTTGATGCTGTGCATGCCCGATCCCGACTCCTATTTCGAGATGGTGACGCCGACGCTGAAAGAAGCCGATGTCGTGGTGGGTCAGGGCGAGATCATCTTCACGGACCGGCCGGTCAAGTCGTATTCCGAGGCGATGTTTCCGCCCAGTGATCCGGCGGGCATGAAAGCCATCGCCAATGCGGGATTCAACGTCATCACACTGGCCACGAATCACATCTGGGATTCGGGCATCCCCGGCGTCGAGGACACCCTGAACGGTTTCAAGGGCCTCGGCATCAAGGTGACCGGCGGCGGCATGACGCTCGCCGAAGCCAAGACGCCAGCGATTATCGAACGCAAAGGATCGAAGTTCGGGTTCTTGAGCTACAACTGCGTCGGGCCGAAGGAATCCTGGGCCACGTCGGAAAAGCCCGGCTGCTCGTTTGTTCGCGTGCTGACGCATTACGAACAGCAGACGGTTCAACCGGGCATCAAGCCGGCAATTTACACGTTTGCCGAGCCTTCCAGCCTCAGGGCCATGCAGGACGACATTCGCAAGCTGCGCGAGCAGGTCGATGTCGTCGTGGTGTGCCTGCACAAAGGGCTGGTACACACGCCGGTGACGCTGCTTGATTATGATCATGAAATCCCTTACGCAGCCATTGATGCGGGCGCCGACGTCATCCTGGGCACGCACCCACACATCCTGAAGGGTGTCGAGATCTACAAGGGCAAGGTGATTTTCCACAGTCTCTGCAACTTCGTCACACCCAACCAGATTCTGACCACCGCCGGTGCCACCAGCGACGTGGCCAAGGAATGGGCGGTCAAGCGCAAGGACCTCTTCGGCTTCGAGCTCGATCCCGAATATCCGACTTATCCCTTTCATACGGAAGCCAAGTACAGCGCGGTCGCCAAGCTTGCGGTCGAAGGCGGAAAGATCAAGCGCGTCAGCTACCTGCCACTGCTTGTCAACAAGAAGGCACAGCCGGAGTTTCTCAAGCAGGACAGCCGAGGGCAGGAAGTGTTCGACTACATGGAGAAGATCACCAAGGCGGCCAAGCTGAACGCCACCTTCAGCTGGGACGGTGACGAAATCGTCGTCCATGGCGGCGACTGCGACTAACCACTAAGGAAGTGTCATGTCCATCATCCGTCCCTCTTTGTTGTTGGCACTGAGTCTGCTCGCCGCCGCTGTTCAGGCGCAGGGCAGTTATCCGAACCGCGCCATCCGCATCATCGTGGCTGTAACGCCCGGTGGCGCCAGCGATCTCGTCGCGCGCGGCATTGCCAAGGAAATGTCCGACGATCTCGGTCAATCCGTTGTCATCGAAAACCGCCCTAGCGCCAGCAGCCTGGTCGGCACCCAGTTGGCCGCCAAGGCCGCGCCGGACGGCTACACCCTCTTGCACATGGCCAATACCTTTGCGGTCGTCCCCTCATTGCTCGCGAACCCCGGCTACGACCTGAAGGATTTTGTGGGTATCAGCTTGACGGGTATTGTTCCGATGATTCTGAGCGTGAGCCCAACGGTGCCGGTGAACTCCGTGGAAGAGCTGGTTGCCCTTGCGCGATCAAAACCCGGCCAGCTGACGTACGCGAGCGCTGGGCTGGGCGGCACGGGGCACATGGCGGCCGAAATGTTCAGCAACCAGCTGGGCATCAAGATGATCCACGTCCCCTACAAGGGCGCTTCGCAAGCCTTGACTGACCTCATCGGTGGGCAGGTCATGATGATGTTCGATCAAATGACCTCCTCGATGGCACATGTGCGCAGTGGGCGAATCCGCCCATTGGCCGTGACGAGCCTGACGCGCTCCCCCTTGCTGCCCAATATTCCCACCGTGGATGAAGCGGGGGTGAAGGGTTTCGAGGACAGCACCTTCACCGGCCTGATGGCACCGGCTGGCACACCGGTGGAGATACTCAACCGTCTCAACGCTTCGGTCCAGAAGGCCGTGCGCCAGCAGGTGCTGCGCCAGCGCTTTCTCGAGGTTGGCGTCGAACTGGTGGCAAGCCCCTCGCCTGAGGACTTCAACAACTATGTCCGGCGCGAATTCGACAAGAAGGCCAAGGTCATTCGCGAAAACAAGATCAAGGTCGAATGAGAGTTGTGGCCGAACGATGAATCCGGATAAAGATCAAGTTTTTGATTTTGTCATCATCGGCGGCGGCTCAGCCGGATGTGTGCTCGCCAACCGCCTGTCGGCGAACCCGGATGTTTCGGTGTGTCTCCTCGAAGCCGGCCCGCGCGACAGCAGTCCGCTCATTCATGTGCCATTGGCCATGCCGGCGCTGTTCAATCACCCAGTCATGAACTGGCGTATGAGCACGGTGCCGCAAATGGGTGCCGGAAATCGCAGCATCTATGTGCCGCGCGGCAAGGTACTCGGGGGGACGAGTGCGCTCAACGGCATGGTCTACCAGCGTGGGCATCCCAGCGACTACGACGACTGGGCGAAGGCCGGCAACGCAGGCTGGTCGTTCAAGGACGTGCTGCCGTACTTCCTCAAATCTGAAAACAACGAGATCTGGAAAAACTCGCCGTTTCATGGTGTGGCCGGGCCTTTGGTCGTCACTGACCTGAAGACCCGCAGCCGCACGACCGAGCGCTTCATCGCGGCTGGCCAGTCGCTGGGTTATTCGCGTTGTGAGGATTTCAACGCAGACAATCCGGAAGGCTTCGGCTACCGCCAGGTCACGCAGCGCAATGGTTTGCGCATGTCGGTCTCCCGGGCCTATCTCACGCCGGTGAAGCATCGCCCTAACCTGCGCATCGTCACGGGTGCGTTGGTGGATCGGATCACCTTCGAGGGACGTCGTGCCACAGGCGCCCGTTTTCTGGTAGGTGGCGCCTGGCAGACGTTCAAAGCGCGACGCGAAGTGTTGCTGTCGGCCGGTGTGATCGGTTCGCCGCAAATTCTCCAGCGCTCTGGCGTCGGTGCTGCCGATGCGCTGCGTGCATTGGGTATCGGCGTGGTGCACGATCTGCCGGGCGTTGGCGAGAACTTGCAGGACCATGCAGCGATTTCGCTGTCCTACGATACGAACAATACCGAACCCTACGGCGTGTCCTGGAAGGCCGCGCCGCAGCTTGCATGGGATGCTATCCAGTATCTGTTGTTCCGACGCGGCATTATCTCAAGCAACGTGCTTGAAGGCAACGCCTTCGTTCGCACCTACCCGGCACTGAGCCGTCCGGATATCCAGTTCAGCTTCATGCCTGCGCGCCGCAATCCGCAGCGCAATGTGGGCTTCGGTCATGGCTATGCCATGTCGACCGTTGTCCTGCGACCGTACAGCCGCGGCTCCGTGCGACTGGCCGGCCAGGCAGCAGACGAGCAACCGCTGATCGACTTCGGTCTTCTGAGCGATGAGCGCGATGTGCGACTGATCCTGCAGGGATTGAAGATCGCTCGTCGTGTTCTCAATGCAGAGCCGTTCGCCCTCTACAAGGGCCGGGAGTCGCTGCCTGGCGCCACAGTGACCGACGATCAATCCCTGATCGAATTCATACGCAACAACTGCGGTACAACCTTCCACCCGGTCGGCACTTGTGCGATGGGTTCCGGCCCGAATCATGTCGTCGATGCGCGGCTAGCGGTGCATGGCGTCGAGGGCCTGCGCGTTATCGATGCATCGATCATGCCGACGCTCATCGGCGGCAATACCAATGGCCCTACCGTGATGATTGCCGAAAAGGCGGCCGACCTGATTCTTGCGCAGAGTTAGCCTGTAGGGCTGCGATATAGCTGCGATGATTTGAACCTATTCCGTCCCCGTTTTTTAAAGATGATCACATGCCAACTCAAGGTAAAACCACAGAGCTTCTGGAGCCGTTGGCCGTTGGCCCATTGCTGCTGATCGATAACAAGTGGGTCAGTGCGCGCGATGGTGCGACATTCAATCGTCTGAGTCCTTACGACGGATCGATTGTTGGCACTTACGCGGATGCGACCCAGGACGACATCGTTGCAGCCATCCAGTCGGCTCGACAGGCTTTCGACAACGGTGAGTGGCGCAGGACATCGACACGCGATCGCGCTGGCGTGCTGATGCGCGTCGCGGCATCGATTCGCGCCAACGCCGATGCACTGACAGCGATGGTGATCCGCGAGGTCGGGCAACCGGGACAGCGTGGCATGGTCCTGCGCGCTGCCGAAACGCTCGACTACTATGCGCACCTGATCATGGATAGGCGCGATGAAATGGTGGGCGACCAAGATCCCAACGCGATCGGGCTGATAGTCAAGGAACCGGTTGGCGCGGTTGGTGTGCTGACCAACTGGAATTCGCCAATGTCACTGGCTCACAAGGGTTGCCCCGCGCTGGCGGCGGGCTGCAGCGTCGTGCTCAAGCCCTCCCACCTGACGCCCGGAACAGCCCTGGTGATCGGACGCTTCTTCGTCGAAGCAGGCTTGCCACCCGGCGTGTTGAACATCGTCACCAGCGCCCGCGATGATGGGGTGATGGCCGGACAGACCATGGCCGGCAGCCCCCTGCTCGACATGATTGCATTCACCGGCTCGACCGTGAATGGTCGCAAGGTGATGGCGGCTTGCGCAGCCAACCTGACCCGCGTTTCACTCGAACTTGGTGGCAAATCTCCGCACATCATTTTCCCCGACGTGCACGCCATCGACGAAGCCGTGGACGCGGCGTTCCTGGGCATCACCACGCTGGCGGGGCAGGCTTGTCAATCGGGCTCCCGGCTGTTGGTGCATGAATCAATTCGGGCTGAAGTAGTAGCCAAGCTGAAGCAGAAATTTGAAGCGGTCCGGCTGGGTAATCCGTTTGATCCGGCCACGACGATGGGGCCTATGGTCAGCGCCACCCACCAGGAGCGGGTCATTTCTTATATCGAGAATGGGAAACGCAGCGCACAACTGGTGGCCGGTGGCGGTCGGCCCGCGAGCGCGGCGTTGGCAGGCGGGCATTTCGTCGAGCCGACTTTGTTCGATGGTGTCGATAACCACGCCCTCATTGCGCGCGAAGAGATCTTCGGACCCGTTTTGGCAGTGATGTCATTTCATGATGAAGCTGAGGCAGTGAGCCTTGCGAATGACACGATGTTCGGCCTTGCTGCGGGTGTCTGGACCGAAGACATCCGCGTGGCGCTGCGGGTTGCCAAGGCCATACGTAGCGGTACGGTATGGGTCAATGCCTTCCGCGAGTCGGGGCTGTGGACAATGCCTGCGGGCGGGTTCAAACAAAGCGGCATCGGTCGTGAAAGAGGGCGCGAGGGTCTCGACGCGTTTCTCGAAACGAAGAGTATTCATCTGAGGTATTGACCACGGCGGCATGAAGTTAAGCACCTTATGCCAATTCTCAATAGTAACGAGAACAAGGCGCGAAGGCGAAGTAACGCAGTTATTGTTTTTATTGGGAATTGGAATGAGACCTGCTTGAGGACTTGAACCATCACATCCTCATGCAGCCAGTTGCGCGCTGAACGCAACCAAGTCCGTCAGCTTCGCCTTCGCCGCGCCAGAGGCCAGCGCCGCCCGCGCCTTGTCAATACCTTCCAGCATCGAGCTCGCCACGTTGGCCGCATACAGCGCCGCCCCGGCGTTCAAGATCACAATGTCTCGCGCCGCGCCGCTCTGGTTGTCAAGCACTGCCAGCAGCATGGCTTTGGACTGCTCGGGCGTGTCAACCCGCAGGGCGCGACTGCTGGCCATGGTGAAGCCAAAGTCTTCGGGGTGAATTTCGTATTCGGTGATCTCACCATTTTTTAACTCACCCACCACCGTGGCCGCACCCAGACTGATTTCATCCAGCCCGTCCTTGCCGTAGACCACCAACGCATGCTCTGCGCCCAGGCGCTGTAGCGCTCGAATTTGAATCCCCACCAGGTCCGAGTGAAACACGCCCATCAAAATATTCGGCGCACTAGCCGGGTTGGTCAGCGGCCCCAGAATGTTGAAAATCGTCCGTACGCCAAGCTCTTTGCGAATCGGCGCAACTGCCTTCATCGCCGGATGGTGGCTAGGTGCGAACATGAAGCCGATACCGACGCTCTCAATACAACGTGCAATCGCTTCTGGCGGCAGATTGATGCTGATGCCAAGTGCCTCCATCACATCGGCGCTGCCCGACTTGCTGCTGACGCTTCTGCCGCCGTGCTTGCTGACCTTGGCACCCGCCGCTGCCGCGACAAACATCGAACACGTCGAGATGTTGAAGGTGTGCGAACCATCGCCGCCAGTGCCCACAATATCCACCAGATGCGTTTTTTCAGCCACGTTAACCTTGGTCGAAAACTCACGCATGACTTGTGCGGCGGCGGTGATCTCGCCGATGGTTTCTTTCTTGACACGCAACCCGGTAATCAACGCCGCCATCATGACGGGCGACATCTCGCCACCCATGATGAGGCGCATCAGGTGCAGCATTTCGTCGTGAAAGATCTCACGGTGCTCAATGGTGCGCTGCAACGCTTCGCTGGCGGTGATTTTGTGTGCTGAATGGGTATGGGGCATAAAAGTACTCCAGAAATGCTTGGAAGGGCCGTTTTTAGGTATTAAACAGGGCTTTAACCCAATAGATTCGGGCGCAATGCGCTACTAAAATAATAGCAATCGTTCACCTAGTTTGAACCAGAAAGTTCTTCAACATCGCGTGGCCGTGCTCGGTCAGTATCGATTCAGGGTGAAACTGCACTCCTTGAATCGGCAGCGTTTTGTGCCGCACACCCATGATCTCGCCGTCGTCTGTCCAGGCCGTAACTTCCAGCACGTCGGGGCAAGACGATTTTTCAATCGCCAGCGAATGGTAACGGTTGACGGTGAACTGCTCAGGTAAGCCAGCAAACACGCCGCGCTGCGTGGTGGTGATGATGCTGGTTTTGCCATGCATCAGCTGTTGCGCCCGAACAATCTTGCCGCCAAACGCAGCGCCGATGGACTGGTGGCCGAGGCAAACGCCCAGAATCGGCAGCTTGCCGGCAAAGTGCTGGATGGCGGCAACTGAAATGCCTGCTTCAAGTGGGGAACAAGGGCCGGGGGAGATGACCAGACGATCAGGTTTTTTGGCAGCGATTTGCCCGATGGTGATTTCGTCGTTGCGAAAGACCTCAACCTCAGCACCCAGCTCGCCAAAATACTGAACGATGTTGTAGGTGAAGCTGTCGTAGTTGTCGATCATCAAAAGTTTGATTTTTCGGCTCATCATGTTCACTCCAGCCCTTCTTCAACCAGCTCGCTAGCCCGCAGCAGCGCCCTTGCCTTGGCTTCTGTTTCTCTCCACTCCAGCTCAGGCACGGAATCAGCCACCACGCCTGCCGCCGCCTGCACATACAGCATTTGGTCTTTGATAATGCCGGTGCGGATGGTGATGGCCACGTCCATGTCGCCTGAATAGCTGAGGTAGCCACACGCGCCGCCGTACAGGCCGCGCTTGGTCGGCTCCAGCTGGTCAATCACTTCCATCGCGTGCACCTTGGGCGCACCGCTCAAGGTGCCTGCCGGGAAGGTGGCCTTGAGCACATCCATACCGGACATGCCGTCCAGCAGCGCGCCTTCTACATTGCTGACGATGTGCATCACGTGGCTGTAGCGCTCGACGGCAAAGGCTTCAGTCACTTTGACCGTACCGATTTTGGCGATACGGCCAATGTCGTTGCGAGCCAGGTCAATCAGCATCACGTGCTCGGCACGCTCTTTGGGGTCGTTGACCAGTTCTTGCTCGACAGCTTTGTCTGCCTCGGGCGACGAGGCGCGTGGCCGTGTGCCTGCCAGTGGCCGAATCGTGATTTTTTGACCGCCCTCCACCAGCTCTTGCCTAACCAGAATCTCGGGCGACGCCCCCACCACATGAAAATCTCCAAAATGGTAGTAATACATGTACGGCGATGGGTTCAACGACCGCAGCGCGCG
Source organism: Polaromonas sp. (assembly GCA_043781295.1). GTDB lineage: Bacteria > Pseudomonadota > Gammaproteobacteria > Burkholderiales > Burkholderiaceae_C > Polaromonas. Next base: position 8,660 of record JAYWBS010000108.1, read on the forward strand.
GTACAAGCTCAGGGGTGATTCGGTATAGCGCTTTTTAATCCGCTGGCCCACCTGCACCTGCATGAAGTCGCCGGCCTCAATCATGCGCTTGGCTTTTTCAACAGCAGCAATGTAATCCGCCTTGGCAAAATCGCGCTCTGCCGGGTAGCCTTGTGAGGGTTTGACGACTGGCGCACTGACCGAATATTTGAGTTGTTCTTTGAGTTCACGCAGGCGTTTTTTCGCGTTGGTGTAGGCCTCGGGTTGCTTGGGGTCGGCATAAACAATCAGGTAAAGCTTGCCCGACAGGTTGTCAATCACTGCCAGTTCTTCACATTGCAGCAGCAAAATGTCGGGGCAACCCAGCGTGTCGGGCGGGCAAGATGCTTCAAGCTTCTTCTCGATGTAGCGCACCGCATCATAGCCAAAATAGCCCGCCAGCCCGCCGCAAAAACGCGGCAAACCAGGGCGCAGCGCGACTTTGAACCGCTTTTGATAGTCGCTGATAAAGTCCAGCGGATTTCGTTTCGAGGTTTCAACAACCATGCCGTCGGTGACGACTTCCGTGACCGCATTCGCGCCAAAACCCGAGGCGCGCACCAGCGTGCGGGCAGGCAAGCCAATAAAGCTGTAGCGGCCAAAACGCTCGCCGCCCACCACGGATTCAAGCAAAAAGCTGTATCTGCCGCCACCTTTGGAATGCGCCAGTTTTAAATACAGCGACAGCGGCGTTTCCAGGTCGGCAAACGCTTCGACCATCAACGGAATGCGGTTGTAGCCCTGGCCGGCCAGGCTTTTAAATTCAAGTTCGGTAATCACAGATGGAATCCTTCGCAATGAAGTCACAGCAAAAAAGTGTGTGACTCCGGTTCATTCAATATGCGCCAAATCGACCAACGGGTCGGGACGCGGCTACTCAAATGCTAAAAAATGAGCAGCCTCGCCATAGCCAGGCTCCCCGGTCCGCAAGGCCTGGCTGGCTGATGTGAATGATTCGTTGCGTGTGCATGTTTGCTGAAGTGTATCAAAGCCAACTTTTACAAATCTACATCGCGCAAACCCTATTGCAGCCTTTGCGCCAAGCATTCAAAATCAAACCACAAAATAGCACGACCGTTCTATTATGTAAATTTCTATGGAGATAACAATGGTTTTAATCAAACACTGCCTGGCTGGCCTGACCGCTTTGGTCATTTCGTTTGGCGTACTGGCAGCGCCCGTTGACGTAGGGGGCATCAAGATCGAAGACGCGCTGGATTTGCAGGGCAGCAAACTACAGCTTAACGGCGCCGGTGTGCGCTACAAAGCCATTTTCAAGGTCTATGCCGCTGGTCTGTATGTGGGTAAAAAAGTAGCAACGCAAGAAGAGCTTTTTGCGGCCCCAGGCCCAAAACGCATCAGCATCACGCTGTTGCGCGAAATAGATTCAAATGAGCTTGGCAAGGCATTCACCAAAGGTTTTGAAGAGAACTCAGCAAAAGGTGAGATGTCAAAATTGATTCCGGGTCTGATCAAAATGGGCCAGATTTTCTCAGACCAGAAAAAAATGCTGGCAGGCGAAAACTTCACCATTGACTGGATTCCTGGCATGGGCACCATCATTACCGTCAAAGGCAAGCCGCAGGGCGAGCCCTTCAAGGAAATTGAGTTTTACAACGCTTTGATGCGCATCTGGGTTGGCCCCCACCCCGCAGACTTCAGGCTCAAAGACGCGTTACTTGGCAAACCGGCCTGAGCTGCATAGCGGTGCAAGCTGCGCCAGCGAGTCGATGAACCCATCTGCATCCACACGGCGAATCGGCTCACCATGGTTGTAGCCATAGGTGACCATTACCACCGGGCAACCCGCAGCACGCGCTGCCTGGGCATCGTTGGTCGAGTCACCGACCATTAAAGTCTTGGCGGCAAGCGTTGCCAAAGCCTCGCAGGTTTTAAGCACCGGCAGCGCATCAGGCTTCTTGCGTTCAAACGAATCGCCACCAAACACCGCGCTGAAAAAGCCATCCAGCCCTTTCAGCTTGAGCAGCTCTCGCGCAAAGCCAACAGGCTTGTTCGTCAGGCAGGCCAGCTTGAGCCCGGCCCCCTGCAAGGCCTTCAAGCCGTCCACAACACCGGGGTACACGTGTGCGTGCTGGCCGTTGATGGCTTGGTAATGCTGCAGGTAGAGATCAAGGGCGCGCTCAAAGTTAGCTATATTTTCAGGAGCTGCTTGCGCCCGAATTGATTGGTCTAGAGCATGATTTAGCACTGATTTCACGAGATTTTCAGAGCCTTTACCGACTCGCAGCGCCACCACAGCCCGATCAACAGACGCATAACCCAAATCCCGCAGCATCAGATTGATAGCCACCACAAAATCGCCCATGGTGTCGACCATCGTGCCGTCCAGGTCGATGATGGCGGCGTCCATCAGTGATGGATTCAAGAAAGTAGGGTTCAAAACAGGCTAATAAAGTTAAGCAGTAGCGCGATTTTCCCGTCCAAGCGCTTCCAGTTGCGACAGCAGGGCCTGTTTTTCTTCTTGCGCCTTTTGCAGATTCGCCAGCTTGACATGACCAAAGCCGCGTATGCGCTCTGGCAGCAAGGCAAGCGCCAGCAGCAGCCTGGCACCCTCATCACCCAGCCCAAGTGTCGGCAAGGCGCTGGAGATTGACGCGCAGTAGTCAGCCACCAGTTGCCGCTCGGTGCGGCGTTCTTCTGTATAGCCGAACACATCGAGCGCAGTACCACGCAGAAAGCGCAGGCGTGACAAGCCCTTGAAAGCCACCATCATCCAGCGCCCATAGCGGCGTTTCACCAGATGGCCACTCGCATCTTTTTTACTGAAAAGCGGTGGTGCAAGATTGAACGAGACACTGTAGTCGCCTTCAAAGGTGTCTTCCAGCTGGCTTTTGAAAGCGGCACCCGTATAAAGTCTGGCGACTTCATACTCGTCTTTGTAGGCCATCAGCTTGAAAAGATTTCTCGCTACGGCCTTGCTGACGGCATCGCCTCGTCCGGCCCGCTTTTCAGCGTCGCGCACCGTGTCTACAAAGACCTTGTAGTCGTTTGCATAAGCCGGGTTCTGGTAGTCGCTCAAAAACGCCATGCGCTTCCTGACGCTTGCTACCAGCGATTCAGGCAACTCCAGCACCACGCGCTGCTCGGGCATCACAAGCTTTTCGACCGCTGCCATGTCGTATGCGGCCATGCGCCCCCATTGGAGCGCCTGCTGGTTGGACGCAACGGCCACGCCATTGAGTTCAATGGCTTTCATCAGGCTGTCGGGTGCCAGCGGAATAGCGCCGCGCTGCAGGGCATAGCCGAGCATGAAGAGATTGGCTGCAATCGAATCGCCCATCAGCGCGGTGGCGATGCGCGTGGCATCGATGAACTCGGCACGGGGACCGACGGCATCGCTGATCAGTGCGCGTATTTCCTGGGCCGGAAACTGCCAGTCGGGGTTTCTTGCAAATTGCCCCGGCGGCTGTTCGTGGGTATTGATGACTGCCAGCGTGCGGTTTGGGTTGGTTTTTGCGATGGCATCGGCTGAACCTGCCGTCAGCAGGTCGCAACCCACAATCAGGTCGGCTTCCCCGGTTGCAATGCGCTGGGCCCGCAGTTCGCCGGGTGTCCTGGCAAAGCGCACGTGCGACGTGACGGCACCGTTTTTCTGGCTCATGCCCGTCATGTCCAGAACGCTGACGCCTTTGCCCTCCAGGTGCGCGGCCATGCCCAGCAGGGCACCTATGGTGATAACGCCGGTGCCGCCAATGCCCGTGACCAGGATGTTGAAGGGTGCATCAAGGGCGCAGGGCTTAGGGGCAGGCAACCCGTCAAAATTCATGTTGTGTGCGCCACCTGTAGCAGATGCCGTTTTGCGTGTCCGCAAGCGCCCCCCCTTAACGGTGACAAAACTCGGGCAAAAGCCCTTGACGCAGGAGTAATCCTTGTTGCACGACGACTGGTCGATGGCACGCTTGCGGCCAAATTCCGTTTCCTTTGGCAACAGGGACGTGCAGTTGGACTGCACGCCGCAGTCACCGCAACCTTCGCACACCAGCTCGTTGATGAACAGCCTTTCGGGTGGGTCTGTCATCTCTTTCTTTTTGCGGCGGCGGCGTTTTTCTGCGGCGCAGGTCTGGTCATAAATCAAAACGCTGATGCCTTTGAGCTCACGCAGTTCACGCTGCACAGCATCCAGGTCGTCACGCGAATGCAGGGTCACTTGGGTCGGTAACTGGCTGCGATCTGCATAGCGCTCCAGGTCTTCCGTGACCACAGCGATGCGGGTAACGCCTTCTGCCGCCATCTGCTTGGCAATCGCAAAAACACTGATAGGCCCATCCACCGGCTGGCCGCCTGTCATGGCGACGGCATCGTTGTAGAGGATCTTGTAGGTCATGTTGACCGGAAAGGTCTGGTTGGCAGCGACGGCGGCCCGGATGGCCATGAAGCCCGAGTGAAAGTAGGTGCCATCGCCCAGGTTTGCAAAAACATGTGGCAATTTGCTGAACGAGGCCGCACCTATCCAGGGCGCGCCTTCACCGCCCATCTGTGTCGTCAGCTTGTTGAACTCCGGGTAAATCGCCGTGGCCATGACGTGGCAGCCAATGCCGGCCAGCGCCAGGCTTCCCTCGGGCACGCGCGTGCTGGTGTTGTGCGGGCAGCCCGAGCAGTAGTAGGCGGGGCGGGGAGGCGTGTCCACAGCGCGCTGTAGCACGGCGTCTTTCGCTTCCAGGAATGCCAGGCGTGCCTTGATCAGGTCGCCGGTACTGGTCTCAATGTTCAGCCGCTTGATGCGCGCTGCAATGACACGCGCAATTTGCGCGACTGAAAAATCTGCCGTTGACTTCAGCAGCCAGTCGCCGCGCCCCAGGGGGTTGTGGACATCCCATTCGCCACGTTCGTCGAACTTGCCAATCACGCGCGGCCTGACGTCTTCGCGCCAGTTATACAGCTGCTCCTTGAGCTGGTATTCGACCATCTGGCGTTTTTCTTCCACCACCAGGATTTCATCGAGGCCGCGCGCAAATTCCCGTATGCCTTCAGGCTCCAGCGGCCAGGGCATGCTGACCTTGAACAGCCGTATACCGATGTCCGTGGCCAGCTGTTCGGTGATCCCGAGTTCGCCAAGCGCATCGAGAACGTCCATGTAGCTCTTGCCCGAAGCAACGATGCCCAGGCGGGCCGTTGGCGAATCAATGGTGACCCGGTTCAACCGGTTGGCGCGTGCATAGGCCATCGCAGCATAAATCTTGTAGTCCTGCATCAGGGCTTCCTGCTTGCGCGCCTGGATGCCCAGGGCGTCGGTAGACAACCGGCAATTGAGCCCACCTTCAGGAAGCAGAAATTCGTCCGGCTGGATGATCTGCACGGCGAAAGGGTCGGCCTCGATGGATGCGCTGGACTCCACCGTGTCGGCGAGCGCCTTGAAGCCGACAGCGCAGCCTGAAAAGCGGGACATTGCCCAGCCGTGCAAGCCCAGCTCGATGTACTCTTGCACGTTGCAGGGGTAGAGCACGGGAATCATGGCGGCGCTAAACACATGGTCGCTCTGGTGCGGCAGCGTCGAGGAATAGGCACCATGGTCGTCGCCTGCCACCAGCAGCACACCGCCGAATTGCGCGGTACCGGCATGGTTCATGTGCTTGAGCACGTCGATGCTGCGGTCCACGCCGGGGCCCTTCGCATACCACAAGGCAAATACGCCGTCGTAAACAGACTCGCCCATCAAATGCAGTTGCTGGGTTCCCCAGACCGAGGTCGCGGCCAGATCTTCATTGACGCCCGGAAGAAAGCGGATATGCTGCGCATCCAGGTGTTTTTTGGCTGCCCAGAAGGCCTCGTCCAGCCCGCCCAGCGGGGATCCCCGGTAGCCAGAAATAAAGCCTGCGGTGTTCAGGCCGGCCGCCTGATCCCTGACTCTCTGGATCAGCGGCAAGCGAACCAGCGCCTGGATGCCACTCAAATAAATGCGTCCCGTCAAGGCCGAGTATTTGTCTTCCAGTGAGACGGTTTTTTGTGCCCGGGCCAAACTGGCGCTGGCAAGGATTTCTGTGGTCGACATATGCTTCCCGATAAGGTTGACTTGCAGCGGGACGGACCAGCGGTAACTGGCATCCCCAAAACCAGCGCGCGGGTAAGCGCACGGGGCAAATAAATTATGCGTCCGTAGCCGGATAAAAGTTTTCTGAATTTGACCTTGTTCTGGATCTGTGCAGAACGGGGCTGGCTATTTTCTGGAATCTGCAGATAATCTTTCTGCATGGACAAAATAGATAGGAAAATACTTGCTGAACTCCAGCACAATGGTCGCGCCAGCCTGCAAGAGATCAGCCAGGCCGTGGGCCTGAGCAGCACACCTTGCTGGACGCGCATGAAAAAGCTGGAAGAGACCGGCGTGATTGAGCGCTACACCGTTAACCTCAATGCTGAAGCGCTGGGCCTGGGTGAGACCGTGATGGTACAGGTGACGCTAGACAGCCATTCGGACAACACGCTGGAAAAGTTTGGCGAGACGCTGGCAAGTATTCCGGAAGTCGTCGAGGCCTACCTGGTCTCGGGCGAATATGACTACTTGCTGCGGATCGCCGTCAAGGACACCAAGGATTATGAGCGGCTGTTGCGCGAGAAGCTTTACAAGATCAAGGGCGTTCGGCACAGCAAATCAAGTTTCGTTTTGCGTACCCTCAAAAAGGCTGACCTGCCGCTGTGATTGAACACTGGCTACTGGTATCTGCTACGCCTCCACGGGCGGATTTTTATAAAGTCGGTTCTCATCCAGCATGATTTCATGGT
>JAYWBS010000109.1:0-15414 GCA_043781295.1 Polaromonas sp.
CAAGGGCTGGAATGCCGTGATTGATACCAACCTGAGCGGCACCTGGTACATGACGCAGGCGGCGGGCCGGCGCTGGCGCGATGCCGGTCGCCCAGGGTCCGTCGTCAGCATTGCAGCGGTCGTGTCGCGCGGCATGCCCGGTGTTGCGCATTCCTGCGCCGCAAGAGCCGGGGTCATCAGCTTGACGCAAACACTCGCCATTGAGTGGGCACCCCTGAACATCCGCCTCAATTGTGTCGCCCCCGGCATCATCGCGACCGAGGGCATGAGCGTGTATTCGGAAACCGCACGCGCAGAACTACCCAAGTCAAATTTGATGCAGCGCTTTGGCTCTGTCACGGATGTCACCGACGCGGTGTGCTACCTCGCCGGCCCGAGCGGCAGCTTTATCACGGGCGAAGTGCTCACGGTCGATGGCGGCTACCAGTTGTGGGGCGACCAGTGGACCATAGAACGACCCGATTACTTTGCCAAATAAACGCAAAGAAAGTGGAGACCTGATATGAATCTGTGCTGGTGGCTTGAACGCGCAAGCTGGGAACACCCCGACAAGGCAGCAGTGATTGATGCGGACGGGGCCAGCGTGACCTACCGCGAGCTGCGCGCCCTTTCAAACCGTATCAGCAATGTGCTTGCGAAACATGCAGGCATAGTCGAGAACGATATCGTCGTCACCGTCATCCCCGACAACTACCTGCATGTCGCAGCCTTTTACGCGGTGATGGGCATGGGTGGCGTTTTCAGTGGCCTCAATCGCAAGCAGAACCTGGAGAAATTTGCGCTGGACGCAAAACGCAGCGGCGCGAAGGCAGCCATCGTTACGCCCGAATACGCGCATGTGGGCACGATTCTTGAAGCGGAAACCGGCCTCAAGGTTTTTGTGACGCATGGCGATCACGAACGCTACCCCAGCCTGCAGCAGTTGTGCAGTGAGGCCTCCGATGAGCGCCGCATTGTCTCGCGCAGCCAGGCCGACCTGGTAGCCATCAACTTCACGGCCGGTACCTCGGGCACGTCCAAGGGCGTGGCCTTCACCCATGGCACCTTGGGCAACTCGGCGCTTGGCGCCATCTTTCTGGCTGGCGTCACCAGCGAAGCGCGCAACCTGTCGCTGGTCGGCATGTTTCACAGCGGCGGCATCCATGATTCAGTGCGCCTAGTCATGGCCGGCGGCACCATCATCTGGAGTGACGGCTGGGATGTCGAGCGTGTCGTCAACATCTTCAAGCAGCACAAGCCCAACTGGATGTACTGGATCATTCCCACCATGATGCGCGACCTCATGCGCCATCCGGCCTGGCCCGATATCGACATGAAGGGTTTGAAAACCCATGTCGCCGGCGAACTGGTGCCGCCAGATGTTGAGGCCGCGTTGCGCGGCAAGGGTGCCATCGTCGGCAGCATGTACGGGCTGACGGAGGCCATGCCCGTCTGCGTGCTGTCGTCGTCGCTGTATTACCGCGACGAGGCAGACGTTCCGGTCGGCTCATCCGGGCGGCCGAACAAGCACTTTTGCGAAGTCAAGCTGAAGGACCCCTTCACCCGGCAAGAGCTGCTGGGCGGCGATGTCGAGGGCGAGATCTGCATCAAGGGCGATGTCATCACGCCCGGCTATTTCAATGACCCGCTGCGAACCGCAGAAGCCTTTGACGAAGAGGGCTTTCTGCACACGCGCGATGTCGGCTACCGGGACGCCAATGGCTGGTATTTCATACGCGGCCGTACCGACGACATGATCATGAGCGGCGGCGAAAAGCTCTCATTACTGGAGGTGGACAGCGCACTGCGTGACCATCCCGAAGTCGAAGACGCTGCCTGTGTAGGGGTTAAGCACGAGCGCTTTGGCGAGGTGCCGGCGGCCTTCGTCAAGCTCAAGGCAGGTCTGTCCGAAGAACAGGGCAAGGCGCTTCTCGATGCCCATTGCATAGCCGTGATGGAGCGCTGGAAGCGGCCCCGTCTTTATGTTTTTGTGACCTATGTTCCGAGGACAGTCGCCAAGCGCTCAAAAATGCAGGGCGAAATGCGACGCCTGCTCGGCGATGCTTTTGTCCGCAATGCTGATGGGGTGACAACGCTCACTGCCTTGCGCAGCAACTCGCCACTTACCTCCCCTACCTGAGAAAGTTTTCCAGATGGCAAATCCTGCAACCGACCGTGCGCAATCTTCACGGCAAATCCGTACCCGCTTCACCGAGCTGCTCGGAATCGTCCATCCTGTGGTCCAGGAAGGCCTCGGGCCTTACAAAACCGTGCACCTTGCGGCGGCTGTTTCGAATGCGGGCGGCTTGGGCACCATCAGCATCCCCGGCATCACCGAAGAGCCGACGCGCGGCGCAAAAATTTTGCGCGGCTACATTGAGCAGGCCTGCGCGCTCACAACACGCCCGCTGGCGGTCAACGTACCGGTTGGCTCGGACGCAACCGGCAAAGTCCTGCCTTTTAGCGCCGCCTATGTCCAGGCCGTGGTGGATGCCGTGCGCGACCCCGAAATCGCCAAGCGCCTGCGCGTGATCACCACCTCGGCCGGCCCACCGTCGGCGGTGCGCAAAATGATTGCCAACAGCGGCCTGATTCACATGCACAAGGTTGGCGGCACACGCCAGGCCCTACGCGCCCAGGAAGACGGTGTCGATGTGATCATCGCATCGGGCTACGAGGCCGGTGGACACACCCATGCGCGGCCCGTGCATACCTTTGTGCTTGGCCCCAGCGTTACCGAGGCAGTTCACATCCCGGTGGTGCTGGCGGGCGGTGTTCGCGATGGCCGAACCCTGGCCGCCGCGCTGGTGATGGGTGCAGATGCCGTCGCCATGGGCACGCGTTTTGTGGCCAGCCGCGACAACCCCGACTGGAACCCAGCCTACGCACAGCGCATTATTGCGGCGCGCGAAGGTGAGGACATTGTCTTTCCTGCAACCTATGGACCGTCCCGTGCGCTGCCCAGCAAGGGCCTGAACGAGTTGCTGGCGCTGGCGGCAACAGGCCAAGCCGACGAAGACGAGCTGACGCGCTTCAAGGACGTACGGCTTATCTCCGGCCAGCGCGACGGTGACATGGAGGGCGGCCTGCTTCCCTGCGGACAAGTTGCGGGCGCGATTCGCGACCTCATTGATGTCGCGTCTTTTATACCTAGCATGGTGGAAGAAGCGATTGCCGAACTCGAACGGGTCCGCCGCTGCATAGTCGTATGAAAAACATAGATGAGAAAATGATCGACAGCGCCATCGCCGAGGCGCATCTTCCGACGCTCGTGATGGCCATCGTGCACCTGACGGGCGACACCAGCCTGCTAAAAAGCGAACGACCGAACTACACCTTGTTCGACGAGCGCCAGCGCATGCTTTCCGGATCGGCCAAGATATTGATTCGCGAGCAGGCCCGTGCTGCCATCCTTGAATTCGTCAAGGGTCGCCCCCTGCCGCCACCGCCAGACAAGGCCGTGGTGCATGAAATGATGAACTACATCGCAGGCACTGACATTCCCGAACGCTATATCCCGTTCCTGATGGGCGAACTGATGCTGGACGGCGTCGATGCCAACGAGCCAAAGTGGACAGCGCCGAAACTACGCGCTTCTGCGGACAAGATGCTCGTTGTTGTGATCGGCGCCGGGCTGTCCGGCATCCTGGCTGGGATTCGCCTTCAGCAGGCCGGAATTCCCTTTGTGATCATTGAAAAAAACGAAGATGTCGGTGGTACCTGGTTTGAAAATACCTATCCGGGCTGTCGCGTCGACTCCACGAATCACATGTATGCGTATTCGTTCGCGGCCACTGGTCACGCCTGGCCCATGTGGTACTCAACCCAGCCAACGCTGCTCAGCTACTTCGGCAAGGTAACGGATCAACATCAGCTGCGCAAACATATTCGTTTTGGCACCGAGCTGGTCGAGGCGGTCTACGACGAAGCGCGCGCACTCTGGCGCGTTCTGGTCAAGTCGCGCGGTGGCACCGAAACCCAGCTTGAAGCGACTGCACTCGTCACGGCCGTCGGCCAGCTGAATCAACCCAAGCTGCCGGACATCCCCGGCCTTGCCACTTTCGCGGGCGACGCCTTCCACTCAGCAAACTGGCGACACGACGTTGACCTGACCGGCAAGCGGGTCGCCGTGATCGGGACGGGCGCGAGCGCCTTTCAAATCATTCCGGCGATTGCGCCACAGGTTGGCAAGCTGAGCGTTTTCCAGCGTTCCCCACCCTGGATCATGCCAACAAAAAACTACCATGACCCGGTTGGCCCAGGCTTTCAGTGGCTGCTCGAGCATGTTCCTTTTTACGAGAAATGGTGGCGTTTTTTCCTTTTCTGGTCCTTCACCGACGGCGTTTACGACGCAGTGCGTCTCGACGAAAGCGGTGCCCCCAACGCAGAAAACGTGCGCATCCGGGAAATGCTTTCACGCCAGATGAAGCAGCAGCTTGAAGGTGGCGCGGAGCATCTGGCCGAAGCAGTCATTCCCAAGGTGGCCTTTGGCAGCAAGCGCGCGCTTCGGGACAACGGCGCGTGGATCGCCACGCTGCGGCGCGATAACGTGGAACTGGTCACCGCGAATATCTCTGAAATCACCCCAACCGGCATCAGAACGGCAGACGGTGTTGACCATGATGTCGATGTCATCGTATTCGGTACCGGCTTTCGGGCCACAGAATTTTTGAGCAAGGTGCGAATCGTTGGCCGCCAAGGCTGCGTGCTTTCGGAATTCTGGGCCGGGGATGCCAGAGCCCATTTGGGTGCGATGGTGCCCAATTTCCCCAACTTTTTCATGCTCTACGGCCCCAACACCAACATTGTGGTGAATGGCAGCATCATCATGTTTTCGGAATGCGCCATTCGCTACATTCTCAGCGCACTCCAGTTGCTTGCGGAACGTGGCGCGAGCGCTCTTGAGGTACGCCCCGAAGTGTTCGAGGCCTTCAACCAGGCGGTTGATGAACGCAATGCAGGCATGGCGTGGGGGGCACCCGAAGCCACCAACTGGTACAAGAATGCCGCGGGCCGTGTCAGCCAGAACTGGCCGTTTCCGATTGTCGATTACTGGTATGCCACCCGCGAAGCGCTACCCGACGATTTGATTCTGTACGCTGCAAAAGGTGCTGTGCAACAAAGCACGCCGACTGCTTGACACATTCAACTTATGGAGACAATGTGAGCACAACCACCGCGCCAATCAATCCGATTCTCGAGGTCTGCGATGTCTCGGTACGTTTTGGCGGTGTTATCGCGCTCAACAAGTTATCGTTCAGCGTGCCAGGGGAGGCCATCATCGGCCTGATCGGACCGAACGGTGCTGGCAAGACAACCATCTTCAACTGTCTCAGCCATATTTATTCTCCGGCTTCGGGCGACATCAAGGTGGGTGGCCAATCCATTTTGGGCTCGCCACGCCACACCATACCGAATCTCGGTATAGCCCGCACCTTTCAGAACGTCGCCCTTTTTGACAGCTTGAGCGTTCTGGACAATGTGATGGTAGGGGCACACAGCAGCAGCAGCGGCGGCTTTTTGGCTAACGCGCTCTGGCTACCGCGGGTACGCGCAACAGAACGTGCTCTGCATGACAAGGCGCGCGAGGCGATGGCCTTCCTGAAGGTGGAGGACTGCGCCCAGGTGTTGGCCCGCGACCTTCCCTTCCCGATACGCAAACGGGTGGAGTTCGCCCGTGCCCTGGTTTCCAATCCTCGGCTTCTGCTGCTTGACGAGCCGGCGGCTGGCCTGAACCACGAAGAAGTAGACGTGCTGCGAGAGCAAATTCTGAACGTGCGCCAGCGCTTTCGTACAGCCATCCTGCTGGTCGAGCACCACATGAACCTGGTGATGGCGGTGTCCGACCGTGTGGTGGCCATGAATTTTGGCACCAAGATTGCTGATGGCACGCCCGCTGAAGTTCAGCGCAATCCGGATGTCATCCGCGCCTATCTGGGGGCTCAAGCAGCATGAGCGCATTACCGATACTTGAAATAGACGGTCTGCGTGCTTTTTACAGCGATGCCGCTGCACTACACGGCATCAAGCTCAAGGTTGCGCAGGGCGGCGTGGTCGCGCTGCTTGGCGCCAATGGTGCAGGCAAGACGACAACACTGCGCGCCATCTGCGGCCTGATACGGACCGAGGGGCGCGTCAGCTTTGATGGCCGCGACACCGCAGGCCTGACCACCGAAGACATCGTGCGCCTGGGTATTGCCCATGTGCCTGAAGGGCGCGGAACGTTTACTGAACTGACGGTCGAAGAAAACCTCAAGCTGGGCGCCATCACCCGCAAGGACAAGACCAGGGTGCGGGACGATCTTGACCGGCTGCTCAACTATTTTCCGCGCCTCAAAGAACGCCTGCAGCAGCAGGCCGGAACCCTATCCGGTGGCGAGCAGCAGATGCTGGCCATAGCGCGCGCGCTGATGCTGCGCCCACGGCTGATGCTGCTTGACGAACCTTCCTTCGGTCTGGCGCCACTCATCGTGCAGGACATCTTCCGCATCATGAAGCGGATCAATCTTGAAGAGGGCGTCAGCATGCTGATCGTGGAGCAGAACGCGCGCCTGGCGCTTGATCTTGCTGACCACGCCTACCTGCTGGAAACCGGCCATATTGTGCTGCACGGCACGTCGGCAGAAGTCAGCGCCAATGAAGACGTACAGCGCGCCTATCTTGGCTATTCAGCGCCCGCTGACCCACACGCAGCCCAGACGGGCTCCCCGGATGCAGCGCAAGGCAGGAGCTAAACAGATATGGAAGTCGTTCTCCACCAGATCATCAACGGCCTGACAACCGGTGCGATCTATTCCGTCATCGCTTTGGCATTGGTGATGAATTTCAACTCGACCAACCACATCAACTTCGCGCAGGGCGAGATGGCGATGTTCAGCACCTACATCGCCTGGACGCTGATCAGCGTCGGGCTCCCCTACTGGCTTGCTTTTTTGCTGACAGTCGTGGTCTCGTTTCTGGGCGGGGTGCTGCTTGAACGGCTGGTGCTTCAGCCATTTAGACACGCGCCTTTGCTGTCTGTGGTGGTCATTTTCATCGCCCTATTTCTGGCCTTCAACGCCTTTGCGGGATGGATATGGGGCTTCGTGCTGAAGGATTTTCCAAGTCCGGTCACCAAATATTCAAGCGGTACATCGCTCGTCGGCTCGCATGAGCTTTTTGTAGGTGCCGTGACGGCCGCGATGCTGACCCTGCTCTACCTGTTTTTTCGTTTCACACCGCTGGGGCTCACCATGCGTGCAGTCGCACACAACCCGACCTCGGCGCGGCTGGTGGGTATTCGCGTGTCATGGACGCTGGCACTTGGCTGGGGGCTGGCAGCGGCTATCGGGGCCATCGCCGGCATGCTGATCGCGCCTCTGACCTTTCTTGACCCCAACATGATGACGGGTATTTTGCTATACGCCTTTGCCGCTGCCCTGCTTGGCGGCGTAGACAGCCCGCCCGGCGCCGTAGTGGGCGGGCTGATTGTCGGCGTGCTGGAGAACCTGCTGGGTGCCTATGTGGTTGGGCCTCAGTTAAAGCTGACCGTGGCGCTGGCGATTGTCATCCTGGTGCTTATCTTCCGGCCTCGCGGCCTGTTCGGCCGCGTCACAGTCAGGCGGGTGTGATGTTTATGAAATATTTCAACCTTACTTAGGAGACTTGCCATGAAACTGAGTGGAAAGGTGGCATTGATCACCGGTGGTGCCAGCGGGCTGGGTAGAGCGATAGCGCGTGAGTTCGCCCGCGAGGGCGCAGCGGTGGCAATTGCGGACATTAATTTCGAGGCCGCAGAAGCTGTCAGCCGGGAGCTTGATGCAAACCACGCCAAGGCATTTGCAGTTGCTGTCGATGTACAGGACCAGGCGCAGATTCGCGCTGCTGTCGAAAAGACCATCCAGCACTTTGGTGCCATAGACATTCTGGTCAACTCTGCAGGCATTGCTCGCATTGCGCCCTTTCTTGAGATGGCGGTTGAGGACTTCGATCTGGTCAACGCCGTGAATCTGCGCGGAACCTTCATCATGGCGCAGGAAGTGGCCAAGCGAATGGTCGGACGCGGCGGTGCCATCATCAACCTGGCCTCTGCATCGGGAAGGCGCGGCAGCTATGGCCGTGCCGCCTACGGTCCGGGCAAGGCTGCCGTCATACTGCTGACCGAGGTCATGGCGGTGGAACTTGCCGAGCATGGCATCCGCGTGAATGCCCTGGCGCCGGGCCCGATCGAAACCCCCATCGTGGCCGCCAACCTGCCCGCGTCGGGCCGCCTGAACTGGACTTCAGTCGTGCCGATGGGGCGTTTCGGCCAGCCCGACGAGGTCGCACGGGCCGCGCTGTTCCTGGCTTGCGAGGATGCCTCTTTTGTGACCGGACACACCCTGGATGTCGATGGTGGGTTTCGCGCCGGCGGCATTTTAAAAAAATGAATCCTGAAATAAATTTGAACCAGCCATGACTGATCCCCAAAACAGGATGAACGCGCAACGCACAGCCATTGCGCTTGTATCGGTGTGCGCACTGGTCGCGCCTTTCGTCCTGTCGGACTTCCGCACTTTTCAACTGACGCAGATACTGGTGTACGCCATCGCCATTTTGGGCCTGAACCTGTTGACCGGCTTTAACGGCCAGATATCGCTCGGCCACGGCGCGTTTTTCGCTATCGGCGCCTATGTCGCCGCCATCATGATGGACAAGCTCGGCGTTCCGTACTGGGCAACGATTCCGGTGACGGCCCTCGTCGCGTTTTGCGTCGGATTCCTGTTCGGTCTTCCCGCTTTGCGGCTGGAAGGGCACTACCTCGCGCTGGCAACCTTTGCGCTCGCGCTGGCGGTCCCGCAAATTCTCAAACACCATCAACTCGAAGCCTGGACGGGTGGCGTGCAAGGCATTTTCCTGACCAAGCCCAGCGCGCCTTTCAGGCTCCCTGTCGGGCAGGACCAGTGGCTCTACTTTTTCGTGCTGGCCCATGTGGTCGTGCTTTTTGTGTGCGCGGCCAACCTATTGCGCGGACGAATTGGGCGGGCCATACGGGCCATCCGCGACCAGCCAGTGGCGGCAGAAACTGCTGGCATCAACAACGCCATCTACAAGACCACCGTGTTCGGCATCAGCGCGATGTACACCGGCGTGGCCGGCGCGCTCAGCGCCATCGTCCTGCAGTTCGTCGCGCCTGACAGCTTCACGATGTTCCTGTCCATCTTTCTGCTAGTCGGCGTGGTGGTGGGTGGCGTGGGTTCGATCTGGGGCGCGTTTTTGGGGGCGGCTTTCATCATGGTGGTGCCCAATGTCTCGGCGGACATCTCAAAGGCTGCCACAGGCGTTATCTATGCGGTCGCGATGATTGTGCTGATGTACCGCATGCCGAACGGCTTGTGGGGCGGTCTCATGCGGCTGTGGCGCTGGCTGGCGTCAAAGCGGGTGGCCTTTTGAAGCAGAGGTGGCCGGGCAGGTGTCCGATCGCCAATTTATTGGTTTAACTGGACTTGGACTCGGACTCGGGTTTAGACTTGGACTTGCCCCGATTCCACGGACGACCTGGAGGTTCTTGACCTCTTGGGTATTTTCAATCAAATCGATTTGACGGTCGCAGTCAACTGAAAGTTCGCCGCTGCGCACCCCGTGCCACGGATCCGTTACACAGTCGTGGCCGAAGACTGCGTTGACGATGTACCAGTGCAACTTCTCAATGTAAAAGTCGCAGTGGCAACGACCAACAGGTCAAATAACGGGCGGAACCTGTTTTCGATTAACTCAACATCGGCACCAACTCCGGATCGCCCTTGCGCATGGCCGCCTGATACGCTGGCCGAGCCCCCACGCGTTGCAGGTACGCCAGGATGTTCGGCCAGGGCG
This sequence comes from Polaromonas sp., assembly GCA_043781295.1. Classification (GTDB taxonomy): domain Bacteria; phylum Pseudomonadota; class Gammaproteobacteria; order Burkholderiales; family Burkholderiaceae_C; genus Polaromonas. Next base: position 9,814 of record JAYWBS010000109.1, read on the forward strand.
CCAAATCGAGTGGCAAAAAGACGCGCATGGTGGTCAGACAGAAGACGATCATGATGTCTGCTGCGGTGAACTCATCGCCAGCCAGCCAAGTCGCTTGACCGAGCCGTGTGTTGACCCAGTTGAAGGCGCGGTCCAGGCGGGCCTTGTTGAGCAGCAGCGCAGGGGTGTCTGCCGGCAGCTTGAGGCTGCGCAGAGCCATGTTGCGGCCCATGATGGCTTGCAGGTTGGCGTTGGTGAAGTGAAACCAGTACAGATACTGGGCAAAGTCGGGGTGGTTGGGACCGAGCGCCAAGCGGCCCTGAGTGCGTTTGTCGTACTTTGCCATGATGTAGTCAACGATGGCGCCAGACTCGGCCAGCAGCAGGTCACCATCGTTAATGAGCGGAGCGGCTTCCATCGGGTGCAGTGCCTTGAGCTCGGGCGGGGCAAGTATGGTGACTGCGTCACGGGTGTAGAGCTTGAGCTCGTAGGGAAGGCCCAACTCTTCGCATAGCCAGATGATTCGTTCGGACTGGGATTTTCCGAGGTGGTGAATGGTGAGCATGTTTTGGTCCTTACAGGTGGGTTTATAGGCTCAAGTCGTCATCAGGAAAGTCGCGTTTGCGCATCGGCCAGTTTGGTCCTGGGTGGCACTGTGACAGTGTAGGCTGTGATTTGCATCAGCCATGAGTGGAGATCACTCATGCGGCGCTGGCATGAGGTGCCTGGAAAACGCTATGCTCAGTCAGATCGAAGCACGGTGGGGGTTGCTGTTTAACATTTTGAATTGCTACTCAATTCATAGCTTATTGCGCCCAATTTTACTGGGCTACAGCTATTTTTTACTACTAAAAACAGGAATTAAAAGGCCGCCAGTGACCCCGTTAAATCTATACCTTCATTCGCTCTTACCAACAACGCGAAGTCTGTAGCAAGTCAGCGTCGAATTTCATTTCACACTGCCCTTGTTAAAAGTACTTTTTCGAGTTGCTGTGAATTCCCACCAGGAACGGGGTACTTCGCCATTCATGAAGCTAGTAATGGCCATGAAAACATCAATGACGCAGGGGTCGTGACGATGCCCTGTTTTCTGGCAAAGACTTTCATACATCCGAATTGGACATTCGCCCGCCAACTGCTCAGGCGAGTGAATGCCAAGCAGGCGAAGGTCAGCGGCGGTAGCCTTACCGACGTTAGGCAAGTCGGTAAGTTGTTTGACTCGGGCACGATCAACTTTGTGCGGGCTCATATTTCGTCCCAAGCACTCTGATTATCCTGCCGATAATTACTTGCCGCGCACACCAAACATAGCGAGATCGATAGCCGTGCCCATAGTCTGATAGCCGATACGGTTCGGATGCAGCTTATCGCCAGGGCCACCTGTGGTGTTGTCAGGAACGAACTCGGCCTTCATGCCGCCGGTCTGCGGGTCTGTCGTGACGCGGTCGAAATCCGCCACGCCATCAAATAGGCCACCTGTTCGGATGAAGTCGTTAAGCTTTTTGCGCTTTTCGTCCTGTAGCTCGAAGCCGTGCGCGGCGCTGGTGCTGCCGAGCGCGGATGTGAGCGTCGCGCCTATTACTTTGACGCCCGGAATCGTGGCGCGAATGCGCGCCACACCTTCACGCATACCGGTGATCACGGCATCGGCTTCGGCGTTTGCGTTCTTGCTGAAATCGTTGATGCCTTCGAGCCAGATCACGGCCTTGACGCCAGACAGCGTAAGCACGTCGCGCTCCAGTCGTTGCAGGGCTGCGGGGCCACCAGGCGCAGGCTTTTGCGGCGAATACTCCTTGGGGCCGATGACTTGATTACCGCCTATGCCGGCATTCACCACCACCCAACGCCCGTTCAAACGACGCGCCAGCACGTCGGGCCAGCGATCGTCCCCGTTGATGGTCGAGGCTGTGCCATCAGTGATCGAATCGCCGAAAGCGACGACGGCGGCCAGCCCCCCCTGCGTGGCCATGTCGAGCGCATCAAGGAAATACCAGGAGGCCGTGGCAAAAGGAAAGGCGGCCTCGGATATGTTGTCGCCCTTCGAGCCTGCTCCAGGTAGCGTGACATAGGACGACTGCAGGGCTTTGGCATGCCAGGTCATCGGGCCGCTCGTGCCGGCCACATGGAAACTCACCGCCAATTTGCGGCCACGCAATTCGCTGCCCTTGTTCACGAACGCAAGCGCCACGGCATCGCTCCATACCGATTCACCGGGCGCAACGGTCACGCTGTTCTTGCCACCGAAAGTGATCGCGCGATTCGTGCTAGGTACCACCGCCGAGCCCGACCACTGCATGCCGACGAACGCACCGTCGAACGTCACCGGCTGCACACCGAACGCATTGGAAAAGCGCATCCGCGTCTTGGCGCCCCAGAACTCAGGCTTGACGATGAGGCGGAACGACTGGTCGCGCGCCCCCGTTTCGGCGGAAGGAAACACCAGCGAGAGGTTAGGTTGCGCCGACGGATTGCCCACCGGATACGGCCCCTGCACAGAGGCGGCCCAGCTCGTTACCCAATTCGTCTGCCCTGCGGCAGTAGCTGCAAATGAAGCAACCGCCATCAACACAACGACGCAGTATCTTGTAACACGCTGCATGAAAGTCTCCTCCTGTAATGGGCCTTGGCCTGCTGGGGACGTTGTCGTCCGGCTCGTGTCGACATTAACCATCGCCATCGTCTAGCGGTGGGTTACCAGAATCATACGCCGTCAGGCCGTAGCTGCTTGCGCCCGAATCTATTGGGTTACAGCCACTTTTAATCACCGAAATGGTACGTCCAAGGCCACCAAATACCCCTCAAACCCAATTTGGAATACCTTGCAAGCCTAAAAAAGCTATTTTCACCTCGTTTCAAGGTATTGTTTAGGCTTATAGCCCAATAGATTCGGGCGCAAGTAGCTCCTAAATATGTAGCAAATACCAAACTCAATGACGACACAGTGCAGTCCGCGCGTGCGATTGCACTGCTGTGCTGTCGGCTGCTGCCAGGGCAGCGCAGGGATGGGACTTTGCTGATGCATTACACCTTGCTCTCAGCGAAGGCTGCGAAGACTTCACCACGCTGGATGCAGACCTTTTCAAACGCGCTGCGCGTGAGGTTGCTGGTGGAGATAAGGCGAAGCCTGTGGTGACGAAGCTTTGATTGGGATACGGCGCCGTTCACCCACTGATTAACCCGTTTATTCTTCCATGGAAATACTCCACATTGCCACAGCGCCAACAGATATTGAGCCTAATGCGCAGTTAGAGGCCGTATTTTGAGAAACTTCTTAAAGTGCGACTTCATTCCCTTATCCACTGCGGCATACTCTCCTGAACAGCGCTGAGCACGCTGCTCAGGCAGACCCGAATAACGAGCTGCGCCATTGCCAGCAGCCGTATTGGTGCCGTAAGCCCAGCACGCGAGGTTGTAAATGCGCTGTTCATCCAGGCTGTGCTCATCAGACAGGAAGTGCCGCAACTCATCCTGACTCATCGTTGGAATGTTCCTGCCTTTTGCAAGCTCCCGCCAAAACCAAATAGTCGGCATGAGGATTGGCTGTTTGCTGAGATCCACATAGTTAAGGGCAAACCACACGGCAAACTGGTCAGCTACATCCTCTTCACGGCCAGTGATTGGGATCCGATTCGTCGCTATAAGCGCATGGCCCAGTTCATGAAAGTAGATACCCCAAATCAGCCCGTCCAGGATTTTGGCAAACTGTTCCCGCGGAAGCCTCCCCATAAATTCTTTGTCACTGGCCGCCATCTTGGCTATTGTTTCTATCATCTCGGAACAAATTACTACCGCATGTCTTTGAGGCGAATAAAACGCGTTGACAGAACCACATGACTCAAATCCAACGCCAATGTCGCTTTTGAGATGCAAGGCCGATGTTGTCAATCCAGCCATTCGTTCTGACAAGTTAGATCGTTTCACAGCATCGAGCAATCTTTGCTGGGTTACATCCGGCGAGTTACCGTAGAAAGGTATGGCCCTGCCTTTGTAGAGCAACTGTTCGAATGGCAGTGCTGCATGTGCTGATGCAATTGCACACACTACCACTATGAATCCAAGAAAAACACGAGCCATGGCTGCCTCCATTTTTGTCATTGTCGTGTAGCCTAGAAGGAGTGTCGCATGAAGCATGTTTATTTGATGCCCCATACATTTACCCACTGTAACTTGAAGAGAAAAAATGTTTGACCTAATGGCGCCTGGAAATGGGTGGGAACCCAACCGGTAAGCCTTTGGTCGTGGCCGCACATTCGAAGCGACCGACACGAAACTTGACACACGTTTCATGCCCAACCGGGTCATGAATATTGCCGCATTTTTAGCCGCATTTCAAACGCTTGGCATGCCTGAAAAGACATTTTCATCTCGTTTCCAGGTATTGTTTAGGCCTCTGGCCCAATATATTCGGGCGCAAGCAGCTACTAAAAGCGTAGCATCTACAAACCAAACCTACTTCGGTAAAAACAGCAGCCAGTACATCAGCAACAAGTTAAACAGCACACTGACGCTGAGGCCCATCTTCCACAGGGCCGTGGGGTCGCGCTGGATCAGTGGTGTGGCGGGGGGGGCTGTTAAAGGTCTGGATGCGCCGCGCTCTAGCGCCAACAGCATTTCTTCGGCGGTTTCAAAGCGCTGGCGTTTGTTGCGTGCTACGGCTTTTAATACCACGTGGTCTAGCCAGATGGGGACTTCGGGGTTGTGGCGGCTGGGCGCTACCGGGTCGCGGTAGTAGCGGCCTACCTGGTAGGGCAGCACCTCGCCGTAGGGCAGCTTGCCGGTTAGCAACTGGTACAGCGTGACGCCCAGTGCAAACAAGTCGCTTTGCGCGTCTGGCAGCTCGGGCGTTACCTCACTGCCCACGCCACCAGCTTTGCCATTGAAGCCCCATTGCTCGGGATTGATGTAGCTGGGTGTGCCTGCGTGCAGTGTGCGCATGGCCTCGGGCTCGCGGCCTGACAGGGCCACGCCCAGGTCCAGCACACGCAGCACGCCGTCTTCACCCTGGTGCAGATTGGCGGGCTTGATGTCGCGGTGAATCACGTTTTGCCGGTGCAAGCGCCCTAGGGCCTTGGCAACCTGGGTGGCTGCGGTCAGCGTTTGCGGCAAGCTGAATTTATGTGTACGGTCCAGCAGTTGCTGCAAAGTCTCGCCCGCGTGCCAGTCATACAGCAAATAAAACGCGGTCGGTGTGAGCCCGTTGGGCAGGCGGTCGTGGATGTTGACAAAATACGCCGCCGCGCTGGACGACTGCATGCGCTTGGCCAGCCAGGCCTCATGCGCCAGCATGGCGCGCTCTTCCGGGTCATGGGCTCTAGCCGGGTGCAGGGTTTTGAGGGCGTAGAGTTTTTGGGTGTCCACATCCCGCAGTTGATACAGCACATTGATGCCGTTGTCAGCCACCGGGGCAGTCATGACAAAGCTGTCGAGTGTGTCGCCAAGTTTGAGCCGCGCAGGAATTGGCAACGCCAAAGCATGCCGGTTTTCATCTTGCAAGCTGGCATCCAGCAGGCCCTGCACGCGAACCACCAGCGCTGTAACGTTGTCGAGTGACCCAGCAGCCAGCGCTGCGTCCACCAGTTGCCTGCTGAGGGTTTGTGCATCAACGCTGGCCAGCGCGGTACT
>JAYWBS010000110.1:0-5321 GCA_043781295.1 Polaromonas sp.
CGGTAACATGGTCAAGGCGGCCGAGTTGCTTGGAGTCAGCCGGCCGACGCTGTACGATTTGATGCACCGTCTGAGCCTGAAGTAGCTCACTTGCCGTCGGATTCGCGACGCATATTTGTCAATAGGTCCCCTATGAATCATTCTGTTTTTGTGTCGCGCACCAGAGGTCTGGCGGCCTCGTTTTTCCTGATCGTTTTATTGTGCGCCTGCGGTGGCGACAAGCCCGATGCGATGCTGGCTTCGGCGCGCGATTACCTGGCAAAAAATGATCCCAAGGCAGCCGTCATTCAACTCAAGAATGCGTTGCAGAAGAATCCCGATTTGCCCGAGGCACGTTATCTGCTGGGTTTGGCGCTGCTTCGCGACGGTGACGCCGTTGGCAGCGAAACGGAACTGCGCAAAGCCATGGCGCTCAAGCATCCTGATGAACTGGTGCTTCCATCTTTGGCGCAGGCCATGTTGGCGCAGGGGCAGTACAAGAAGTTGACCGATGAGTTTTCGCAGTCTGAATTGAAACAAGCCACTGCGCAGGCCGATTTGAAGACTTCACTGGCCAGTGCGCAAGCCGCCCAAGGCAAGAGGGAGCTTTCTCAGGCCGCGCTGAAAGCGGCTTTGCTGGCAGACTCCGGTTATGCCCCGGCGCTGGTATTTCAGGCGCGGGACAAGGCGGCGCAGCGAGACTTCGATGGGGCGCTGGCTTCCGTGGAATCCATCATTGCAAGCGCGCCGGCCAACCAGGAGGCGTGGAAGCTCAAGGGGGACATCCTGTTGCTTGGCAAAGGCAAAGTCGAAGAGGCTTTGGTGGCCTATCGCAAGTCGGTGGAGGTCAAGACGGACTATGCTGAAGGGTACGCCGCCATTTTGACCACATTGATGCGGCAGGGCAATCTCGACGGAGCGGCTAAACAGCTGGAGCTTTTGAGGACGACCTCCCCCAATGGTGCTCAAACCAGGTATTTCGATACCTTGCTTGCCTACCAGAAGAAAGACTTCAAGCGGGCGAAGGAGTTATCGCAGCAATTGATAAAAATAGCGCCCGAAAACCTCTTGAGTCTTCAATTGGCAGGTGCTGTGGAGCTTCAGGTGAATTCCCTCGTGCAAGCGGAAGCCTATCTGACCAAAGCTCTTCAAGCCGCGCCGGAAGCCTTGCTGGTCCGTCGATTGCTGGCGACCACTTATCTTCGCTCCAGCCAACCTGGAAAAGCAATTGCCGTGCTGCAGCCCGCGTTGAAAGGTGAAAATATTGATTCCGCGACCAACTCAATCGCGGGCGAGGCTTACATGCAAAACGGAGACTCCGCGAAGGCGGAGGAGTTTTTCAACAAAGCCGCCAAGCAGGATCCCAAGAACACAAGAGCCCGGACTTCCCTTGCGCTGGCCCATCTGGCCAGTGGCCGTGGCGATGCAGCGCTCACCGAATTACAGGATATTGCATCATCTGACACCGGCAGCGCCGCCGACCTGGCGCTGATCAGCGCCCTGCTAAGTCGCAAAGAACTCGACAAAGCACTCAAGGCAATCGACGCGCTGGAGAAAAAGCAACCCGACAAACCGCTGGCGACCAACTTGCGGGGAAGGACCTTGCTGGCCAAGCGGGATGCGGCCGGAGCCCGAAAAAGTTTTGAGCGCTCGGTCGCAATTAGTCCGACTTACTTTCCTTCAGTCGCCAGCCTCGCGGAAATGGACGTGACCGACAAAAAGCCGGATGAGGCGCGCAAGCGGTTTGAGGCAGTGGTGGCGAAAGACCCGCAAAACGCACAGGCACTGCTGGCGCTGGCCGGGTTGCAGGCGAGGACGGGCGGAGCCAAGGCGGAGGTGGCTGAACTCATCACGCGCGCGGTGACGGCCAATCCGGACGAGAAGGCGTCCCGCTTGTTGCTGATCGACTTTCACTTGCGCAACAAGGACTTCAAGTTGGCGTTGTCGGCAGCCCAGAATGCGGTTGCCGCGATTCCTGACAGCCTCGAGCTGCTCGATGCATTGGGCCGTGCGCAGCAAGCCTCCGGCGACATGAACCAGGCACTTGTCACCTACAACAAAGTAGCCGCCATGCAGCCACAGTCACCCGTCCCACTGTTGCGTCTTGCGGACGCGTACGTGATCGCAAAAAATCCGGATGCGGCAGCCCAAAGCCTTCGTAAAGCCCTCGATATCAAACCCGACATGCTGGAAGCGCAAAGGGGCTTGATGATCATTGCGATGGCTGCGAAAAATTTTGACGAGGCCTTGCGCATCGCGCGAAGTATTCAAAAGCAGCGCCCGAAAGAAGCAGACGGTTATAAATTCGAAGGTGACATCGCCGCCAGCCAGAGGCGGTGGAATGTTGCGGTGGATGCCTATCGCGCGGGGCTCAAGCAAGTAGCCTCCCCGGTTTTGGCGGCCAAGCTGCATGCGGCGCTTGGTACTGCGGGCAATATCGCGGAACAGGAGAAGTTCACCGCGGCATGGCTGAAGGACAACCCCAAGGATGTGGCGTTTCGCCTTTATCTGGCAGATAGCTCCGGGGCGCGCAGAGACTATGCCGTGGCGGAAAAAATGTACCTCAACGTCACACAGATGCAGCCGGACAACGCTGCCGCTTTCAACAACCTGGCTTGGGTGGCTGGTCAATTAAAAAAAGACGGCGCTATCGGATATGCCGAGAAAGCGGTCGCATTGGCTCCGAATCAGCCTGCCTACATCGACACCCTGGCCATGTTACTTTCCGACAAGAATGACTATGCAAAGGCGCTGGAGTGGCAAAACAAGGCAATCGCCCTGCAACCTCAGAATGGTTTGTACCGGTTAAATCTGGCCAAGATTTATATTAAAGGCGGCAAGAAGGATCTTGCCCGCAAAGAACTTGATGAACTGGCCAAACAGGGCACCAAGTTCGCGGCACAGGCGGAAGTGACTACCCTCCTCAAGAGTCTGTAGCCTTCAGTCTGTTCGAGGCAAGGAGCCTGGTGCCGTCTGCATGATCAAGTCCAGAGTGTTTTTTTCGTTCGCGGTACTTGCCGGCTTGCTGGCGGGGGGCGCCCAGGCCGAGATCACCGACGCAATCGCCCGAATCAAGCCTTCGATTGTCATTGTTGGTTCATTCAAAAGCACTGACAGTCCGCGCTTCAGGCTGCGGGGCACAGGCTTTATTGTCGGCAACGGAAACCTGGTCGTGACCAACGCGCATGTTTTGCCGGATGCGTCGGAGGACCTGACCGACGTGTCGCTCGTGGTTCAAGTGCGCGTCGCCGATCGGCAATGGCAGATGCGCCAGGCGGCAGTGCTGGAAACGGACAAGCTGCATGACCTGGTGCTGTTGCGGTTTCAGGGGCCTGCCGCGCCAGCGGCATCGGTTCGCGACTCGGACGGCGTGCGCGAAGGTCAATCGGTGGCCTTCATGGGTTTTCCGATCGGTGGTGCCTTGGGGTTTTCTCCGGTCACGCATCGCGGCATGATTTCCTCGATCACGCCTTCCGCGATGCCAACGCCAAGCGCCCGCCAGCTCAACGAAAGTACGATAAGGGGCGTTCGCGCCGGGGTCTTCGATATCTTTCAACTGGATGCCACCGCGTATCCTGGAAACAGCGGCGGCCCCATGTTCGACCCCGACAAGGGCGACGTCCTGGGTGTCGTCAACATGGTCTTTATCAAAGGCACGCGGGAATCGGCTTTGAGCCAGCCGTCGGGCATCAGCTACGCTATTCCGTCCAAGTTTGTTTTGCAACTCATGGAGAAGTCCAAAGGAAAGTGATCCCTTGTGCCCGCATGCAGCGTTGACCTGGGCGCTTCAGAAAGTTTCTCGACCCGTCAGTCGGTCATAAATCGCGTGGCATTGTCGAGGTCTTCGTGGGTAATTCCCGATGTCAGCGCGCCTACAAACTTGCGCCACGCGCGGTCCGGTTCGGCAAGCGTAAAACCGTAGAAGATCTTGCCGCCGCTGTCTTTTCCCCTTACTGCCATCGCGCGCACGGTGGATTGTTCGTTGTTTCCCAGCTGTATCGTCGCGTCGCCCCACAGCCTGGTAGGGATCGCCGCCTTGGAGTGCGCCAGAAAGCCAAAGTTGGACAGCTCCACCACGCGCAAGGACACCGCTTCCGTTTTGCCATCCACTTGAACCAGGAAGTTGCCGGGGCATTTCAACGAATAACGCTGGTGCTGCCGCAGATGTTTTCCATCCTCGGGTGCCTGGTCGATCTTTGGCAACATCCTTTGGTGTTCAGGCAGGTTGTAGATCGAATGCAACAGCAACTTTTCGCGCATGCTCATGGCGTCGAACACTTTGGCGCGCTGGTTGAAAAAGTAGTCCAGCAGGTCGGTAGTCATGACCGGGTCGTTGGTGGTGAAATACCGGCGGTTGGGAAGAACGATATTGGGCAGCGGGTAGCGCACGAAATAATCGTACAGGTTCTTTTTGCGCGGCCGGCGCCCGTAAGCTTTCTTGTATTTTCTGGGCAGTGTGCGCAAATCGAGCGTGGCGCCCACGGCCGGCGCGCCATTGGCGAAATCGTAGTTGGCCACTTCGTTTTCCGTCAATCGGTCGAACGACAGCAGCGACTCGTACATCTCTATGCGTGAGGGATGCACGGCGATCACCAGATGGCGCGTGTCGAAAAACGTGGTGCAGTAGTCGTACATGAATTTCATCAGCGGGAACATCACGGCGCCGCCGGTCTTTCTGAAGTCCGGATGTACCGCCAGCGCCGATACCTCGGCGATTTTTCCGCCCAGCGCACGGACATCCTTCAGGTCAAAAATCGCCTGCAGGGGAAAACCGAAAACACTTTCGCGGATCAGCGACAGGGTGCCCACTACTTCGCCGTCAAACTTTGCACACAGTGTGGTCGTGGTCGGCAATGCGTGGTAAATGGTTGCGCGCAATCCCGACTCGGACGGCTTCATGAATCCGCTGCTCACATAGGCGTCGTGCAGCAGTGTGAAACAGGCTTCAAGTTCTTCGCGTGATTCGGCAATCTTGAGCACCAAACGTTTGTCCGGTGCCGGATCGCATTCCACCAATGACCTGAATATCGCAAACCGGACCGGGCGCGGAAAGAGCGAAAAGACCTTGCGCAGGCTTTCATGCCACAGCTTCCTTGCATTGGCTACCAGTGAACGCTTTTTCAAGTTTTTCCCCTTATCGCGGCGCGCGGCGGAGCCTACCGCGGCCCGGTGCCGTCAGGCCCGCGGTGTGCCATCGGCCTAGCGGCCGTACACGTCTTCAAACCGCACAATGTCGTCCTCTCCAAGGTAAGAGCCCGACTGCACCTCGATCATCGCCAGCGGCACCCGGCCGGGGTTTTCCAGCCGGTGCGTGGTTCCCAGCGGTATGAAGGTCGACTCAT
>JAYWBS010000111.1:0-5317 GCA_043781295.1 Polaromonas sp.
GCCAAGACCGCCAATTCAGCCGTTTTAACCCTCCGCAGCCTCAAAACAAACTCTTTTCAGGTATCTTTTTGGCCTGCAGCCCAATAGATTCGGGCGCAACCAGCTATCAAAATCATACTGATCAAATTCACCACGCCAGAAATGTAGGTCCGGTTACCGCAGCGTAACCCGACGGATGGGTTGATCTCGGGGTGATGTCTACGGGGCTTGAAAATCAGGCTATCGGCTGTGTCAATCGCCCCGCGAATAGCGGAACTTGCGCAGTGGCAGACCCAGGTAGTACTTCCTGAAATACTCGAACCTTGCAGCGACAGACGACGTGTAGCGCACATCGTTAGGCACATACCAGCTGTTCAAACCGGTGCGCATCAGCAACTGGTAATTGTTTCGCCGCATCAGCTGGTGTTTGCTCAAGTGCGTTACATGGTCTTCTATCAACACCAGCCGGGGCTGCCAAACGTCAAAACTGAAGCCTGACAACGCCACCAGTTCATGGCCTTCAATGTCAATTGACAGCAAATCAAAACCAGCAGGTGCCTTGTGGGTACGCAAAATAGCGTCCAGGGTTTCGCATGGCACCGCCACCTGGGAGCGAATCACTGCGCCCAAAGCAATCGGGCGGTCTTCCAGCGTGGAATGTGGTCCGGCGCGGTTCAGCAGCAACTGCTTGCCTGCATTGGCCAGGCTGGAGCAAGCCATTTGCACCACGGTACCGGTGCGGTTTTTTCTTAACAGTTCGCAGCAGTCAGGGTCAGGCTCTATCAGCAGGCCGGTCCAGCCCAGGGCTTCCAGGTGCTGCGACTGTGAGTCAAGTACCGGGTCATTCGCGCCCACATCGACATAAAAGCCTGGTCTATCGCCAAACTTATCGCCAAAGAAGGCTTGTACCAGTTGCTGTTCAATGGCCGGTTCGTTGCTGAATTGCTGGATGTGATGGGTCGTGAAGTCGGCGCGGTTGTGCATGAGGTCAGGGCGAGTCAAAAAAGCCGATTATCGGTGCAGCGCATGGCAATGCGCGTTCGCTTCGCGCACCGCACTGAGTTGACGGCGGGACACTGCCCGCAGCTTGTCGGTGCAGCTCAAGCGCACGACCCAGACTCCTGGGGCCAACACCGTGACAAGCTGACAACCGAGCCGTCCAGACCGGAGACAAACGGGGATTTGCGTGGTGATAAGATGCGCAAAATGGCTTGATCATCAGGAAAGCCGTCTGGAAGCGATAGTGCGTTGGTGAAAATAATCCTGATTTATTTCACAAGCTGACACAATGACCAAAACCACGACACTCCAGCGTTTGACACCCGTAACGGTCGACTCTTTTTGTTTGTTGGCCCTGCTGGGTCTGTTAGCAAGTCCAGCCAAAGCCCAAACCCAGTCCAAACCACCACAAGCTCAAGCCTGGATTGATGTTGCGACATTCAGCGGCATGGGCATGCCCACGGGCGGTCTGTCGGCTATGGGCGGCTTGTTTGGCGGCAGTGCAGCCAAAGTGACATTTCCGGCAACGCAGTCATCAAACAGCGGCCGCTTCATGGATGTGACGCTCTCGTCACGCCCCAACCCGCAGCTGACACAGGGCATCCATGCCGTTCCGGGCGGCCTGCAATTGGGCTCACAGCTCAACCTGCTCGCATCGCCGGGCGCTCGCGCAGCACCGCAAGAGCGTGACGACACCATCGAACACCAGCAGGAAAAGCCAAGAGGCCGGGTTCTTTTGTACTGGGGCTGTAGTGATACTGTGCGTGCTGGCCAGCCCATGGTGATAGACATGAGCAAGCTCAAGCCAGATGAAATGGCGCGGGTTTTCATCGCACGCAGCGCCACGCAGCGCGGCGCTCACAGTGCCCAGGGCCGACCGCACTGGCCAAATTCGAATGAAGGCCGGGCGCTTGCCGAGAACGCATCCCTGATCGGGGAACACCGCTTTAGCGCCGATGGCGTACCGCCCGGTTTTACATTCAACCTACAGGCATCGCATGATGTGATGCCTGCACTGGCATTCAAGTCTTCGAACCAAGGCGATGCCACCGCGCTGGAGTGGAATGCTTTGCCTACCGCGCGTGGTTATTTTGCCGGAGCCATAGCTTCCAAAACTGACACCGAAATGATTATCTGGAGTTCCAGCGAACTACCTGACACCGGCTTTGGCCTGTTTGACTACCAAACTAACACGGCTGTTGAGCGGTGGGTCAAGGAACGTGTGCTGTTAACCCCCGAGACCACGCGCTGCGTGGTACCCAAGGGCGTGCTGCCGGCAGAAGGTGCCATGCTGCGGCTGATTGGCTATGGCCCGGAACTTAATCTGGTGCATCCGCCCCGCCCCAGTGATCCTCGCACAGCATGGGAACCACAATGGGGGGTCAAGCTGCGCTTGAAATCAATGGCAACCTCGATTGCTGGCATGCCTTCCATGGGTGAGGCCATGAAGGCGGAATCTGAAGCCCCCGCAAATGAGCCAGCTAGCGCAATCAAGCTACCCGGCGCGGTCGATCTGCTGCGCGGGTTATTTGGACGCTGATTTGCTGCTGTGTGCTGGCTGTACCGCGGCCAGCCTCAGTTGGTGATCGTGATGGCATCGCGTACCGCGCTGAGCTGGCGGCGAGACACGGCCAGCAACTCGTCAATGCCACTGAGTCGCACCGCCCAGCCTTCGCCTTCTTCGGTATCGCAGTGCTTTTCAAGCGCCCGCACTGCTCGCCTGGCAATCAGCGCGTTGCGGTGAATGCGCATGAAATGCACGGCGTATTTTTCTTCCAGTTCGCTCAACGCACCATCAAAAATGTAGCTGTGCCTAGCTGTGCGTACGGTAATGTATTTCAGCTCGGCCTTCAGGTACAACACCTCAGCCAGCGGCACACGTTCGGTCCGGCCACGGTCTTGAATGATCAGTACTTCACCCATCAAATCAGGCTGCAGCCCAACATTTGTATGTGCAAGCCGCTCTACTTTTTGTAGTGCCTGTTGCAAGCGCTCCAGCCTCACCGGCTTGGTCAGGTAGTCTGCGGCTTCAACTTCAAAAGCCTGTACGGCGTGTTCGGCATGCGCGGTGACAAACACCACCGCCGGTGGCTGGGGCAAGGTGGCAAGGGTTTGCGCCAGTTGCACGCCGTCCATGCCGGGCATGCGCACGTCCAGCAGCACCACATCAAACGCATGCTGCCTGATAGCCGTCATGGCCTGCGCGGCATTTGCGGCTTCAGCCACCACATCAGTTGCGGGCGTATGGCAATCGGCCAGCAACACGCGCAGCCTAGCCCGTGCCAGCGCTTCATCGTCTACCAGCAGTACACGTAATTTCATAAGATCAGCCTCATGCCGGCAACTCCAGCCTGACTTGAAAAACACCGTCTTGATGTACCGTTTGAAAGCGTGCCTGCACATCATGCAGCAGCAACAAACGCTCACGCACATTACCAAGGGCCAGCCCATTGCCCCGCTCCCCCACACCTGCCGGTGTGGTGTTGCTGACCTTGACAACCACCGTGCTGCCCCGGCGTTCGGTTGAAATTTTGACCTGCGCGCCCGCAGCACTTGGCTCCACTCCGTGCTTGATGGCGTTTTCAACCAGGGGCTGTAGCAGCAGTGGCGGCAAGCGCGCCTGGGCCGCGCTGGCATCCAGGTTCCAGCTGATTTGCAGACGCTCACCAAAACGGATTTCTTCAATCGCCAGATAGCGCTGTGCCAGCACAATCTCTTGCCCCAGCGTGACCGATTCGGTCGGGTCAGCCAGTGCGCTTCTGAACAGCTCGCTTAAATCTTCAAGTACCGCCTCAGCCTTGAGCGGTTCGGCCCGCACCAGCGCAATAGCGCTGTTCAGGGTGTTAAACAAAAAGTGGGGCCGGATGCGTGATTGCAGCTCGGCCAGCCGCGCCGCCGTGGCTGCCGGTGTGCGCGCCCGGGCACGCCAGAAAAGCCCCGCCAGCAACATGCCGGACAGCAGCGCGCCCGCAGCGGCGCTGGCAAACCAAGGCGCGGGCTGGAGCAAGCCCATAAACCCCAGCAAGCCGCAACCGTACAGACCAGCCACCGCCCCCAGGCTGATGCCAGCCAGCCATTGCCAGGCAAGTCTGAGCCGCATCAAGCGCCTCTTTAAAGCGCAGGCCGCAATCAGCCAGGCCAGCGTGGCTGGCAGCACGCCACCCGTCAAAAGCGAAAAACGCAGAAACCAGTCAAACGGCTGGCTGGCGACAAACATCGCGCTAACGCCGACCACCGCCTCCACAAACAGCACGGCACGCAGCACCACGCCGACATGGCAGGCATCAAACATATTGGCCCGTGCAGGCACCGCAGAAGGCAGGCTCAATGCTTCATCTGAAGGCATCAGGCTGCCTTGCAATGTTGATTCAGCAAAGGCGGAGGGGGGCGGCTTCATGAATAGGTAAGGAGTTGAGAGCTAAGGCAGATAAAATCAATAGTATGAGTATTGCACTGGTAGCACTTACGCACAACCAGCCTAGAGAAGACATCGCCCCAAAGAGCCTGACGTGAACCAATTCGACAAAAAATCCCAAGCCTGGTCTGCCCTGTTCTCCGAACCCATGAGTGATCTGGTCAAGCGCTACACGGCTAGCGTGTTTTTTGACAAGCGCTTGTGGCAAGCCGACATCATGGGCTCACTGGCCCATGCCGACATGCTGCTAGAGCAGGGCA
Organism: Polaromonas sp.; assembly: GCA_043781295.1. Taxonomy (GTDB): domain Bacteria; phylum Pseudomonadota; class Gammaproteobacteria; order Burkholderiales; family Burkholderiaceae_C; genus Polaromonas. The sequence continues at coordinate 4,654 of JAYWBS010000111.1, forward strand.
TCATCAACGCCGCTGACCATGCATCCATCCAGGAAGGCATGGCCACCATCACCGCAGAGATTGAGTCTGGCGCTTTTGAGTGGAAGCTGGACCTGGAAGACGTGCACCTGAACATTGAGGCTCGCCTGACGGCCTTGGTCGGCGATGCGGGCAAGCGCCTGCACACGGGCCGCTCCAGAAACGACCAGGTCGCCACCGACGTGCGGCTGTGGCTGCGCGGTGAGATTGATTTGATTGCCGAGTTATTGGTAGCGCTGCAAAAAGCACTGGTCGATATTGCCGATAAGAATGTTGACGTGATACTGCCCGGCTTTACCCATTTGCAGGTTGCGCAACCCGTGAGCTTTGGGCACCACATGCTGGCCTATGTAGAAATGTTTGCACGTGACGCGGCGCGCATGGCGGATGTGCGCCAACGGGTTAATTTTCTGCCGCTGGGCGCTGCTGCGTTAGCTGGCACCAGCTACCCGCTAGACCGCGAACGTGTGGCAGTTGCGCTGGGCATGGTGGATGACAACGGCCTGCCCTGCGTGTGCCAAAACTCGCTCGACGCAGTGAGTGACCGAGACTTTGCGATTGAATTCACCGCCGCCGCATCAATTGCCATGGTGCACATCAGCCGCATGAGCGAGGAGCTGATTTTGTGGATGAGCCAGAACTTTGG
>JAYWBS010000112.1:0-15361 GCA_043781295.1 Polaromonas sp.
GGCAAGCCGCAAGAAGCCATGACAGGCTGCCACCAGCCGTCTGAAAAATTCTTCAACAACATCATTCCTTTTGCATGGTTTGCCCAGGGCTTGCGCCTGCTGGACATTTCAGACCCGTTCAAGCCCAAAGAAGTGGGTTTTTATGAGCCCGATGTGCCCGCAGGTTACCAGCGTGTGTCGTCCAACGACGTGACCATGGACGAACGCGGCATTGTCTACCTGCTGGACCGCCAGCAGGGGCTGGACATCATTGAATGCTTTCCAAAATAAATATTGAAAACAACCCATGAGCAATACCAAAAATACCAACGTCGAGGTCTTCGGCAAGAAAAACCCCAACCTGCCATTTCACCCGGCAGTACGGGCAGGCGACTTTGTGTTTTTGTCAGGCCAGGTGGCCAAAGACGAAGACGGCAACATGGTCAGCGGCACGATAGAGCTGGAGACACATGCCACCCTCAAGTGCTGTCAGCGCATCCTGGCGCTGGCGGGCTGCACGTTGGATGATGTCGTCAAGGCCACCATCTTTTTGGAAGACGCCCGCGACTTTGGCCGCTACAACGGCGTGTTCAAAGAGTACTTTCCTGAAGGGCGGCTGGCGCGCACCACGGTTGAAGCACGCGCCGCCATCAGCACCCGGATTGAAATTGAAATGACCGCCTACAAACCCCTCACCGCATAAGGACACACCATGTACAAACTACTCGGCCGCGCCACCTCAGGCAATGTTCAAAAAGTCATTTTTCTTTTCAAGGAACTGGGCACACCGTTTGAACGTGTGGACTATGGCCGCCAGTTTGAAAACACCACCACGCCCGAATACCTGGCGATGAACCCGACACAAAAAGTGCCGACGCTGGTTGATGGCGATGTATCGATCTGGGAGTCCCACACCATCTTGCGCTATGTGGCCGCCAAAGAAAAGTCGGCCTTGATACCCACTGATTTGGCCTCACGCACGCAGGTCGAGCGCTGGATGGACTGGATGCTGGCCGCGCTCAACGCGCCCTACCTGGGCGGCTTTAAAGATGCCAAAAAGCCAGCGGCCGAGCGCGCCCCCGACACAGTTAAAAACCTGGTGACAGAGCTCGCCATTCTTGAGCAGCAACTGGCCAGAACGCCCTGGGTGGCAGGCGCTGACTTCAGCCTGGCCGACATTGCCCTGGGCCCGGTTGTGGCCCGCTGCGTGGCTTTCCCCTTCACCATGCCCCCCATGCCGCACATCGCCGCATGGCTGGCCAAACTCAACGCACGCCCGGCTTTTGTTGCGGCGACTGCGGGCAAGTAAGGCTTTAAAAGTACCGTTACGTTCACACGCAGTCGGCATTACTTCTCACAACGAAAGCTTTAAATGATTCAATTCAAAAAAATACTTGGATTGGTGATCGCCGTCGGGGTACTTGGCGGACATGCGGGGGTGATGGCTCAAGCTTATCCAAATAAACCAGTGAGGATTGTGCTTGGCTTTTCGCCCGGCGCGGGCACCGACCTGATTGCACGCCTAATCGCCAAAGACCTGCAGGATCTTCTTGGGCAGTCAGTCATCGTAGACAACAAACCCGGTGCGGCTGGAAATCTTGCTGCCGATACCGTGCTCAAGGCTCCGGCTGACGGCTACACGCTATTGCTCATCAACAGCACCTTCGCAGCGAATGTGGGTCTATTTCCAAAACTTGGATTTGATCCAATCAAGGATTTTGCGCCGGTCACTTTGCTCGGCTCGGCTCCGTTGTTGATCGCGGCGAGCAGCGAGAGCGGGATTAATTCTCTCAAGGCCATGGTGGCTCAGGCAAAAGCCCGGCCAAACTCCCTTAGCTACGCTTCCTGCGGCAACGGTGGGCCGCCTCATATCATTGGCGAACAGTTCATGAAGCTGCAAGGTATACAGGTCGCACATATTCCATACAAAGGATGCGGGCCGGCGACGAACGATGTGATTGCGAATCACGTTCCGCTGCTGTTTACCAATTTTTCCAGCGCGGTCCCGTTTCTGGCATCAGGAAAGTTGAAGCCGCTAGCCGTCACGCTGAAACAGCGCTCTGTGTTAGCGCCTGAAATTCCAACCGTTAGTGAATTGGGTCTTGGCGAGCTGAATGCCGATCTTTGGTTCGGACTTGTCGTCCGCGCTGGCGTTCCAGAGGCAATTATTGAACGCCTCAATCGGGATATTGTGCAGGTGATGTCTCGCTCGGAAATTAAGGAAAAATTACGCGCCCAAGTGGTGGAGCCACAAACCAGCACGGTGGATCAGTTTGACAAATACATCAAGTCCGAGATTAAGCAATACACCGCCCTTATCAAGGAATTCAATATCAAGGCGGACTAACTTCACGCAATGGGTTCACACCTTATAAAAGAAACACAAGAGATCGATCGTGCAGAAAATACAACATTCGACGCTGGATGGCTTCAAAGTGGCCGTCGTTCAAATGCTTTCATTTGAAGCGCAGGAATCTACCAACCTTGAGCGCATGTTGGCACGCATCGACGAGGCCGCAGCTCAGGGCGCTAGCCTGATTGTTTTTCCGGAGGCTAGCAATAACGGTTATTTTTTTGCTGATCGCGCTGAAGCGCATCGAATGGCAACGCCCATTCCAGGGCGCTTCACTGACGCATTGGGCCAGCGGGCGCGGGCGCTGGGCGTATGGGTTGCGGCGGGCATTTTTGAAAAGGGCGACGCAGATGAGGTGTTTAACTGTGCCGTGCTCATAAGTCCGGATGGGCTTGTTTGCGGGAAATACCAAAAGAACTTTTTCATTAAAGCAGACAAACGCTGGTTTGTTCCGGGGCGCACAGGTTTTGTGACGTTCGACACGCCCTTCGGCAGACTGGGATTTTTCGTTTGTGCTGACGGGCGAATTCCTGAATCTGCTCGCTGTCTGGCATTGGCTGGAGCCGATGTCCTGGTTAACCCCACCAACTGGGGAGCCCCGGATCAGTATCTGTTTCACGTGCCTACGCGCGCGACCGAGAATCGGTGCTGGGTGATTGGCGCTACAAAGCCTCGGCGCCCTATCAGTCAGCCGCAAGCAATGCTGGCCTACAACCGGTTTACCGGGCACTCATTTGTCATGAGTCCGGCGGGAGAGGTGTTGGTCCAGGCCGGGCCTGACGAGGAAGCGATTCTCTATGCTGAGATAAAGCCTGCGGTTGCCAGGGTTAAGTCATACGGCCCGTCAAACAATTTGTTTGACGACCGTCGCCCGGAACTGTACGGGTTGATTGATCAGCCGTTTTCCAATACGCCTTTGGCTGCCGTGCTTACTGAGGCGGTTGTTCCAGACGCGATGGTACGGCAGGTAGCGGCTGTACAGGTATCTGCACCCGGCATGCCGGAGGAAGTTTTGCAGGCAGCCATCAAAGAATGCCGGGAAGCTCAAGGCAAGCATTTTGTCGATTTGGTTGTCATGCCCGAACACTTTCTTTTTGATCCAGGTGATTTGGCTGCAAACCCGAAAATTTCAGCAGACTATTCCCGTGTCGCACTGGACCAGCTTCAGAAACTAGCGGCTGAGCTCGACATGTGGCTATTCCCGCACCTTGTTGAACATGAAGATGAACGGTTTTACAGCACGGTTTATTGCATCGCCCCTGACGGTATTTTTGGAAAGTATCGTGCGACCCACCTTTGGGACCAAGAGCGGAAATGGGCAACACCCGGCAACGACCTTCCTGTATTCAAAACACCGTTTGGAAACATCGGTGTCATGATTGGTTATGAAGGGATGTTCCCGGAGGTAGCCCGCGTTCTTGCATTACGTGGTGCCGACCTGATCGTCTGGCCTACCTCGTGGCGATCAGAGCCTGAATTTCGCTATATCGCGCACGAGCGGGCCATGGAAAACCGAATCTTGTTGATTGCCGCCAACCGGCAGGACTCCATAGTGCCCGGGCCCAGCATGCTGATTCAGCCAGCGGGTTATCCGCAAAATACGCTGGTATCGGAACTGGCATATGGCAAGCGCGGTTTTGTCACGCGCTTTCTACCGCTGGCTTCTTCGCGTATCAAGCGCGAGACCAACAACACCGACCTGTTGCAGCACCGTAGGCCGGAGCTATACAGCATCATCACCCGAAGCACGGTCGCAGCGTAACCGGTTAACCCGCCACATACTCTTACAAAGAATGTTCTAAGTATGCTTGCCGAAGTCCAAAGCCCCATCTCCCCCAATGCGATCAACGGCATTGCCGAGGCCCACATCTGGGCGCGTGGCGTGTCGGTTGATTTTGCCCACGCCGGCCAAACCACACGCGTGCTGCACAACATTGATTTGTCGATACCGCGTGGCGGTTTTGTCTCGCTCATCGGGCCTTCAGGCTGCGGCAAAAGTACGCTGCTGAAAGTGCTGGCCGGGCTGCTGCAACCGGCTGAGGGCGAGGTGCAAGTCGCTGGTGTTTCCCCCGGCGAAGCTGCGCGCCAGCGCCGCATTGGCCTGGTGTTTCAAGAGGCCACGCTGATGCCCTGGAAGAACGCTCTTGACAACGTCAAGGTGCTGATGGAAGTCGCCTACAAAGACCGCAGCAAAGCCGACATCACCCAGCGCGCCACCGACATGCTGCGCCTGGTGGGGCTGGAGAAAGCGGCCCTCAAGCGCCCCTCGCAACTGTCGGGCGGCATGCGCCAGCGGGTGTCTGTGGCCCGCGCTTTGGCGATGGACCCTGAAGTGCTGATGATGGACGAACCCTTTGGCGCATTGGATGCCATCACGCGTGAAGAAATGAACGAGTTTTTGCTGGAGATATGGCAGCGCACCGGCAAGACGATTGTGTTTGTGACGCACTCGATTGATGAAGCGGTATTTTTGTCACAGCAGGTGCTTGTGATGGGCACCGGCCCGGCCCGCATCATTGAGTCGATACCGATTGACTTGCCGTACCCGCGTGTTGAGCAAACCTATTTGCTGCCTGCCTTTGCTGTGGCGTCTGGGCGGCTGCGCAGATTGCTGAAAGACGGCCACGCACTGAAAGCTGCATCATGAGCCAAACCCCTGCCATCACAAATGCGGGCCGTGCCAAACACGCGCTTGCCAGCGTTTACCCGGCCATTGTGCTGTCCATCATCGTGCTGGTCGTGTGGGAGTCAATTTCGCGCATCTTCAAGCTGCCGCAGTTTGTATTGCCCTCACCGTCTGCCATTGGCCATATTTTGTTGACGCGACAAGCGTCGTTGTCGCAAGCCATGTGGGTCACAGCCGAAGAAATTTTGTACGGCTTTTTGCTGTCAACCGCGGTGGGTATGCTGATTGCCGTTTTGATTGCGCGGTTTGAACGCGTGGGCCATGCGATTTATCCGCTGATGGTGCTGTTTCAGAACGTGCCAAAAATTGCCTTGGCGCCGCTGTTTATTTTGTGGTTTGGCTATGACCTGGCGCCCAAAATTTTACTGATCGTGGTGATGGCGTTTTTCCCGGTGGCGCTCAACATGCTGGTGGGCTTGCAGTCGGCCGACCCGAACCTGGTCACGCTGATGCGCACGGTGGGTGCCACACGCACCGAGATTTTGTGGCGGGTGCAAATCCCGCATTCGCTGCCGTCGCTGATGTCGGGCATCAAGATCGCCATCACCTTAAGTGTGATTGGTGCCATCGTCGGCGAGTTTGCCGGTGCGTCTGCCGGACTGGGTTACATGATCCAGTTCGCGTCAAACCAGATGGAGGCGGCGCTGGTGTTTGCGGCGTTGATTCAAATATCTTTGCTGGGCATGTTCTTTTATTACGCGATTGAATTTATCGAGTGGAAATACATCTCCTGGGCGCCCAAGCTGTGATTTCCTTCCCAGATCATCCGTGCACTTTGTCGGCTTCGCTAGCCGTACGCTTGTACTGTCGTCGCTTCGCCTTCGCGTTCACGAATGATCTGGAAATGAAATGAATAATTTTTTGAGTGTTGTTTGTCGGTTCTGTTTTTTACCTATCCTGAAAGGATTTAAGCCATGAAAAACTTGTCCAAACTTCTGAGCTGCTTGTCGCTTGCCAGCGCCTTTGTCATGGCCTCAGTGGCCATGGCCCAAACCCCTGCCAAGATGGACGACGTGTCGGTCCAGCTTGACTGGGTGGTACGCTCTGACCACGCCATGTTCTTTGTCGCGAAAGAAAAAGGTTACTTTGCGCAAAATGGCATCAACTTGACGGCCGTTCGCAAAGGCACGGGCTCTACCGACGCACTGCGCCTGGTGGGCAATGGCAATGCCGAGTTTGGTTTTGCCGACCTGCCCACCTTGATGGTGGGCCGGGTACAAGCAGTGCCAGTGGTGGCGCTGGCGGCGGTGAATCAAAGAAGCCCAATGGCGATGATTTCGATCAAGTCCAAAAAACCGATCAGCAAGCCCAGCGACCTGAAGGGCATGAACATTGGCGTGCATTCTTCTGGCTCCACCTACGTATTTTTAAAGGCCTTTCTCGCTGCCAACGGCATGAGCCTGGCCGACATCAAGCAGAGCACGGTGGCCCCACCGTATGAGAGTTTTTTGGTGCTGGGCCGGGTTGATGCAGTACCGGGCTACATCAATGCCGAGGTGCCTGAGTTAGAAGACAAAGTCGGTGGCCCGGGTTCGCTGTCAATTGTGCAGGGTGCAGACTTTGGCTACCGCGCTTATGGCTCCGGCATGTTCACGTCTGAAAAGCTGATTGCTGAAAAGCCTGACTTGGTGGCGCGCTTTACCAAGGCGTATTTGCAGGCCTTTCAGTTTGTGGCCGAGAACCCGAAAGAGACCGTTGACATCATCATCAAGGCCAATCCCGAGTACGCCATCAAGGCAGATATTTTGACCAAGCAATTGCAGACCAATCTGACGCGCAGCTTTTTCAGTGACGCGACCAAAGCCAGCGGCCTGGGCGTGATCACTGCACTACAGTGGAAAGAAACCGCCGAGACCCTGATTGCGCAAGACGTGCTGCCCAAAACCGCCAGCCTGACCGCTGGCTACGATATGCGGTTTCAAGAAGCCGCCAAGCCTGCACGCCGTTAAACAAAAGGCTGCGCAGACATGACCCTCACCAGCAAACCCCAAGGACTGCAAACGGCTGTAGCGCCTGCCCATGACGGGCTGTTTTATGGCGGACTCTGGCATGCACCGCAAGCCGGTGGCTATGTGGACATCAGCGAGCCCGGTACCGGCAAGCGCCTGGGCCGTGCGCCGGTGGCTACGTCAGTCGATGTTGACCTGGCGGTGGCGGCGGCAAAAAAAGGCTTTGCTATCTGGCGTGACACGCCGCCGCTGGAGCGTGCGAGGGCGCTCAAAGCTATTGCCGCCAGGCTGCGCCTGCATGCCGATGAGCTGGCTTTGCTGGACGCTGCCGATTGCGGCAACCCGGTCAAGGAGATGGCGGCCGACGTGATGGTGGCGGCAGCGCTGTTTGAGTTTTTTGCCGGGCTGGTGACCGAGCTGAAGGGCGCGTCGATTCCGATGGGGCCGAATGCGGTCAATTTTTCAGTGCGCGAGCCGCTGGGCGTGGTGGCGCGCATTGTGGCGTTTAACCACCCTTTCATGTTTGCCGCAGGCAAGATGGCCGCGCCGCTGGCGGCAGGCAATGCGGTCATCATCAAGCCGCCTGAGCAAGCACCGCTGTCGGCCCTTCGGCTGGCCGAAATCATGGGCGACATGCTACCACCAGGAGTCATGTCGATCTTGCCGGGCGGGCTGGAGGTAGGCACCGCGCTGGTGGGCCACAAAGATGTGGCCATGGTGGCGCTGGTGGGCAGTGTGCCCACCGGCCGCGCGGTGATGAAGCTGGCAGCAGACAGGCTCAAGCCGGTGCTGCTGGAGCTGGGCGGTAAAAATGCATTGATTGCCTACTCCGATGTAGACCCCGACGAAGTAGCCGCAGGCATTGTGGCGGGCATGAACTTCACCTGGTGCGGCCAGTCTTGCGGCTCGACCAGCCGCGCCTTTGTGCATGCTGATATTTACGACGAAGTGGTCGAACGTGTGAAGCAGCAATGCGCGCAGTACGTGCCAGGTTTGCCGACCGACTATGCCACCAGCATGGGCGCGATCATCAGCCGCACGCAGCATGACAAGGTGCTGGGCTTTATTGCGTCGGCCAAAGCCGAGGGCGCAACGCTGGTGTGCGGCGGCGGTGTGCCCAGTGCACCAGAATTGGCGAACGGGTTTTACATTGAGCCAACGGTGTTTGCCGATGTGACGCAAAGCATGCGCATTGCGACTGAAGAAATTTTTGGCCCGGTGCTAGCCATATTAAAGTGGCACGACGAAGAGACCATGATGCAAGATGTCAATGGCGTGGACTACGGCCTGACCTGCGCCATCTGGACCAATGACCTTGAAAAAGCCCACCGTGCCGCACAGCGTGTGCAGGCCGGTTTTGTCTGGATCAACGAAGTGGGCAAGCATTTCCTGGGCGCGCCCTTTGGCGGGGTGAAGCAGTCCGGCATCGGGCGAGAGGAATGCCTGGCAGAAATGCTGGCTTTCACGTCTGAGAAGAACATCCACATCAACCTGCGCCGGGTAGCGCGCAAGATTTAATCGTTTTCATTTTCCGTTATGACTTACGACTACGTGATTGTGGGCGCAGGCTCGGCGGGCTGCACACTGGCCAATCGCCTGAGCGAAGACCCGGCCGTCAAGGTGCTGCTGCTGGAGGCCGGCGGCTGGGACCGTGACCCGTGGATCAAAATCCCGCTGGGCTGGGGCAAGATTTTGCAAAACCGCCTGCACGACTGGATGTACTACGCCGAGCCTGAAGCCAATGTGGATGGCAGGCGGGTGGAGTGCGCGCGCGGCAAGGTGGTGGGCGGCTCATCGTCCACCAACGCCATGGCCTGGGTGCGCGGCAACCCGAACGACTTTCAGCGCTGGGCCAGCCGCTACGGTTTGCCCGAATGGGACTACGCCCATGTGCTGCCCTACTTTAAGCGGCTGGAAACCTGGGAGGACGGTGCCAGCGCGCAGCGCGGCGGTAGCGGCCCGGTGGGCGTGCAGCGCTGCAAGTACCAGGACCCATTGATTGAAGCCTATGCCGAGGCCGCACAAGGCGCAGGTCACCCCTGGACACAAGACTACAACACGGCAGCGCAAGATGGTTTTAGCCGCTTGCAAATGAGCATTCGTAACGGCGCACGTTGCAGCACCTCGGTGGCCTACCTGCGGCCCGCCTTGCATCGGCCTAACCTGACGGTCAAGGTCAACCACCTGGCCACCAAAGTAGTCCTTCAGGGAGACCATGCGGTAGGCGTCACTTATATTGACAACGGGCAAATCAAAGCCGCGCGTGCAAATCGCGAAGTACTGCTGTGTGGTGGCGTGATCAACACACCGCAGTTGCTGATGCTCTCAGGCATTGGCGAGCCCGGCCAGCTCACCACGCACGGCATTAAAACGCAGGTGGCGTTACCCGGTGTGGGTGCCAATTTGCAGGACCACGTGTCCGTGGTGGTGATGTACCAGCGCAAGCAGCCCGGGCCTTTTCACCGCATGATGCGGCTGGACCGCATTGGCCCGGCCATCATTCAGGCGTACCTGACAGGCACTGGTTTCGCGTCAGATGTGCCGGGTGGTATTGTGGGTTTTTTAAAAAGCCAACCGCTGCTGGACACGCCTGATTTGCAGATGCTGCTAACGGCCGCGCCGCTGCCTGCCTGGCCATACTTGCAGCCCTTTAAAAAACCTTTCAATGATGGCTTTGCCTGCCGCACGGTGGTGCTGCACCCTGAAAGCCGTGGTCGTGTTGAGCTGGCCTCAGTTGACCCGACAGCCGCGCCCAAAATCTTCCAGAACTTTCTGGGCTGTGCTGCTGACTGGCAGGCCGCGCGTGAGGCGCTGCGTTTGATTCGCGAGATTGCGCAGCAGCCAGCGCTGGCACCGTACATCAGCCGTGAGATTGCCCCAGGCCCGCAGTGCAATACAGACGCTGCACTGGACGCCTTCATCCGCAAAACGGCAATTACCGTACACCACCCGGCAGGTACCTGCCGCATGGGCGTTGCTGGCGACCCGATGGCGGTGGTGGACAGTGACTTGCGTGTGATGGGCGTAGAAGGCTTGCGGGTGGTGGATGCATCGGTGATGCCCGACTTAACCTCAGGCAACATCAATGCGCCCGTCATCATGATTGCCGAGCGGGCTGCTGATTTGATTGCCGGTCGAGCCACATTGGCAGCCGAGTATTGATGGCCGCACAGTCTTTAAAACACAGCGTTCTGGTGGCAGGGCTGCTGTCAGACGTAGCGATGCAGCGGCTATCAACTTTTTTTGAAGTCGAGACGCGGCTTGGCGGTGGCGTTCCTTCGCATGACGAGCTGGTCAACTGGCTGCATGGCAAGGCAGGTGTGATTACTGACAGCCGCTTTATTTTTGATGCCCCCCTCATTGGCCGACTGCCCACACTCAAAGCGATCTGCAACCTGGACTCAGCACATCACAACCTGGATTTGTCGGCGCTGACCCAAGCGGGCATTCGGGCCACGCATACGCCGGAGCCAAACCCCTCCATTCAAACCAGCGCGCAGCGTGCCTGGCAGGCCATCCAGCCCGTGCTGTCGCGCGCGGTGCCCGTTGCATCCGAGGCGGGTCGTTACGCCAGTTGGTCACGCAAGGTGGTGCTGGGCCCCTCATTGCAGGCCACCTGTTTGGGCATTCTCAGCGAACCGTGCTTTGTAAAAGCTCTCACAGCGCTGGCACAGTCTGCTCAAGTCACTGTTTGCGCTGACCGTGACACGGCGTTGCGCTCGGCCGATGTGCTGGTGGTTGACGCTGCGTCAGCGCAAGGCTTGAACGCAGCCGACAGGGCGCGCATGAAACTTGGGGCTTGTGTGTTTACGCTGCCTGCTGATGTCGCGCCTTTTTCTGATGCGCTTGATGTGCTTGCCCAGCCGTGGGTTTTGCAGCGTAGCGACATGGCCGCTGAAAGCATGGTGGCGTCGCTAGGTTTTGGGCGCAACAGCTGGCATCCGCAGCATTTGCTGAATCCTGAGATTAGCTGCGACTCCTGTTGCTAATTTACTGCTGAAATTAATCCGTCGCCACAGCCGACGGGTTCAGTGAGATCCGCTCCAGAATCTGCCGCTGCACCATGTGCAAATGTGAGCGCATGGCTTTTTCTGCCCCGTCCGGGTCGCGTGCTGCAATGGCGGCGGCAATCATGTGGTGCTCTGAATCGCGCTGCCGCAGACGCGCAGGTGGCCTGGGGCGGTTGTGTTGCACATGGATGCGGGTGTCTGCACCGATTTGCCTTAGCAGCGCATACATGTCGGCGGCCAGCGTGTTGCGGGTGGCGGTTGCAATCAGCCGGTGAAAGGCCAGGTCTGCTGCTGCGCTTTCGGTTTCTGCCAGCGTGGTGGCGGCTTTTTCAATCCGGGCGATTTCTAGTGGCGTGGCGCGCAAGGCTGCCAGCCGTGCCAGGATGGGTTCAAGTGCCAGGCGCAGTTCTATGACTTCCAGCGGATTGGTACCCCCCGCCAGCGTGGCCCCACCACGTGTCAAGGCGGCGTGCCTGCGCGGCATACGGGCGGCCAGCTCGCCTGATGCGCGTAGCTGAATCAGTGCCTTGCGCAGGGTGTGGCGGTTGACATTGAGCTGCTCGCCGAGCTTGCGTTCGGCTGGCAATTTGCTGCCTTCGCTGATGCGCTTGCGAAGCGTTTCGACAAGGCCATCAAGATCAACTTGACCAGCGGACAAACGAATATTTTGAGCAGCAGCTTGCATGCCCTTGAGTATAGGGCGGAGCTTGGTTGCGTGGCTTGGTTAACGCGTGGTTGACGGGTTTGGTTGCATCAAGCCCTCAATGCTGATGCCCATGCGCGCCATGCACATGCTGATGCGCAACCTCTTCTTCACTGGCTTGGCGCACATCCAGCACCTTGATGGCAAAGCGCAGCGCTTTGCCAGCCAGCGGGTGGTTGCCGTCCAGCAGCACGGTGTCGCCCTTGATCTTCATGACGTTGAAGACCATCATCTTGCCGTCTTCGCCGTGGCCTTCAAGTTGGCCACCGACCTTCACGCCCGGCGGGAACTGCTTTTTCGGCAGGCTGCGCAACAGGCTGTCGTCACGCAGGCCAAAGGCATCCTCGGGTTGCAGCTCCAGCGTTAATTGGTAGCCTGCTGCTTGCCCGTCAAGCGCCGCTTCAATTTTGGGCAAGGTGTTGCCATAGCCACCATGCAAATACACGCTGGGCTCTTTGCCGTCTTCAATCAGCTTGCCTTGCAGGTCGGTGACCTTGAATTGCAGGGTGACGGCGGTGTTTTTGGTAATTTTCATGGGTTTTTATGTCAATTTAGCGTGTTTTTAGGTATCAAATTGGCCTGTAGCCCAATAGATTCGGGCGCAAGCAGCTATTAATTTTGTAGCGTTTATTTTCTTATTTACAACTCTGGAATGCCTTGCCGGCCAGTTGTGCCTTGATGCCGTCCAGCTGGTTACGCAGGGCGGTATCAACTGCGCTCAGCTTCAAGCGCTGGCCGCGTTGCTCGGCCTTTTCTTGAATCACTTTGGCGGTTTTGACGCCTTTTTTAGCGATGCGTGCCAGCTCGGCATCGGCCTCGGCTTGTGTTTTAAAGTTGCCCAGCGACAGGCCAGGCTCCAGCGCGGCGTTGCTCAAAGTGACAAACGACACGCCCAGGCCGCGCAGCTCAGATTGTTTTTTGATTGCCGCGTCAGCCGAGTTGTATTTCCCCATGTAGACCATCCAGCGGGCGGGTTCCAGCACGCTTTCCAGGGCCCAACTGCCTGCGGGCAAGGCGATGACCAGGCGGTCACGCAGCACCACGGTTTGCTCTTCGTTGAAGAGGCCAATTTGCAGGCATTCGGTAGCCGTTGATGCAGCTGCTGACGATAAAGCATGTGAGGCGGCTTGAGCCATAGGCATGGCCACCACATCAGCTTGTTGCGCCGTCTCAGCAGGTGTAAGGACACGCACCGCCTCGGGCCTGATTTGCTGCGCCATGCGCTGCGGCTCGGCTTGGCTCAGGGGCGCAAAACCATAAGCGGCCAGCAAGCCATGCGAGAAGGCGTAGTAGCCCGCATTGGCCAGTACCAGCAGCAATACCAACAGCCTCAGCATGGCCGCACGCTGACTTCAGAAGAAGTGATTTCTTTCATACCTGCCGAAGTATGCACCAGCAGTGCGCCGGTTTCTGTCACGCCGTGGGCTTGGCCGTTGGTTCCGTCAGACAGCTGCACCGCACGGCCAGCGAGCACGTCGCGCAGGTTAAAGCGCGCCTGAAACGGCGCAAAGCCGAACTGCGCGAAGGCTTGCACAGTTTGCACCAGCGGCGGCAGCACGCGCTGCAAAGTGCTGGCCACGTCTGCATCGCTTTGCAGGTCTTGCAGGCAGCCTGATGGGATGGATGTGCTGCCCTGCGCTGCAAAGTCAACCGCGCGTACATTGATGCCAACACCAATGACCACGTAGCGCTGGCCTTCAAAGGTGGCGGTTTCAACCAAAATGCCGCCCAGCTTGCGCTCGGTTTTGCCTCGAGTTAGCCACAAGTCATTCGGCCATTTCAGGGCGATGCGTTGGTCAGGCAAGTTGGCAACATCCAGGCTGTCGGCCAGGCTGATGCCAACGGCCAGCGACAGGCCAGACCAGTCGGCAGGGGCCAACGGCAAACCGAGTGAAAACGTCAAGCTGGCTGTGCGCTGGCTGTGCCACTGTCGGCCCAGCCTGCCGCGTCCGGCGCTTTGCTGCTCGGCGACCAGCAGGGTGGGCTCCAGCGCCCCACTTTTAAAGCGCCGCATCAGCTCTGTGTTGGTCGAATCGACTGTAGGCAGCACCTCGCAGGTAAAACCGGGCAGCGCGGGCTCTATGGCCTGCCAGATGGCCTCTAAAGGCCAGCGGATGGATGGGGCGGACAACACGGTGGGCGGCACTGCTGGCGGTAAAAGGAGCGCTCAGTCTTTCTTGCTCTTCTTTTCTTTTTTCTTTTTCTTGTCTTTTTTATCGTCGACTTTTTCTTTAGGCGCAAGCAAGGTGCCCCGGCACTTTTTGGCACCGCACCAGCACGGGTATTCAGCCAGCAGCTTCTTGGTGTACTTGGCGTCGATGATCAGGCCGTAGTCATAAAACAGCTCTTCGCCTGCTTTGATATTGCGCAGCGCCTTGATAAACACCCGGCCATCGTCTTCGTCGGCTTCGCAATTCGGTTTGCAGGCATGGTTGATCCAGCGTGACGAGTTGCCGCCATGCTTGGCATCAATCACATGTTTGGCGTCCATGTGAAAGTAAAACGTGTGGTTCGGGTCTTTCTCATCGTGCGGGTGGCGGCGCAGCGCTTCTTTCCAACTGATGACCTCGCCCACATATTCAATCAGGGTTTCGCCTTCAGCCAGATCAGCCAGCGCAAACACGCCTTTGCCGTGAACGCCGGAGCGGCGGGTTTGGATGCGGCGGGCATCTGGCGGGGAGGCTATATCTGAAGTGGCAAAGACGCTGGAGACTTGACTTTTTAGCACGGCAAAACACTTCCGAAAATTTTTGAGGTATGGTTAATTCATGCATGTGCGCGCCTGCGCGTGCACATGCGTGCACCCGTGTGCGCGAGAAGCCCGTATTGTAGTGATGCGATTTTGTCAGGAGACCACCGTGATTCAGCGCAGAAGCTTGTTGAAGATCAGCCCTCTGGCGCTGCTCACCCCGGCGTGGGCGCTGGGCACTGAAAGCGCTTTGCCTAAACTCGGCAGCACACGGCAATTGCCTGATGTGAAGCTGCTCGATGGTCAGGTCTGGACACCGCAAAAACAGCCTCTAAGGGCGCTTGTGGTGTACTGGTGGGCTAGCTGGTGCCCTTTTTGTGCGGTGCAGTCGCCCCATATAGAAGCACTGTGGCGCGCGCAAAAAGCCAATGGCCTGAGCGTGCTGGCGCTGTCGATTGACAAGCAGGCGCTAGCTGCCAGCAGCTATATGAAAAGCAAAGGCTACAGCTTCCCGGCGGGCATGCTGACGCCTGATGTGGCTAAGATGCTGCCAAAACCCAAGGGCTTGCCCGTGGTGGTGGTTTTGAAAATTGACAAGGCAAAGCCGCGTGAAGGCAAAGTTGTATTTGCCGAAGGCGGGGAAATGTTCCCTGAAGACATTGAAGGTTTGAAAAGATTTATATGAAAACTTTGGTCATTGCAGAAAAGCCCTCAGTCGCGCAAGACATCGTGCGCGCCATGACACCCACGGCGGGCAAGTTTGAAAAGCACGATGAGTACTTCGAGGCCGAAGACTGGGTCATCACGTCAGCTGTCGGCCACCTGGTCGAGATTCAGGCACCTGAAGAATTTGACGTGAAGCGCGGCAAGTGGAGCTTTGCCAACCTGCCGGTTATTCCGCCGTACTTTGACTTGAAGCCGATGGACAAAACCAAGACGCGGCTGAACGCCATCGTCAAGCTGACCAAGCGCAAAGACGTGGGCAACATCGT
>JAYWBS010000113.1:0-15341 GCA_043781295.1 Polaromonas sp.
GCTGTGGAAAAACTTTGGCATCACGCGCCACGGCAAGGTGGTGTTTTACGACTACGACGAGATTGAATACATCACCGACTGCAAGTTCCGCAAGGTGCCTACACCGCGCAATGAAGAAGACGAAATGAGTGGTGAGATCTGGTATTCCGTCGGGCCAAAAGACGTCTTCCCCGAAACCTTCGGGCCTTTCTTGTTGGGCAATGATGCTGTGCGCGATGTGTTTATGCGGCACCACGGCGACTTGCTCGATGCCGCCTTCTGGCAAAACCACCAGTCACGCATTCAGGCGGGGCATGTGTTTGACGTGTTTCCGTATGAGCAAGAAAAGCGCTTCAACGTTGACATGGGCATTAATTTTTGATAATCTTACCTTGTCTTACTCACATTTGATGGGTATGAGGAGTCAACTTGTTAACCACCGACGCACGCGCCATATTAACCACGACTTTAAGCACTAAAGGCCAAGTTGTTATACCCAAGACGGTGCGTGATGCACTTGCCTGGCCAGACGGCATAACCCTCGCAATTGAGGCGCATGCGCAAGGTGTGCTGCTGTCTGTTGCCAAACACCACTTTGAACCCACTCATGCGCAGGCTGTAAGAGGTTGCATGAATTACAAAGGCCCAGCGCTATCGATCGATGACATCGATAAAAAGCTTGCCAGTACCTTCGCTGAAAAGTGGAAGAAAAACAACTCATGATCGCACTGGATACAAACATCCTGGTGCGGTTTTTGGTGGACGACGACCGCTTGCAGGCTGACATTGCGAGCGACCTAGTGAATCATCCTGAGGGTATCTTTATCGCCAAGACCACGTTGCTGGAGCTTGAATGGGTGCTGCGCCATGTTTACGAAGTTGACAAGAAAACTCTGGCTGCTGGTTTGACCAGTCTGCTGGGCTTGCCAAACGCTATGGTTGAAAGCGTGTCCCAAGTGGCTGAAGCTATGAAGGGTTTTTCAAAAGGCATGGATTTTGCCGACGCGCTGCATCTTGCTTCAACCCATGGGGCGATGTTGACGTACACCTTTGACAAAAAATTTGCCAAATTGGTAACGCCTGAAAGAGTGGTTTTGGCGAGCCGCAAAACAACAGCTTTTTAAACTTTCTACTTGGAGAAAACTTGTGTCCCAATCTGTTCACGCCCCTATCGTTATCCTGGGCGCAGCCCGCACCCCCATGGGCGCATTTCAAGGCGACTTCGCATCGCTAGCCGCACACGACCTGGGCGGCGCAGCGATTAAAGCTGCGGTTGAGCGCGCAGGCATCGCAGCAGACAAGGTTGATGAAGTGTTATTCGGTAATTGTCTGATGGCTGGGCAGGGCCAGGCGCCTGCACGCCAAGCGGGTTTTAAAGGCGGCTTGCCTGCCAGCGCTGGTGCGGTCACGCTGTCAAAAATGTGCGGCTCGGGCATGGAGGCAACACTGCTGGCGCATGACCAACTGATAGCTGGCAGCCGCGACGTGATGGTGTCGGGCGGCATGGAAAGCATGACCAATGCGCCGCACCTGTTGCTTAAAGGGCGCAGCGGCATTCGTATCGGCCATGACCGCGTGATGGACCACATGATGCTCGACGGCCTTGAAGACGCTTACGAGCCAGGCCGCTCCATGGGTACCTTTGGCGAAGACTGCGCCGCAAAATACAGTTTTACCCGCGCCCAGCAGGACGAATTTGCTACCACCAGCGTCAAGCGCGCCAAGGCCGCCACCGAGTCAGGCGCGTTTGCGCAAGAGATCACACCGGTCACGGTCAAAAGCCGTTCGGGTGAAGTGGTGGTGTCCATCGACGAAGGCCCGGGCAAGGTCAAGCTCGACAAGATTGCCAGCCTTAAACCCGCGTTCAAAAATGACGGCACCATCACTGCCGCGTCCAGCTCGTCAATCAACGACGGCGCTGCTGCGCTGGTGCTAAGCCGGGAGTCCACTGCCAAAGCGCTGGGCGCAACGCCAATTGCCCGCATTGTTGGCCACGCCACCTTTGCCCAGGCACCAGAATGGTTTTCGACGGCCCCGGTCGGTGCCGTCAACAAGCTGCTTAAAAAAATCGGCTGGAGCGTCAAGGATGTTGACCTGTGGGAAGTCAACGAAGCCTTTGCCGTTGTACCGATGGCGCTGATGAAAGAGCTGGGCATCAGCCACGACATCGTCAACGTCAACGGCGGTGCCTGCGCGCTGGGCCACCCGATTGGTGCCAGTGGCGCACGCATCATCGTGACGCTGCTGTATGCGCTGAAGGCACGAGGTTTGAAAAAGGGTGTGGCTACGCTGTGCATTGGCGGTGGCGAGGGTACTGCCCTGGCGATTGAGCTGGTTTGAAATACTATAAATTCAATAGCTGCTTGCGCCCGTATTCATTGGGCTGGAGGCCATTTTGATACTGAATAATGAGCAAAACCAGGTGCGTGAAGCCGTTCGCGACTTCGCCATTCAAGAGCTCTGGCCCAACGCGGCAGCGTGGGACAAAGCGCACACTTTTCCAGTAGACGCACACAAGGGGCTGGCAGCACTGGGCGCTTACGGTATCTGCGTGCCTGACGAGCTGGGCGGTGCGGGCCTGGACTATTTGACGCTGGCCGTGGTGATTGAAGAAATCGCCGCTGGCGACGGCGGCACCAGTACGGCGATTAGCGTGACCAACTGCCCGGTTAACGCCATCCTCATGCGCTACGGCAATGCGCAGCAGCAAAAGCAGTGGCTCACGCCGCTGGCGCAGGGCCACATGCTGGGCGCGTTTTGCCTGACCGAGCCGCACGCGGGCAGCGATGCCTCAATGCTCAAAACCACAGCCATCAAAGATGCGGATGGCTATTGTCTAAACGGTGTCAAGCAGTTCATCACCAGCGGTAAAAACGGTCATGTGGCCATCGTCATTGCCGTGACTGACAAGGGCGCTGGCAAAAAAGGCATGAGCGCCTTCATCGTGCCGACCCGCACCCCCGGCTACAGCGCCGACAGGCTGGAAGACAAGCTGGGCCAACACTCCAGCGACACGGCACAAGTCAACTTTGACAACTGCCGCGTGCCGCATGAGAACCTGATCGGCAACGAAGGCGAAGGCTACAAAATTGCCTTGAGCGCGCTTGAAGGCGGGCGCATCGGTATTGCCGCGCAAAGCATTGGTATGGCACGCAGCGCGTTTGATGTGGCACTTAGCTACGCCAAGGAGCGCACCAGCTTCGGCAGCGCCATCATCAACCACCAGGCGGTGGGCTTCAGGCTGGCCGACTGCGCCACACAAATTGAAGCCGCCCGCCAGCTGACCTGGCACGCCGCCAGCCTGCGCGATGCAGGCCTGCCCTGCCTGAAAGAAGCCGCCATGGCCAAACTGTTTGCCAGCGAGATGGCAGAAAGCGTTTGCAGCGCAGCATTACAAACGCTGGGTGGCTACGGCTATGTGAGCGACTTTCCCATTGAGCGCATCTACCGCGATGTGCGCGTGTGCCAGATTTATGAAGGCACGTCGGATGTGCAGAAGATCATCATCCAGAGGGCGTTGGCATGACACCCAACCCCTCACCCAACCCCTCACCCAACCAGTCATCTAACCCATCGATAGCCGATGCAGCGCATCACCATGCCGACCTGGGTGATGTGCAATTGCACTACGTCACCATGGGTAAAGCCAGTACCAACAACTTGCCTGTGGTGTTGCTGCACGGCTGGCCGCAAAGCTGGTACGCGTGGCGCCATGTCATGCCAGAGTTGGCTAAAACTCGCCTTGTCATCGCGCCTGACTTGCGCGGCCTGGGTGACTCGTCGCGTCCGCTGGATGGGTACGACAAAAAAACCATTGCAAATGACATCTGGCGCTTGCTGCACGACCACCTGGGCCTCACAGAGTTTTGTTTGGTCGGCCACGATTGGGGCGGACCCACAGCCTATGCCATGGCTGCGGCGCACCCCCAGGCCGTGCGAAAGCTCGCCGTGCTGGACGTTACCATCCCCGGCGACGGCGGCACCAATTTCTCTCAGGGCGGCAGACGCTGGCACCATGCCTTTCACCAGACGGCAGATTTGCCAGAGGCGCTGATCGCTGGCCGCGAGCACATTTACTTCAGCTGGTTTTACCGCAACTGGGGCCATCACCCCAACGTGTTGACTGAGCAAGACATCGCTGAATATTTACGTGTCTACAGCCAGCCGGGCGCGTTGCGTGCCGGCTTTGCCTACTACCGCAATTTGCCCCGTGACATGCTTGAGAACCAGGCCATTGCCCAGACCTTCAAGCTGGCCATGCCTGTGCTGGCGTTGGGTGGCAACAAGGGGTGGGGGCGCGGGACAGAAGTGCTTGACTCATTGCAGCGCCTGGGCACCGATGTGCGTGGCGGCGTGATAGACAACTGCGGCCACTGGATGGCTGAAGAGCAACCCAAGGAGCTTCTGGCGCACCTGCTGCCGTTTTTGGCTGGTGTGTGATTTGTGCACAGGGCGGCTTGAAGATGCGTTTGAAGCGGACTGTGGGTACCGTCAAGCTGTTGGCTTAAAGTAATGGGAGTTCTTCACATGTTCAACCAAACCGTTCGCGGCATGTACTGCCTGCGCTGCGCCAGCCGCAAAGTGGTGCGTGGCCACCTGGGTGAGTCGGCCAGGTTTTACCCACTTCGCAGCGTACTGCGTTCCCTGCTGGGCAAGCCTGTTTATTTGTCTGAGCCGCATTCGCACGCTTGCATGGCTTGCGGGCTGACCTGGAACGAAGTCAACCCCGACGAGCTGCGCAAAAATCTGCGTGATTACGGCTTGTCGCCGCACAGCACAGGCGTGATGCAGGCGATACAGCCTGAGGTGGATCGCACATTAGATTTGAAGCTGTAAAACTCAAAAGTGCTCTTTTTTAGCCATTTTCAGATACTTTTTAGGCCTGTAGCCCAATAGATTCGGGCGCAAGCAGCTCCTGATTAAATAGCATTCAAAATGACGCCTCTGAAATTTGACGCCGTCTTGTTCGACTGCGATGGCGTGCTGGTAGACAGCGAGCCGATTACCAACGGCGTGTTGCGTGACATGCTGGCTGAGTCCGGCTGGGTGTTGACGCCCGCCGAATGCATGCGCCTGTTTATTGGTAAGGCCGTCAAAGACGAACGCGCCATGATTGAAGCCAACACCGGCCAGCCTTTGAGCGATGACTGGATGCAGCGTTTTCGTGAGCGGCGCAACGCGGGCTTGCTGGCGGGCTTGCAAGCCATTGATGGTGCAGTTCAAGCGGTTGTGGCCATTCATTCAGAGTTCGCAGGCCGAATTGCCTGCGCATCAGGCGCTGACCGCTTCAAGGTGGAACTACAGCTGGACAAATGCGGCCTGATGCCTTACTTCAAAGGCCGCATCTTCAGCGGCCATGAGACGCCGCGCTCCAAGCCTTTTCCGGATGTCTATCTGGCGGCCGCCGCAGCACTGGGTGTAGACCCCAAGCGCTGCGTTGTGGTGGAAGACACCGTGACCGGCGTGATGGCTGGGGTGGCGGCGGGCGCGACGGTCTTTGGCTACAGCCCGCCTGAAGCGGGGCACGATTCGCCCGATGCGCTGCGCAAAGCCGGTGCCGCGCTGGTGTTTACCGCCATGAGCGGGTTGCCCCAGTTGCTGTGCTGACGGCCTTTGGCGTTGCGCGCCTTACCAGCCCTGGGTGCCCGCATCGCCTTTGAAAGGTCCGACCAGCTCAGGCGTGATCCACCCGCCGTAAAAGCCGCCCGGCTGCGGCGTGACTGTTTCGCCGCCCACCGTGCAGTGCAGGTTGGTGGGGTAAAAGGCAACGCAGTCGGCAATCGCCTCGGCCCCGGCCAGCGGTTTGGGGTAGCTCCAGGCCACGCCAGGCAGGGTCTTGGCGCCGTTGATCCCATCAACCAGGCTCCAGTAATTCGCTGGCCCCTTCCACTCACAAAACGAGCTGCCCCGGTTGGGCTGTAGCAGCGCGCGGTTCACGTCAGCCCAGGGGATGTAAAAGCTGGGCGGGTGCGCTGTCTCCAGCACCATCACGGCGTTGCGGGTACGCGCGACTTCCACATCGCCCCAGTTGATGACCACTTCGCGCATGTCAGCGGCCAGCCGGGGCGGGCGCGGAAAGTCCCACACTGACACCTGGCCCGGGCCGGGCGCAATGGCAAACGGCGGGCGCGTCTGGCCGCGCCAGTTCCAGTGGCTGCGGGCGGCGTCCAGCCAGGTGGGGGTGGTGTTTTGGGTCATGGCCACGATTTTTAACCGAATCGGCGGCTCTGGCTGCCTGCAGGGCCCGCTTTTGCCTGTTTTAGGCCATTTTTAGATACCAAATTGGCCTCTATCCCAATGGATTCGGGTGCGAGCAGCTATTAAAAATATAGTGACTTGAAAGTGCCAGCACCCCTATAAATCCCAGCCACCCGCAAAACGCTGCCCCGTGCTAATCTTGCAGCCCGACTTTTCACAAGACTGCGAGACACACCATGCCCGGACTCCTCCCCAACGTTGACCCTGACGGCCTGCTCGAATTCTCGGTCGTCTACACCGACCGCTCGCTCAACCACATGTCGAAAAGCTTCCAGCATGTGATGACCGATATATCCAGCATGCTCAAAGAGGTGTACCACGCCCATTCAGCCGTGCTGGTCCCTGGCAGCGGCACCTACGGCATGGAGTCTGTGGCCCGCCAGTTTGCTGCGGGCAAGCATGTCATGGTCATTCGCAATGGCTGGTTCAGCTACCGTTGGACGCAGATTTTTGACATGGGCAGCATCCCCGCGTCGCACACCGTGCTCAAGGCTCGCCAGGCCAGCAAGGGCGCGCAAGAGCCGTGGGCACCCGCACCGATTGCCGAACTGCAAGCCGCGATTGCCAAGGAAAAGCCCGCCTTGGTCTTTGCCCCGCACGTTGAAACATCGGCCGGCATGATGCTGCCCGACGGCTACTTGCGCGCAGTTAGTGATGCGGTACACGCCGTGGGCGGTTTGTTCGTGCTCGACTGCATCGCATCAGGCGCGATGTGGGTAGACATGCAGGCCACCGGTGTTGACATACTGATATCAGCCCCGCAAAAAGGCTGGAGCAGCTCCCCCTGCTGCGCCATGGTCATGCTGAGCGAACGCGCACGGGCGGCGATTGACGGCACCACCAGCTCCAGCTTTGCAACCGACCTCAAAAAGTGGCTGCAAATCATGGAAACCTACGAAAAAGGCGGCCACGCTTACCACGCCACCTTACCCACAGACGCGCTAACGCGCTTGGCCGCAGTCATGAAAGAAACCAGAGATTACGGCTTTGCCAAAGTGCGCGCCGAGCAAATGGCACTGGGCATCAAGGTGCGCGAACTGTTTGAAGGCCGTGGCCTGAAAAGCGTCGCCGCTGAAGGCTTCAAAGCCCCAGGCGTGGTCGTCAGCTACACGACCGACCCAGACATTCAGTCCAGCAAAAAGTTTTTGGCCGAAGGCCTTCAAACCGCCGCAGGCGTGCCGTTGCAATGTGACGAAGGCCCAGACTTCATGACCTTCCGCGTGGGGCTGTTTGGGTTGGAGAAGTGGCATAACGTGGATAGGACGGTGGCTAACCTGGCTGGGGCTTTGGATCGGATTGGGTTGAAAGCTCCTGTTGTTGAGGCTGTTGCTGCCTGACTATGCATAGCCCTTGCCACCCCGGCCTCATCATTCGCGATGATGTTTTGCCTGAACTACAGCTGAGCGTCAACGAAGCGGCAATTCAGTTGGGCGTGTCGCGCGTCATGTTGTCGCGTGTCATCAATGGGCGCTCTGCCATCACTGCAGAGATGGCGCTCCGTGTGGGCAAGTGGGTTGGTAATGGCCCTGAGATCTGGCTTCGTATGCAAGGGCAGTATGACCTTTGGCAGGTTAACAAAACAAGGCAAACAGAAAGTTAAAAAGAAAAACTGCTTTTAGATGCTTCGGTTCAGCCGACATGGAGTCTTGCAGATGCTTGTTATTTGTTGACAGATCAAGCGGACGACATTCATAATTAAAGTGTTCTTTACGCGATCAGAGCTCTTTTTACGAGAGAACGTTTAAAAGCTTAGTCGGGCGTTTAGCCAGACTCTATTTATTGCTTGGCCTTATTCCGCAGATAAGCTCTGCGGCCCTACACTCGGCAAGCCTCCCTCCGGTCCGCAGATCTTATCTGCGGCTGGTTCTTGGTAAAGAACGCTAATTCATGTTGGGGCAGACGAACACGATCCTCGATTAAATCTGTTGAATAGTTTGGATTTCTCGGCGTGTCGTGTTGAGTTTTCTGATACTCCCATCGTGCTGTTATGTGGCGGCCCAGTCAAATTCAAGCTTACGCCTGAAAGCCCGGATCCCCCGGTACTTTCCCTCCGCCACGCAATTGCAAATCTTCACCCAAGCTACGAAATTTTTCGGCCAGAAGAAATCGACAACTGGCAATCAGATGGAGTTTTCAAAGACTTGATGAGTTTTGAATCAGAGCTTGCTGCCATTTGCTCGCTTGTCGTCATCATTCTTGAAAGCGAAGGTGCGATTGCAGAATTAGGCGCTTTTTCGCAACTTCCTGATTTGAACGAGAAAATCGTTGCGGTCTGTCCTGAAAAATTTAGGAATGCGACTTCTTTTATAAATTTTGGAATTCTTCGCTTTATCGCAGCGAAAAAACACACAAATGTTAAAAGTTATCCATGGATTCCAGATCATCTGTCGTTCGCCGTTTCTCCAGAGCTTGTTGACGATGTTGTTTCTGACATCCAAGGAGAGTTAGATCAACTTGCTAAAAGTCAACTGCTGAGGGTCAACCATCACTCACATGTAATGGTGCTGATATGTGAGCTGTTAAGGTTTTTCACCGCTCTAAAAGAGAATGAAATATTAGAGTATTTGATTATTTTTGGCGTCAACGTTCAACCAGATGCCCTAAAAGGAAAACTGTTTCTATTGTGTGAATTTGATTTGATAAAAATGCAAGGCTATAGCGATGCGCATTTTTATCTCTCCGGCAAAGCATCGCATCACAAACTCCGACTTGCGTTAAAAACGATTTCCAAACCAATCGATGTCCTGCGGATTCAGATGGAATGTCTAGATTACTACAAAAATAATAGCAAGCATCGAAATCGAATTCGGGCGATCGCAGAAGCGAAAGCGAGGGCGAAGTAATGCTTACTAACCTGCTCAGAGTAATGCAAGATGCGCTTGGATTAAGTGAAGCGCAGCTCCAGCGTCTTATAGCTAGATCACCTCATACTTACAAGATCTATACGATCCCTAAAAAATCTGGAGGCGTAAGAACAATTGCACAACCAGCCAAGGAAACGAAGTTCATACAGCATTGGCTTATACAAAACGTTTTTTCCAAACTACCGATTCATGAGTGCGCCGCAGCATACAAAATTGGCGCCAGCATTAAAGCGAACGCTTCTGCGCACAAAAAAAATCAATACATTTCAAAGTTTGATTTTTCAGCGTTCTTTCCCTCTATAAAAGTAAAAGATCTGGTTATTCATCTTTCACGGCACTGTAGTCGCACCATATCGGAAGCAGATATAAAAAGTATTGCGAGGCTTTCTTGTATAAGTCCGAAAGAAGGGGGGGGGCTTGGCCTGAGTGTTGGGGCTCCTAGCTCTCCGGTACTTTCAAACTCAATCATGTATGACTTTGATAAGGCAATTAATGAATGGTGTTTATCCAGGGGTTTGATATACACAAGATACGCGGACGATCTAACATTCTCTACTGCGATCAAAGGAATATGCAGTGAGATTGAGCCAAAGATCAAAGAAATAATTCGAGCACTTGCGTATCCGACGTTGACGCTAAATGATGCAAAAACTATCCATCTTTCTAAAAAAAATCAACGAAGAATTACTGGTGTCATAGTTAATAACGAGGGACAACTCTCAATCGGCCGAGAGCGCAAACGAATGATTAGCGCACTGATACATCAGTTCTCACTTGGTAAGCTTTCAAGCCCGGACCTTCATCACCTCCAAGGCTTGCTCGGATTTTCCAAGGACATCGAGCCAGAGTTTGTTTCGAAAATGAAGATGAAATATGGATCAAAGATCATTGGCGAGATCTTCCAAGCGCGGAAAGTGGGCTAAATTTTTTGCGTAGTTATATGTTTTCGTCTCGAACCACCCTCACCGCAACTCATACCAAACCCCACGCCCACTTCCCCGCTGCTCTAAGTGCCCTCGCAACACCAGATTCCGAAAATGCTGCTTCAAGGTATTTCGGTTGGCCGCAGTTAGCTTCACAGCATCAGCCATCGTCACGCGCCCGTGCTCTCGCGCAAACTCGACAATGTGCAGTGACAGCTCAGGTAGCGTAGCCAGCACAATCTTTTCACGTTCAACTTTTTTCTCAAGTCTGCGCACCTGCTCGGCCAGTGACCGTAAAAAGAAGACCAGCCACGGCTGCCAGTTGGGTGCCTGTGTGCGTATGGTGCCTTGCGTTTGGCGCAGGGCCAGGTAGTAGCTTTCCTTGTTCAGTTCGACCACGCTTTCAAGCGAGCTGTAGGGCACGTAGGCATAACCTGTTTGCATCAACAGCAGGGTGGTCAGTGCGCGGCTGAGGCGGCCGTTGCCGTCCTGGAAGGGGTGGACTTCAAGAAACACCACAACAAAAATCGCGATGATGAGCAGTGGGTGCAGCAGCGCTTTGTCACGCTCCTGATTTACCCAATCCACCAGTTCAGTCATCAGCCTTGGCGTGTCAAAGGGCGATGCTGTCTGAAAAACAATGCCTATCTCTGCGCCGTTTTCATCAAACGCGGCCACGCTGTTTGAATTGGTTTTGTACTGGCCGCGATGCCGCTCGTCTTTTTTGCTGTGACGTAGCAGTGTCTGGTGCAGTTGCTTGATGTGGTTTTCATTAAACGGTATGTGCTGCCATGCGCTGAACACCAGGTCCATCAACTCGGCATAGCCAGCTACTTCTTGCTCGTCTCGGGTGTCGAAGGTTTTGATCTCCAGGTTGGAGAGGAGCCTTTCAACCTCGCGGTCAGAGAGTTTGCTGCCTTCAATGCGGGTGGATGAGCCTATGCTTTCAATCGTGGCGACACGGCGAAGGGCGCTCAAGCGCTCAGGCGCAAGCCTGCCTAGGGCGCGCCAGGTGCCTTTGAATTCGTCAATCCTGGCGATCAGGCTCAGGACTTCAGGCGTGATTTGCAGGGACTGGGTTTGCAGCATACACCCAATATTACACCCGAATACACCCATTAATAGTTAAATAAACCCATAAATACACCCATTTACACCCAATTAAGTTCATTCAAACCATGGTTTGTACTTTAAGCAGATTCCCGAAACTCGGCTGGCGACGCCCCCGCCCACTCCCGAAACGCCCGCATAAAACTTTTCTCATTTCGAAACCCCGAAGCCGCCGCCACCTGCTTGATGGGCTTTGATGTCCGCAGCAACAAATCCTTCGCCCGCTCAAACCGCACCTCGTCTTTGAGCTGCTGTAGCGATGCGCCTTCTTCCTGAAGCTGGCGGTGCAGTGAGCGGGGCGACATGTTCAGCGCTGCTGCCAAAGTGTCTGCGTTGTGTGACGCAACCGCCGGGTTGCCCAGGGCTTGCCTTACCTGCTGCACCAGCAGCCTGTCGCGCCGGTATTGCAGCACCGTTAAGGGCAGGGCGCGTTGCAACATTTGCTGCAAGGCTTTTTCATCGCGGCGCAGGGGCAGGGCGAGGTAGCGGGCATCAAACCTGATTTCTGCTTGTGGTGCATTGAACTGTAATGGCCCTTGAAACAACAGCGGGTAAGCATCAGAATGCAGCGGCGCACTGAACGGAAAGCGCGCGCCTTGCAGCGGGATGCGTGAGTCCACATACCAGCAGGCCACGCCGTGGATGTTGCGCAGCACATGCACCAGGCCAAACTCACCGACCTGGCCGGGTACCTTTTCATCCACGCTGATGGTGGCGCTGTCGCCAGACGTAGACACGTGCAGCACGATGTCGTCGGCCAGCAGCGCATGGTGGCGGCACCAGCGCTTGAGCGCTATGCCCAAATTGGGCGACGTGATGGATGCCCGGGCCAGCATGCCGTAGCTGCCCCAGGGCAGCCTGCGAGAGAAAGCGCCCAGTGCTTCGTCGCCCAGCGCTTGCATGGCGGTGCCTGACAGTGTTTCCATCTGCCGGGCAGTGATGTTGCCTGTGGGTTTGCTGAGCTGTGTTGGCGTGATCTGTGCTAACTTCAATGCATCAACTGGGCTTTGGCCGTAGCGTTTGTACGCTTGCACGATGCTTCTCGCAAAGGCCATGGGCGTGGCTGCTGCGGGTTGGTTGCTGGGGTTTGCAGTGAGTTTGCGGGGCATAGCCATAGTTTCTTTCAGTTTGGCACGATTTGCAACCTGATTGACTGTGTGGGTAGGCCGGGTTTTCGCTAACCTTGTGGATTGGTGGCAAATTCACGTTAAGGTGTGGGTTGGGCCCTGCATCAAGACAGCGCCCCGCTTCGCGATTAGGAGACACATGTCAGTTCTGGAAACCAAACTCAATGCCCGTACGGCCGACTTCCAGGCCAACGCAGCCGCCATGCGTGCGCTGGTAGATGACCTGGCCGAAAAAGTTGCCAAGTCAGCCGCTGGTGGTGGCGATGCAGCGCGTGCCAAGCATGTGGCGCGGGGCAAGCTGCTGCCGCGTGAGCGGGTGCAAATGCTGCTTGACCCCGGCACGCCGTTTCTTGAACTGTCACCACTGGCCGGTTACGCCATGTACCCTGACCGCGACGGCACAGACAGCGCGCCGTGCGCAGGCGTTATTACCGGCATTGGCCGCATCAACGGGATTGACTGCCTGGTGGTCTGCAATGACGCAACGGTCAAGGGCGGTACCTACTACCCGATGACGGTTAAAAAGCACCTGCGCGCGCAAGAGATCGCGCAGCAAAACAACCTGCCTTGCGTCTACCTGGTCGATTCAGGCGGTGCCAATCTGCCAAACCAGGACGACGTGTTTCCTGACCGTGACCATTTTGGGCGCATCTTTTACAACCAGGCGCAAATGAGCTCGCTGGGCATTGGGCAAATCGCGGTGGTGATGGGTAGCTGCACCGCAGGTGGCGCGTACATGCCCGCCATGAGCGACGAGACCATCATTGTTAAAAACCAGGGCACGATTTTTCTCGGTGGTCCGCCACTGGTCAAGGCGGCGATTGGTGAAATCGTCTCGGCTGAAGACCTGGGCGGTGGCGATGTGCACACGCGCCTGTCGGGTGTGGCTGATCACCTGGCGCAAAACGATGCGCATGCACTGGCGCTGGCGCGCCAGGCGGTTGCCAGCCTGAACCGTAAAAAGGACATCCAGCAAGCGCTGTGCACGCCCGCGCCGCCGCTGCACAGCCCTGAAGAGTTGTATGGCGTGATTCCTGTCGATACACGCAAGCCCTATGACGTGCATGAAATCATCACCCGCATCGTTGATGGCAGCGAGTTTCATGAGTTCAAGGCGCGCTACGCCACCACGCTGGTCTGCGGGTTTGCGCATATTGAAGGCATGCCCATCGGCATCATTGCCAACAATGGGGTGCTGTTTTCTGAAAGCGCACAAAAGGGCGCGCACTTTATCGAGCTGTGCTGCCAACGCAAAATCCCACTGCTGTTTTTGCAAAACATCACCGGCTTTATGGTGGGCCGCAAATACGAAAGCGAAGGCATTGCCCGCCACGGTGCCAAGCTGGTAACCGCCGTAGCCACGGCCAGCGTGCCCAAGTTCACCGTCATCATTGGCGGCAGCTACGGCGCTGGCAATTACGGCATGTGTGGCCGCGCTTATTCACCCCGCTTTTTATGGATGTGGCCCAACGCACGCATTTGCGTCATGGGCGGCGAGCAGGCAGCCAGCGTGCTGGCCATCGTCAAGCGAGACGGCATTGAAGGCAGGGGCGGCAGCTGGAGCGCGGAAGAAGAAGCCGCCTTCAAGCAGCCGGTGCTCGACCAGTTTGCCCACCAGTCGCACCCCTACTACTCAAGCGCCCGCATCTGGGACGACGGCGTGATTGACCCGGCTGATACACGCCGCATGCTGGCACTGGGGCTGTCTGCCACGCTGAACCAGCCCATTGGCGAGCCGAAGTTTGGTGTTTTTAGAATGTGATGAAGCATGAGCAACCTCAAAACCAATATTTTCACCACCCCCGAGCATGAATTGCTGCGCGAGCAGGTCAAGCGCTTCATCAAGCGTGAAGTAGAGCCTTATGCCGCGGCGTGGGAAGAAACCGGTTCAGTACCGCGCGAGGTGCTGCGCAAAATGGGTCAGGCGGGCTTGTTTGGGCTGATGTATGAATCAGAATACGGCGGCGCTGAAGCGGATGCGCTGACCAATCTTGTGTTTGCCGAGGCGTTGAGCCAGTCCACCTTTGGCGGCTTCATCATCACGGTGCTGGTGCACACTGACATGGCCAGCCCGCACCTGCATCATGCAGGCAGCGCAGCGCAAAAAGCTAAGTATCTACCGGGCGTGATTGCTGGCGAAACCATCACCGCCGTTGCTATCAGCGAGCCTGGTGCGGGCTCTGATGTAGCGGGCATGCGCACCACCGCGCGCAAGGATGGTGATGAATGGGTCATCAATGGCACCAAGATGTTCATCACCAACGGCGTGCATGCCAACGTGTATTTTGTGGCGGCCAAAACCGGCACAGCGCGGCACGATATGAGCATGTTTATCGTTGAAAAAGGCACGCCAGGTTTTATCGTAGGCCGGGCGCTGAAAAAGACCGGCTGGCTGTCGTCAGACACGGCTGAATTGATTTTTGACAACGTGCGCATCCCGGCTGGCAACTTGCTGGGTGAAGAGGGCAAAGGCTTCTATTCCGTTATGAAGAATTTCCAGACGGAGCGCATTGCCCTGGGTGCGATGGCGGTCGGCCACTGTACCCGCGCGCTGGAGCTCACGCTGGACCACGTGCGCCAGCGCCAAGCCTTCGGCGCAACCCTGTGGGACAAGCAGACCATCCGTCACCGCATCGCCATGCTGGACGCTAAAACCCGCGCTGCGCGCCAGTTCATGTACCACTGCGCGTGGTCAGTCACGCAAGGGCATGACATTGTTCAAGAGGTGTCGATGCTCAAGGCGCTGACGGGCGAGCTGGTCAATGAGGTGTTGCAAACCTGCCAGCAGTTTCACGGGGGCATGGGCTTTATTCGCGAGACACCGATTGAACGCCTGTGGCGCGATGCCCGCGTGCTGGGCATAGGTGGCGGCGCGACTGAAGTGATGCTGGAAGAAGTCGCTAAGCGGTATTGATCAACACCATATTGAACATGAAACACCTGCAACTGCAAGTCGCCAATCTAGTGGCCACCGTGACGCTGAACCGCCCTGAAGTGCGCAATGCCTTCAATGACGAGGTGATTGTCGAAATCACAGAAGTTTTTAACGCATTGGCTGGCCGGAACGATATTCGCTGCAT
>JAYWBS010000114.1:0-15336 GCA_043781295.1 Polaromonas sp.
GGTCAATGCGTCGGCAACAGTGGTGCGCTCGCTTTTGCGCGAGACCTTATCGCCGCCGCGTATCTTGACCTCTTGTTCCTGCGCCCACTTCACGGCGTCGCGCTTCTTGTTCTTGTCGAACGTCTTGGACAGTGGCGGATGACCCTTGATGGTTACGCGCGCTTCCCAGAACTCACGCTCGCCGCGCACTCGCTTGGTAACTGCTGCCATTGTGGTGCCCTATGATGAAGTTGAGCCAAAAGCCTCTAACCCGCGCTAACTTGGGATCGGCTTGGGATTTCATCATAAACGATAGTCGGGAAACGTTACTGCATGCGGCTTAGCGGCTGATAGTGTTGGCTCCTCCTAAGCGCTAGATACAGGTTCGATTCCTGTTGGTGGTACCAGTCAGCTACTATTATTTTTATAGCTGCTCGCGCACGTATTCATTGGTCTAGAGGCCTAAAACATACCTGAAATAGCGGTTTTTTGAGAGTATTTGGCATGTTTGAACAGACTTTCAAGAACATTGACGACATCCTGCACAAGGATGCGGGTTGCACCAGCGAGCTGGACTATACCGAGCAATCGTCCTGGCTGCTGTTCCTCAAATACCTCGATGCGCTTGAACGCGACAAAGCGCTGGAGGCAGAACTGGACGGCAAAAAGTACAAAGCCATCCTGGATGCCGACTACCGCTGGCAAAGTTGGGCCGTCCCTAAAGATGCTGACGGCAAACCAGACCACAACAACGCCCTGACAGGCGACGACCTGCTTCAGTTTGTCAATGGCAAGCTCTTCCCTTACCTACACGGCTTCAAGCAACGCGCTACCGGGCCAGACACCATTGAGTACAAAATCGGCGAGATTTTTGGTGAGATCAAAAACCGCACCCAGAGCGGCTACAACCTGCGTGAAGTGATTGAGCTGGTTGACGAGCTGCGCTTTGGCTCGCAACTTGAAAAGCATGAGCTGTCGCACCTGTACGAGGCCAAAATAAAAAACATGGGCAACGCCGGACGCAACGGCGGCGAGTACTACACGCCCCGCCCACTGATTCGCGCCATGATTCAGGTCACCGCACCGCAAATCGGCGAGCGTATTTATGACGGTGCTGTGGGCTCGGCCGGCTTCTTGTGTGAAGCGTTTGACTACCTCAGCGCCAAGCCCAACCTGAGCACACGCGACCACAAAACGCTGCAAACCAAAACCTTCTACGGCAAAGAGAAAAAAAGCCTGGCCTACGTGATTGAGATCATGAACATGATCCTGCACGGCATTGAAGCGCCCAACATCATCCACGCCAACACGCTGGCTGACAACATCACGGACATTCAAGACAAAGACCGCCACGACATTGTGCTGGCCAACCCGCCGTTTGGCGGCAAGGAGCGCAAGGAAGTACAGCAGAACTTCCCGATCAAGACGGGCGAAACCGCCTTCTTGTTTTTGCAGCACTTCATCAAGATTTTGAAGGCCGGTGGCCGCGGCGCCATCGTCATCAAAAACACCTTTTTAAGCAACAACCTGGGACAACCCGAGCAGATCAGGAAGACTTTTGTCGGGTTTCAAAGGCATTTGTACCAAAGCTGATAGTTAGCAATGACTCTGTAAACGCTACTATTTTCATAGCTGCTTTCGCCCGAATCCATTGGGCTACAAGCACTTTTAATGGGTGAAAAAGGCCAAAAACACCAAAATTCAGCGTTCAAAAACGGCTGAAAACACCCAGAAATAGCAGTTTTTACCTGCCAAATAGACCTGTAGCCCAATGGATTCGGGTGCAAGCAGATATTTTTTTAATAGCATTTTGAAAATACTTCCGCGCATTACTCACCACCTCACACCGAACGCTGCTCTTTTTCTTTCACGGTGCGTGCCTTGACCACCGTCTTGGCCTGTGCCCAGTCTTCGGGGGTGAGCTGGCCCAGCTCTGCGAAGGTGCTGGGTGCGGCCAGGTGGTGGCCGCCGTCTATGGCGATGGTCTGGCCTGTCAGGTAGTCGCAGCCGTCGGCTTGCAAAAACATCAGCAACTGGTTCAGCTCTTCCATCTTGCCAAAGCGGCCCATGGGCACTTTGTCGGCAGACGCTGCGCCGACGTTGGCTTTGGGGATGGGTGCCAGTTTTTCCCACGCGCTTTCAGTGGGGAAGGGGCCGGGCGCCACCGCATTGACGCGAATGCCGTGGTGGCCCCACTCGACAGCCAGTGATTGCGTCATGGAATGGATGGCGCTTTTGGCCATGGCAGACGGCAGCACATAGGCAGAACCTGTCCATACCCAGGTGACCAGCATGCTGACCACCGAGCCCGGCAGGCCTTGCGCTATCCAGCGGCGGCCACAGGCCAGGGTTGAAAATAGCGCGCCGTCCATCACGGTAGAGCGTATGGCGGCAAAGCCGCGCGGGCTGATGTCGATGGACGGTGAAATAAAGTTGGCCGCTGCGTTGTTGACCAGCCCGCTCAAGGGGCCGCCCTGCCAGATGGTGGCCACCATGGCTTCGATCTGCTCGGGCTCGCGCACGTCGCAAACGTGGGCACTGACGGAGCCGCCCTCACGGGCAGTGGTGTTCAGCTCAGCCGCTGTTTGGTCCAGCACACCCTGCCTGCGCCCGCAGATGAAGACAGCAGCGCCATGCGCGGCAAACGCCCGGGCGGCTTCCTTGCCCAGGCCGGTACCGCCACCGGTGATCAAAATGCGCTTGCCCTTGAGCGCGTCAGTGCGGAAAACAGAAGGCTTGTGGGTTGTCATGGCTTGTGCGTTCAGGTGGCGTTATTAGCTGGCGTTGGCGGGCTTGCGCTGCTTGAATGCCGCAAACATGTCGCGGCCAATGATGTGCTTCATGATCTCGATGGAACCACCCGCAATTTTGACGATGCGGGCATCGGCGTAGGCACGGGCAATCGGGTATTCCCACATGTAGCCCCAGCCGCCAAACAGTTGCAGGCACTCGTCCACCACGCGGCAATGCATGTTGCTAAGCCACATTTTGGCCATGGCGGCGTCGATGGCATCGAGCTCATTGGCCATGAAGGTTTCAATGCACTTGTCGACAAACTGGCGGCCCACCACCGCATCGGTCTTCATTTCTGCCAGCTTGAACTGGGTGTTTTGAAAGTCGCCAATCGTCTGGCCAAAAGCCTTGCGGTTGGCAACGTAGTCTGTGGTGTAGCCAATCACTGTTTCGGCCACCGTGGCGGAACGGATGGCCTGGGCTAACCTCTCTTGCGCCAGCTTGGTCATCATCAGTTTGAAGCCTTCACCCTCTTCGCCCAGCATGGCCGACGCAGGTACCCGCACATCGTCAAAAAACAGCTCTGACGTGTCTTGCGCGCGCAGGCCCAGTTTTTGTAAATTTTTGCCACGCCGAAAACCCGGCAGGCTGGTGTCTACCAGGAACAGCGTGATGCCTTTGCTGCCAGCGGCTGAGTCTGTTTTGGTGGCCAGAACAATCACATCACATAGCTGACCGTTAGAGATAAAAACCTTTTGGCCAGAAATAATGAAGTCGTCACCCTCACGGGTGGCCTTGGTGCGGATGTTTTTCAAGTCAGAGCCCGCATGCGGCTCCGTCATGCCCAGGGAGCCAATGGCCTGGCCCGCGACCATTTTGGGCAACCAGTGCAGTTTTTGTGCTTCAGTGCCAAACGATTTAACGTAGGTGGACACCAGGTCACAGTGAATCAAAAAGCCCGGCCCGGTAAAGCCCGAGCGCGCCATTTCTTCAAACACCACCACGTCAAACAAATAGTCGGCACCAATGCCGCCGTACTCTTCAGGCACCGTGCAGCACAGCATGCCGGCCGCGCCAGCCTTTAACCACAGGTCACGCGGCACCATGCCGTTTTGTTCCCACTGGGCGTGGTGGGGTGCAATTTCTTTGTCGATGAAGCGGCGAACCGTGTCGCGAAAGGCCTCATGGTCTTCATTGAAAAGTTTTCTCTTGAACACGGGGAATCTCCTTCTGGTCGGTCTGCTTTGTCTGGCTTGTATGAGGTGGCTAGGGACTCAAGCTGGCAGGCTTTCGCTGTGCTGTGATGCCCAGGTAAAAGGCCCACCGCTCCAGGCCGGGAAAACACCCGCCGTACAGGCTGCTACATCAAAAAATTCAGGTTCTGTGATGTGCCCACGTGCCAGGTGTTGCTGCGCTGCGCTGGCCTGGCTTTGCAGACGTGCGCTCTCGGTGCCTGCCGTGATGCTGGCCAGCGCATGCAGCACACTGCCTGACCCGCTGGTGCGGTAGGCCAGTGCCTGTAGCGCGGCGGCCAGCGCGGCCAGTGTGGGCATGTCTGCGTCAGTCGCACCGACTATTTCAAGCACACGGCCGTACGGCCCTTGTGGGCACAGCACGGCCAGCGGGCAAGTTGGTGGTGATGCTGATGGTGTTTGCCCTGGTGCATTCAGGCACGCCAGGCTGACCACGAGGCGCGTACCGTGGCTGTCGGTCAGCGCCAGCGTGTCGGCTGGCAAGGTGGGGTCTGGCGCATGCACCAGCCTGGACTTTGATAAGGCCTGGGCCCACGGCGCATTGGCATCAGGCAAAGCACCTACGCCCACCTGCGTCAGGCGCAACCCCTCGGGCGGGCGCCACGCTTTGTCGGCACGCTGGCGGTTGATAAAAAGCGTACCCATCATGTTGCCCGCAACCGGGTTGAACATGAGCTTTAAAAACTGGCGCATCTCCACATCATTGGCCTGATGCAGCGGCAAACGCGCACCGAGCAACACGCTGTGGGTAATGGCCAGGTAAGCGGGGTAAATATCGAGGTCTGCATCGGCAACACCGTTGTCAAGTGCAATCTGGCGTGCGGTGCTGTCGCTGTGGGTGGGCACATCGGTTTGCGCCAAATAGCGAAACTTGCGCGCTGCATCATAAGGCTGGCCTTGCAGTTCGCGCGCGCGCGCCTGGGCTGCTGGCAACAACTTGTCGGCGGCTACCTTGGCATCAAAAATGCCTGCTGCAACCGCGCTGTCTGCATCGAGCGATTTGCCTGTGAGCAGCAGCGACATGGCGGGCTTGAAGCCCGCCAGACGCGGCAGGCGCTGTGTGCCACCAGCCCCCGGCAACAGCCCCCAGCGTACTTCGGGTACGCCCAGCGCTGTGCGCGGGGCATCACTCACCAGCCGCACCCGGCAAGCCATCGCCAGCTCCAGCCCACCACCCAGGGCGGTGCCGTTGACAGCCGCAACCCACGGCTTGGCAGACGCTTCAAGCCGCACAAAAAGCCGCCCCAACCGGCCGCACAGCGCAAACATCTGCTCGGTTGTGGCGCTGCGGGCGCTGATGGCATAGCCCTGCACCATGGGCAGGTCAGCACCCGCCAGAAAACTGGACTTGCCTGATGTGAGGACCACGCTGGCGATGTCGCTTGAGGCGTCCACCCTGTCGAGCAGTGCCTCG
Organism: Polaromonas sp.; assembly: GCA_043781295.1. GTDB lineage: Bacteria > Pseudomonadota > Gammaproteobacteria > Burkholderiales > Burkholderiaceae_C > Polaromonas. Next base: position 5,380 of record JAYWBS010000114.1, read on the forward strand.
ATGGCGTCCATCAATGCTTTAGAGAACACGTTCATGCTGCGGTCCGGCATGTCGATGGTGGCGGTCAGCACGCCATCGCTCCCCAGCTCGGTGGTGATCAGGTCAGGCATCAGGTGGCGTATTTTTTGAAGTCCGGCTTGCGCTTTTCGTTGAAGGCGCGAACGCCTTCCTTGGACTCCTCAGACTGGTAGTAATGCTTGACCGTCTGGATGCCCAAAAAGCCAATGCCGCGAATACTCTCGCTGTCGGCGTTGAAAGAGCGCTTGGCAATCGTCAGGGCGGTCGGGCTCATCTGGTTGATTTCTTTGCACCATTGGGCGACTTCAGCGTCCAGCTGGTCGTGCGCCACCACCTTGTTGACCAGGCCCATTTTTTCGGCTTCAAGGGCGCTGTATTTACGGCAAAGAAACCAGATCTCGCGCGCTTTTTTCTCGCCCACAATGCGCGCCAGGTAGGCGGTGCCCCAGCCTGGGTCCACCGATCCGACCTTGGGGCCGACCTGGCCGAAGGTGGCTTTTTCAGACGCTATCGTCAAGTCGCACAGCGTGGCAAATACATTGCCACCGCCGATGGCAAAGCCCTGTACTTTGGCGATGGAGACTTTGCGCAGGTCGCGCAGTGCTGTTTGCATTTCTTCAATCGGCATGCCCACGGTACCGCGTGGTCCGTAAAGGCCGTCTTCGCTCAAATGCACTTTCTGGTCACCACCGGTACAAAAAGATTTGTCGCCAGCGCCCGACAAAACCATCACGTTAGCGGATTTTTCTTCGTCAGCGCGGCGCAGTGCGTCTATCAGTTCTTCCAGCGTCTGGTTGCGAAAGGCGTTGTAAACCTCTGGCCGATTGATGGTGACGTGGACAACGCCGTCGGTGACTTCGTAGAGGATGTCTTTGTATTGCTTGCTCATGGTGTTTCTCCTTATCCGTGCATGCTGAGACCGCCAGAGACGCTGATGGTCTGGCCAGTCATGAAAGAAGCGTCGTCGCTGGCAAGAAATGCCACCAGGCCGGGGTAGTCTTCGGCAACACCGATGCGCCCCAGGGGAACACCTCGAACCATGGCATCGCGTATCTTCTGGCCCTGCTCGCCAGAGCCAACAAAGCTGGCCATGGCCGGTGTGTCGGTAGGGCCAGGGCAGATGGTGTTGACCAGCACATTGCTGCGTGCAAGTTCACGCGCCAGCGCTTTGGCAAAGGCAATGGTTGCTCCCTTGCAGCCAGAGTAAACCGCCTCACCGGTAGAACCGACCCGGCCCGCATCTGATGCGATGTAAATGATGCGCCCGCTCTTTCTTGCCGACATGCCCTGCGCCACCGCGTGCGACATATTCAGCGGCCCAAAGTAATTGATGGCCACCACCTTCTGGCGAAACGCTTCATCGGTTTTCAAAAACGGCATGGGCAAGTCCCAACCCGCGTTGTTCACCAAAATATCGGTGCCTGCACCCAGGGCAGATTCAAACGCCTGCACCGCAGCCACCACGCCCACCGCATCGGTGATGTCGCACTTCACCGCCATCGCCTTGCCGCCTTGCGCTGCGACTTCAGCAACTACTTCTTGTGCGGCCTCAAGCCGGATGTCAAACACACCCACCGTGACACCTTCTGCGGCTAGCCGCTGGGCAATCGCTCGCCCTATACCACTGCCACCGCCGGTAACGATAGCGGTCTTGCCTGTCAATCCTCTCATGCGTGATCTCCTGTACGGTTTGAATAAAATTTTGTTTAGTGGCACATGATAGGCTAGCAAACTACTTTTTCTCGATCAAACATGGCTGAGAAGTATCAGGGTTTTCACTAGCATTTCCTGCTTTTAAATTCACTGGCTTTTTAAGCTGTGTTGCAGTGGGGTTTAAGGCGATTTAATCGTTTAGGGAATTCCCGAGGGTCCCCATGAGTATGGTGTGGTAGCGTACTACCTTCACAACACGCCCCTGTGCATGACTGCCAACCCGCCCATTCAGCCACCTGGTCCACACACAGTCGACAGCCATGCCGGCATGGCTTTGCAGGTCGAAGGGGTTGAGCTGTCGTTCGGTGGCATCAAGGCTTTGCGCCATGTGTCGTTTGCAGCGCCCAAAGGTGAGATCACGGCAGTCATTGGCCCAAACGGTGCCGGCAAAACCAGCGTCTTCAATACCATCTCGGGCTTTTATCCGCCGTCAAAGGGCCGGGTACTGCTGGGTGGCCAGGACATCACGCATGTGCCGGTACATGCCCGTGCTGCGATGGGCCTGGCGCGCACGTTTCAAAACATCGCGCTTTTTCGGGGCCTGAGCGTGTTGCAAAACATCAAGCTCGGTGGTCACCATTTCATGCATTCAGGCGTTCTTGCGTCCATGGGGTTTACGCCATCAGCACGGCGTGAAGAACTGGCCCTGCGCGATGAAGTGGAGCGTAAGGTGATTGATTTTCTGGAGATTGACCACATTCGGCATTTGCCGGTGCACGGCCTTTCTTACGGCCTGCAAAAACGGGTGGAACTGGCACGGGCGCTGGCCATGCGCCCCAAGGTGTTGATGCTGGACGAGCCAGTGGCAGGCATGAACCGCGAGGAAACAGAAGACATGGCCCGCTTCATTCTTGACGTGCAGGAGCAATGGGGCGTGACAATCTTGCTGGTGGAGCATGACATGAGCATGGTGATGGATATTTCAAGCCACGTGGTGGTGCTTAATTTTGGCGAGGTGATTGCCAGCGGCACGCCTGAAGAGGTCAGGCGCCACCCACAAGTTATTGCCGCGTATCTGGGTGCAGAACAGGGCACGGAGGTCACCCCATGAGCGAATTCCTGGAGTACAGTTTGCTCGGGCTGCTGTCTGGTGGCGTGATGGCGCTGATAGCGCTGAGCTTTGTGCTGATATACAAAGGCACCGGCGTGGTGAATTTTGCTGTTGGCGAGGTGATGATGCTGGGCGCTTACCTTTACTACGCTGGCGTGGTCACCTTCAAACTGTCGCCGTGGCTGGCTTTTGCCGGTGCACTGGCCGCTATCGCCGTGCTGGCCGTTATCGTCGAGCGCCTGGTGCTCAGGCCACTGTCGGGGCAATCAGCGGTGTCGGTGCTGATGGCCACGATTGGCATGGCCAGCATCATCCACGGCGGAGTAGAGGCGGTGTGGGGGGGCGACACCTACACCACACCAGGACTGATACCGCGCACCCCCATCAACATGGGCGACATACTGATCCCCGGTGCAGTGCTTGGCAATTTCGCACTCGCCAGTGTGCTGATTTGTGCCTTTATTGTTTTCTTTCGCTATTCCCGAACCGGCATCACGCTGCGCGCCACCGCCAGCGACCCTGTGACGGCGGCAACGCTGGGCATCAACATCAACTACGCACAACGCATTACCTGGGCGCTGTCTAGCCTGGTGGGTACGGTGGCGGGTGTGCTGATTGCCAGTTCAGCCGGTTTGTCGCCGCTGCTGGCAGGCACAGCGCTGGGCGTGCTGGGAGCGATTGTGCTGGGCGGGCTTGACAGCATTCTGGGGGCCATCGTTGCCAGTTTGATCGTTGGCCTGGTCGAAGCATTGGCCGCTGGCTACCTGGGCGGCAAAACGCGCGATCTGGTGCCGTATGTCGTGGTGTTGGCCATGCTGGTCGTCAAGCCTTACGGCTTGTTTGGCACCCGAACCATTGAGAGGCTTTGAATGCGCACCGGTGTTTTTCACGAAAACTTCGGCTCTGAAGAGCGGCTCTGGAACTCTGCCACAGCACGCGTCTGGATGGTGGTTTTCATCGTGGTGCTGTTCACCATGCCGCTGTGGGGGTCTGACTACGTGCTGGCGATTGCCTGCATCATGGGCATTCACCTGGTTGCTACGCTGGGCCTGAACCTCACCACCGGCAACGCCGGGCTGATATCCCTCAGCCATGCGGCGTTTCTTGGGGTAGGTTGCTACGCCACCAGCTGGCTTGCCAGGCACGGCGTGCCGTTCTTTTTTGCGTTGCCCGTAGCTGGTCTGCTGGCGGCGTTGCTGGGTGTGGTGGTTGGCCTGCCAAGTCTGCGCGTCAAAGGGCTGTACCTGGCGATTGCCACACTGGCGGCGCACTTCATCCTGACGTTTATTTTTCGCGAATGGGATTCGGTCACGGGTGGCGTACCGGGTACCACGATTGCACGGGCCAAGCTGTTTGGTTTTGAACTGATAGGCGACAGGCACAACTTTTACATCATCTTTATTTGCGCGTTGGTGCTGGGCATTGCCGCGCGCAACCTAGCCCGCACGCATATCGGCCGCGCCTTTGTTGCCGTGCGCGACCGCGATATTTCTGCGGAAATACTTGGCGTACATCTTCTGCGAACCAAGCTGACAGCGTTTGCGATTGGGGCCTTTTACGCCGGCGTGGCGGGTGGCCTGCTGGGGTACTTTTACGGCTCCATCACACCTGAATATTTCACGCTGACACTTGCTGTTTTTTATCTCGCAGCCATCATTGTGGGTGGGCTGGGCACGGTGCTGGGGAGTATTTTGGGTGCCGTCTTCATGGCTTTTGTACCTGAAGTTCTGCGGCTGGTAGCGCAGGCCAGCGCGCAGTGGTTTCCTGGCGTTGCAGCGCTCTTGCTGCCCATGGGTCAGGTGGTTTTTGGCCTGTTGATTATTACTTTCCTGATTCTCGAACCGCATGGCCTGGCTGCTATCTGGGCGCGTGTTCGCCGCTACTTTCATATCTGGCCTTTCAGGACCTGAAACCTGTCATTGCAACCCGTTATTCATCGCTCAATGCTCATCATTAACCCAAGGAAACTTTATGACTGATTTAAGCAAACGCAAGCTTGTACAAATCATAGCCGCAGTTGGCGCGCTCGGGCCATTTGGCATGGGCACATCGTCGGCACAGGCGCAAAAGGGCGACATCGTGATTGGCGCGTCGCAGCCAATTACCGGCATCTTCTCGTTCGCGGGCATTGCCATGAACAATGCCTTCAATGATTATGTGCAGTGGAAAAATGCACAGGGTGGTGTGATGGGCCGCAAGCTGCGCTACGTGTCGGAAGACAGTGGCTTCAAGCTCGATCAGGGTGTGGCGATTTTCAAGAAAATCATGGCGGCTGAAAAACCTTCGTTTTTCTTTGGCGACAGCACGCCGTGGTCAAAAGCAGTGGCGCAAGATGCCATCGCGTCCAAATCCGTCATGACCACCTCACCGTCGCTTGCAGCGTCCATGGCCGACCCGGTGAACATGCCGCACCACTTTGTACCCGGCAGCACCTATGGGCAATTGCAGGAGGTACTGCTTGAGTACATTGCCCGCAGCGCACGCGGTGCGGCTACCAAGCCAACGATTGCCTATGTTTACTCCGACGGTGAATTTGGCCGTGATGGCATTCCGGCGGCCAAGGCACGCGCTGAAAAGCTTGGCTTGCCCATCGTCGCGGAAATCATTACCCGGCAGTCGGGTGTGGATGTCACGCCTGAAGTTGCCAAGCTGCGGCGCATCAAGCCCGACATCGTGATTTTTCAGGGCTACCTGGTTGCGCCGATTCCTGAGTTTGTCCGGCAGATGCGCGAAGCCGGGCTTAACCCGCAGGTCATGGCAACCGCCTGGGCACTGGACAAAGCCACCTATGAGCCGCTGGGCGCACTGGGTACGCGCCTGACGGGTGTGAGCACCTACAGGTATCCCCAGGAAACCGACTCAGTCATGATGAATACCATTCGCGAGAACCTGGCGAAAGTCCGGCCTGATGTGAAGCATATCTCGCCCTACTACATCTGTGCATGGCTGAGTGGCATGGTTTTTTCAGAAATCGCAGAACGCTGCATCAAGGCCAATAAACCACTACAGTTGCAGCACATGAAGCTTGCGCTGGAGTCCATGAAAAACTGGGACACGGGGGGGCTTTGCGGCTTGCTGGCTGACCTGAGCAGCCACCAGATGGGCAGCGGCCGGATTTACAGCTACGATCCCGACAAAAAAACCATGGAGCCGGCCAGTGGCTGGATCAAGGTGTGAAGTCAAACATATGACCGCAGCGCTGGTGATCGAAAATATTGAGGTGGTTTACAACCACAGCGTTCAAGCACTGCGCGGCTTGTCGATGGAAGTACCAGAAGGGCAAATCGTGGCCTTGCTGGGTTCTAACGGCGCAGGCAAGACAACCACACTCAAAGCTGCGTCAGGCGTACTGCCTTTTGAAAAAGGGCACATCGCTTCAGGGCGTGTCTGTTTTTTCGGCGCCGACATCGCGCATCAGGCGTCGTACCAGCTGGCGCGCAGCGGGCTGGCCCATGTGCGCGAGGGTCGGCACATATTCCCCGATCTGACGGTAGAAGAAAACCTGATTGCTGCCGAAAGCGCACTGTCGCGCGCTCAGCGGGGTGCGCTGGACAGAGACAAGGTCTTTGGCTACTTCCCCAAACTGCGGGAGCGGCGCAAACAGCTTGCGGGTTACCTGTCTGGCGGTGAACAGCAAATGCTGGCCATTGGCCGGGCGATTGTTGGCCAGCCAAGATTGATACTGCTTGATGAGCCGTCACTCGGGCTGGCACCGCTGGTGGTTCAGGACATCTTTTCGATCATTGGCCGCATCAACCGTGAGCAGGGTGTGGCGATGCTGCTGGTCGAGCAAAACGCGCATGTCGCCCTGGGTGTTGCGCACTACGGCTACATCATGGAAAACGGCCGCATAGTGATCAACGGAACAACCAACAAACTGCGCAGCGACCCGGACGTGCAACGCTTCTACCTGGGTAGCAGCGAAGCTGAAGAAGGAAAAATCAGCTTTCGCGACATCAAACACTACAAGCGCCGCAAGCGCTGGCTTTCCTGATAGACACCATGAGCAATTCCCCATGACCGATATAAGCAAAGACTTGAGCGGACTCCCCGTGCCGCAGCAATTGCTTTACTGGGCCAGGACACGACCCGATGCCGTTGCGCTCAGACAAAAAGAGTTGGGTATCTGGCAGCCCATTACCTGGTCGCAGTACGCCAAAACATCGACTTCATTTGGCCTGGGTCTTGTCAAATTGGGATTAAAGCGCGGCGAAAGCGTGGCCATTTTGAGCGAAAACTGCAAGGAGTGGGTGTTTGCCGAAATGGGCATCTCATTGGTCGGGGCTATCACGGCAGGGATTTATCCGACCTCTCCTGCAATAGAGATCGAGTACCTGCTTGATCTGTCTGAGGCGCCGGTTGTGGTGGTGGAGGACCAGGAGCAACTGGACAAGGTTTTATCGATACGCGCACGACTTCTCCACCTGCGCGCCATGGTGGTAATTGACGCACGGGGTCTACGCCGCTACAACCGCGACGGTCTGCATGATTTTGCCGACATCGTTGCCCTGGGAGAAAATTTTGAAAAGCAGGACCCCGTGGCCGCGCAAGCCGCAAGCGTTGGCCCCGACCTGGACGACATTGGCCTGATGGTTTTTACATCTGGTTCCACCGGCAGGCCCAAAGCCGCGATGATGAGCTGGCGCGGCATTGGCACAGCGGCTCGCGGCCTGGACTCGGCTTTGCAGTGCACCGAGAGCGATGACGTGGTTTCCTACCTTCCCCTGTGCCACGTTGCCGAGCAGATGTTTTCGGTGCACATTCCAGCAGCCAAAGGCACTGTCGTTAACTTTGCTGAAAGCCTGCGTACCGTGCAGGAAGACCTGCGCGAACTTTCGCCACAAGTCTTTTTTGGTGTGCCGCGCATCTGGGAAAAGTTCCATGCGTCCATCCAGACCAAGCTGCGGGAAACAGGTGGGCTGCGGCTTTGGCTTTTTCAGGCGGCGATGCGGCAAGTAACGCCGCTGTCCATGAAGTCCCGCACACACTGGCGACTGCTGGAGCGTTTGCAATGGGCGCTGTGGTACTGGCTGATTTTGCGGTCACTGCAAAACTTTATTGGCATGCGCCGCTGCCGTATCGCGTTTTCTGCGGGTGCGCCCATTGCGCCTGAGGTGCTGAAGTTTTTCCGCAGCCTGGGCGTTCCCATCCGCGAGCTTTACGGGCTGACCGAATCCTCGGGTGCCATCACATTGCAGATGAGCGACCTGTCACCAGTGGGTACGGTTGGCATGCCCTATCCGGGTATCGAGGTCAAGCTTGCGGATGACGGTGAACTGCTGGTCAAGGGCGACGTGGTTTTCCGGGGCTACTTCAAAAATGAAGCCGCGACCAAAGAGGCCATAGATACAGAAGGCTGGCTGCACACTGGCGATGTCGCCGCCTGGGTGGACGGCCCGGCAGGCAAGGAGTTACGCATTATTGACCGCAAGAAAGACATCATGATCACTGCTGGCGGCAAGAACATCACGCCATCAGAAATCGAGAATGCGCTGCGCTGCTCTCCGTACATCCGGGAAGCAATCGTCATTGCGGACCGCAGGCGATTTGTGTCGGCCCTGATTCAGATTGATTTCGAAAGCGTGGGCCATTGGGCAGAGGCACAAAGCCATACCTACACACACTTTCGCAGCCTGGTCGAAATGGATGCGGTGCGCGAGCTGATTCAAGCCGAAGTCGATGCCGCAAACGCTTCAATGCCGCCGGTACAGCAGGTTCGCAAGTTTCATCTCTTGGTCAAAGAGCTGGACCACGACGATGGCGAAGTCACAGCCACCATGAAAGTAAAACGCAGCAGCATTGCGGCCAAGTACCACGATGCCATTGAACAAATATACGCATGAAGTCAACAAGGCAAACACATGGTTTTAGATGACGATCAAAAGGCGCTACAGGAAACCGCCCGTAAATTCTCCAGGCAGCGGCTGTTGCCGGACTACCAAAAGCGCGAGAAAGCGAATATGCTTGACCGCGCCTTGCTTGAGGAAATGGGCAGCCTGGGCTTGCTGGCCATCGACATGCCGGAAGCGCTTGGCGGGTTAGGGGCAAGCAGCGTCACTGCGGGGCTGATCGCTGAAGAGCTGGCTTACGGGGATTTCAATATCAGTGCGGTGTCTGTCATCGCCTCCTTGTTGGGTGCGATTTTGCTTCGCAACGCGCCCCAGCACATCATTGAAAAATGGATTCCGCGCATGACCAGCGGGCAAGCTATTGTTGGCGTTTGCGTCACGGAGCCGCGCGGTGGGTCGGACGCAGCAAACCTGCAGCTCAAGGCGCGCCTTGAAGGAGACCACTACATCGTCAACGGCGAAAAAACGTCGATCACGTTTTCAACCACCGCTGACGCTTTTGTGGTGTTTGCGCGCACCGGCACACAGGAAGAAGGTGCGAAGGGCGTGACAGCGCTTTTTATACCTTCCGATACGCCTGGCCTGCTGCGCACCAAATTTGTCGATGTCGGCAGCCACATCATTGGTCGGGGTTCTGTCTTTTTTGACGATGTTCGGGTGCCTGTCGCCAATCGCCTGGGCGAAGAAGGCAAGGGTTTCACACAGGTCATGGTTGGCTTTGACTACAGCCGTGCGCTGATCGCCTTGCAGTGCATTGGTGCAGCGCAGGCATCGCTGGATGAAGCTTGGGCTTACACCAAAACCCGCGAAGCCTTTGGCGGACCTATCGCGCGCTACCAGGGCGTGACATTCCCGCTGGTCGAAGGCGATTCCATGATTTCTGCCATACGCCAGCTCAGCTACCACTGCCTGGCACTGCGTGATGCCGGACAGCCGCACACAGCAGAGGCAGCGATGGTCAAGTGGATGGGTCCCAAAACATCGTTTGACGTGATTCACCAGTGCCTGCTGACCTTTGGGCACTACGGCTGGTCCATGGACTCGCCGCACCAGCAGCGCATGCGGGACGTGATGGGGCTGGAGATAGGCGATGGCACGGCGGGCATCATGAAACTGATTGTGGCGCGTGAACGCGTCGGCCGGGCTGCTGGTTAATTCGAAAGATTCATGCATGGAATATTCATCTACAAAATACACATCTACGTTTGCACAGGGTCTGTTCGCCGGGAAAGTCATCATCATCACAGGCGGTGGCAGCGGCATTGGCCGCTGCACAGCGCACGAGCTTGCCAGCCTGGGGGCCAGCGTCGTCATCATGGGGCGAAC
>JAYWBS010000115.1:0-5270 GCA_043781295.1 Polaromonas sp.
CGTATCGTCTTTGACCGCCCTATCGGGAAAAACCAGGGCATCCAGCATCCGCTGGCCGAACGCTGGGTGGACCTGGAGGCCGGCACCCTGCTGTACCAGCGCGCTGCCTGGCTTTACGACCAGGGGCGGCCCTGGTCATATAGCCAGGCCGCGCGCTGATAAAGCAGCGTGCCCGCCTCCAGGTCTACCCAGCGTTCGGCCAGCGGGTGCTGGATTCCCTGGTTCTTGCCGATAGGGCGGTCAAACACGATACGCTCGCCGGCATATTTGGCCGCACGCTTGAGTGCCACGCGGCCTAGCCCGGTGGCTTCGGCTGCAAGCAGCACGCGTTCAGGATTCAGGCCATGCAGGATGTATTCAAAGCCGCGACCTTCTTCACCAATGCGGTCCTCCACGGGAATTTCCAGCCCGTCAATAAACAGCTGGTTGGAGTCAACCGCCTTGCGCCCGAGCTTTTCAATCTCACGCACCTCGATTTTTGTACGGTCCAGGTCGGTGTAAAACAGGCTCAGACCATGGGTGGGCGAGGTAACTTCTTCAATCGGCGTGGTGCGCGCCAGCAGCAGTATCTTGTGCGCAACCTGGGCGGTAGATATCCAGACTTTCTGGCCATTGACCACGTATTTGTCGCCCTTGCGAACCGCCATGGTCTTGAGCTTGAGCGTGTTCAGTCCGGTGTTGGGTTCGGTCACACCGAAACAGGCCTTGGCCTCGCCGTTGATGATGGGCGGCAGCCAGCGCCGCTTCTGCTCATCGCTGCCATACATGACAACGGGGTGCAGGCCAAACACATTCATGTGGATGGCAGACGCGCCCGACAGGCCGGCACCTGATGCGGATACCGTCTCCATCATCAGGCACGCCTCAGCAATACCCAGGCCAGAGCCACCATACGCCGCAGGCATGGCAATACCCAGCCAGCCGGCTTTTGCTATAGCGGTATAAAAATCTTCCGGGAAACCGCCTTCACGATCCTTGCGCAGCCAATAGTCATCGTTGAAGTCAGCGCAGACCTCGCCAATTGCATTTTGGATAGCGACCTGGTCATCGGTTAGATCAAAATTCATGGGTGCTCCGCTAGGTGTGGCATGGTTAATTAATGCATATTATATGCAAGCAAACAGTATGTAAAAGCCATCAGCTGATCCATGAGAGTTATTTGCTTGGTCTTTGTGGCGCCCCATGCGCCCAGGCCACTCAAGCGCCGTTTATGCGCTCAAGGAGTCGCCTTTGATGGTCAACAGATTTCTTTTAACCAAACCCAGCATGTCCACGAGTGAATGACGCGCCTCGGTGCCCAGACCCTCAAGAATGCGTTCGCTCATCTCATGGCTGCGCGAGCGCATTTCGCTGATGATCTGCGTACCTTTGGATGTTAAGTAGATGCGCTTGACCCGACGGTCGTTGTCGTCGGCGCGCCGTTCGATAAATTTGGATGCTTCCAGTCTGTCAATCAAACCGCCCAGAGCTGCCTTGCCGATATCCAGCACGTTCGCCAAGTCACTTTGAATCATGCCATCGTGACGCGACAGATGCGCCAGGATCCACCACTGGGACCGCGTCATGGCCATCGGTTTCATGAATTCATCGAACACGCTGCGTCGGAGTCGGGACACGTCGTGCATCAGAAAGCCGAGCCGCCCATCCCAGTTCTCGGCTTCGGCTGGCTTGCTGCGGGACTTTGCAGGTTTCATCTTGGTATCCGGGAGTTTGATGATTTTGGTCGGCATGTCGCGTTTCACACGGCGGTGTTTGAAGAGTTAAAGTTAGAAAAAAAGCTTGATTTTACGCTGGCATCCTATTGCATTCGCTGGCTTTGGAGTGCCGGGCATTTCAAACGGGATCCCACGAGAAAACGTCGCGCGATTTATCCAGACTATGAAAGGATGGTTTCATCATGGGCAGGGCCACGTCGAGGCAGCTCTGAACTGTCCAGCCTTCGCCGGAGTGAGCAGTGCGAATAGGCCGTGGCTGTGAAAAAAGGTAGATTTCATTATTGCGTACGCCAAAGATCTGACCCGTCACATCTTTCGCCGCATCGGTCAGTAGCGCGCAGGTGAAGGGCGCAATCTTTGCGGCTTCCAGGCGCTGGTTTACCTTCATGCGCTCCAGCCCCTCTGGCGTGTTTGTGGGGATAGTGTTGACCATTCGCGTAAACGCGAAAGGAGCGATGCAATTGGACCGCACATTGAATCGCTCCATGTCCAGCGCTATGGCCTTTGACAAACCTACGATGCCCATTTTGGCTGAGCAGTAGTTGGCCTGACCAAAGTTTCCTATCAATCCAGACGTCGACGTCATGTGTACAAATGCGCCGCTTTCTTCGCTTTTAAAGTGCGGAGCAGCTGCGCGTGACATGTTAAAGCTGCCTTTGAGGTGAACCTGTATGACCGCGTCAAAGTCTTCCTCTGACATTTTATGAAAAATAACGTCACGCAGGTTGCCAGCGTTGTTAACGACACCATCGATCTTGCCGTACAAATCAAGCGCCTGTGTGATGATGGATTGGGCAGACTTCCACTGCGCCACACTGTCAGTATTGGCAGCGGCTACACCGCCAAAGGTGCGAATTTCATCGACTGTCTGTTGCGCGGGCCCACTACTGGCACCGCTACCGTCTATGTTTACACCAAGATCGTTGACGATCACTTTTGCGCCCTGGCGAGCTGCCTCCATAGCAACGCCTTTGCCCACACCAGCACCAGCGCCAGTAACCACGATAACCTTTCCTTCAAGCAGGGCTTGCATGGCTAGCTCCATAAGATAAATCGAAATACAGACATCTGCGTATCAACAGCAGGAAAAATCGAATACAGCCGGAGCACCGATAGTCTGCATATCAACATATAGCTGTGTTGCGGGACTCTCACCAACTTACCTTTTCAAAGAGAATTTCGCATCGGTCCAAGAGAGCAAAGGGCGCATGGTTTTATTTTTTTAATCAATAATTTGAGTATAGTATGTAGACATACAATACTCTTGTCAATTAAAATCGCGTATTTACCCACAGTCTTTTTATGACACCGTATACGTCTTCTGATGTCGCATAGAACTCATGACCAACGATTTACGTTATTGGGCATCAGAGGCGCCAGAACAAATAGCCATTTGCATAGGTACCGATTCTTTGACTTACGGCGCGCTTGAATCACAGGCCAATCAGTTGGCGCGTGTTTTTCAGAATTTGGGCTTGGTGCGCGGTGATCATATCGTTGCCCTTTTGCCGAACACGCCGTTTATGTTCGTTGTGGCGTGGGCAGCCTACCGCAGCGGGCTTTACTTTACCCCCGCGTCGAGCTTCCTGTCTGTAGCAGACGCCGCTTACGTGATTCGCAACAGTCAGGCCAAGCTGGTTGTTGCCAGCTCCGGGGTCAAGACCTCGGTTGTGCAACTGCCGTCAGAGTGTCCAGGCCATATTCACTGGGTTTCTGATGGCTGTGATTTACCGGGATACAGCCCCGTTCAGATCATGATGTCACACATGAGCGCTCTACCGTGCGATGCGGAGTGTGCTGGTTCGTTGATGCTTTACACGTCGGGTACGACGGGTTCCCCCAAAGGCGTCTGGCGCCCCCTTCCAGCTGCGGACTACAAGGGAACGCCTGCGTTCGCCGCAGACTTGGCCATGCTTTTTTCTCTGGATCGAAGCGTGCGTTACTTGTCAACAGCACCTCTGTACCATGCCGCCCCTTTACGCTTTGCCCTGGCGGTTACTGCGGTCGGTGGTACTGTTTTTGGCATGTCAAAGTTTGATGCGCTGCAAGCGTTGGAGATGCTGGTCAGACAGAAAATTACCCATTCTCAATGGGTACCCACCATGCTTCAACGTCTCTTGCGACTGCCTGAGGAGGACAGGCGTAAATACTTTGCGCCCGATCATGTGATGGCGGTCCACGCTGCTGCGCCGTGCCCATTGTTTGTCAAGCGTGCCATGATCGATTGGTGGGGTCCGATCCTGATGGAGTATTACTCGGGTTCGGAAGGTGTTGGGCTAACCATGATTGACTCGCATGAGTGGATCGGTCATCCGGGATCGGTTGGTCGAGCATGCAAGGGCATTCCGCACGTGCTTGACGATAGCTGGGCCGAGTTGCCAGCGGGTGAAATGGGGCGCATCTTTTTTTCAGGTGTCACACCGTTCCAGTATTTTGGTGACCCCGAAAAAACGGCCATGAGAACCAGTCCGCAGGGCTACCAGACGTTGGGTGATATTGGCTATGTGGACGGTGAAGGTTATATGTACCTGACCGACCGGATGGATGACATGATTATTTCTGGTGGCGTGAATATTTATCCGCAAGAAATTGAATCAGCCATCATGGAACTGCCCAGCATCCTCGATGTTGGCGTTGTGGGCATGGCCGATGAAGCGTTTGGTGAGCGACCGATTGCATTTGTGGTGGGAGATAGCAATATGATGCCGCATGAAGTCGCGGCGTTGGTGGGTGCGCACTGCGCTGTCCGGCTAGGCCCGATAAAGACACCAGCGCGGTATCTTGTTTTGGCGCAAATGCCGCGATCGCCTACGGGCAAGCTGCTGCGCCGTGATCTGAGAGACATGCTGCACGGCCTTTCCGCCCGAGCCTTATCCACTGAGCAAATTGACTGACGCCTTCGATTCAGTAGTCCATCGCAAATCGGTTGGCCGCGCTCTAATCCAGATTACCCAGAACAGCGATCTTTGACGCAGGTCCGCATTAAATGAGCCGAATTTATTTGTATTTTGATAAATTATTGTGTGTTTGCATATTAGTTGTGAGCATACTACACTGCCAGTAGAACACACAAATGGGATGTAAATATCGCCCTTTTCCTCTGGAGACATTGACATGGACAATTTTCGGCGCCAAATCATGGCCAGCACCTTGGCTTTAGGCTGTGGGGCCTTTGCAGGCAGGGTGTTTGGGCAGGAGGTGTGGCCCAGCAAGCCGATTCGTGTCATTTCGCCAGGTGCTCCTGGTGGTGGCAGTGACATTTTTATCCGCATCGTGGAGCCACGATTGCGTGAGCGTTTAGGTCAGGGCTTGTTCATTGAAAATCATCCGGGTGCCGGAGGCATGACGGGTGCCGCAGTCGCCAACACGGCACGCCCCGACGGCTATACCTTTTTTGTGAGCAATGTGGCTACCAACGGCATCGGTGTTTCCCTGTATCGAAAACCCACCTTTGATCCGAAAAAAGATCTGCCGCCTGTGGCCCGTATCGCTACCCTGTCCAACGCCCTCGCGGTACGGTCAGACAAGGGTATTAATTCTGTGGCCGAACTGGTC
>JAYWBS010000116.1:0-38111 GCA_043781295.1 Polaromonas sp.
CTCTACCGTTCGACTTGCATGTGTAAGGCATGCCGCCAGCGTTCAATCTGAGCCAGGATCAAACTCTTTAGTTTAATCACTGCAATAATTTTCAACTCCGTGCGTCCAACCAAAGTCAGCCACACGAAGAAAACTCATAAAAAAGAATTGAAGAGAAATCTTGACGATTTCACTTTTACCTCTATCTCATGAGCGTTTAAAGTCAAAAGACTTGCGACTCCACACGATCAACCGAAGTTAGTCATGTTTTGCCTGGCAATCGCCTTCAAACGCCCATACTTATCGGCTGTAAATTTTTAATGATCCTGACTGCTTGCAGTCGTTCGCTGTAATCAGCGCAGCCTCAGATTATATACCGGATTTTTAATTCCTGTCAACTCCAAGGGCTTCTGCTGGTTGGCTTACTTGACTTTCGTCTCATTCAGCGTTTTTAGCAGAGCCTCAAATTATATACCGGATTTTTCGTCTCCGTCAACCATTTGAGGTTTTTTTCTTTGCTGATTTGCCATTTGATTGGCTAGAACATTTCTGTATCTTTTTCAGCGCAGCCTGCAACTATAGCACGCTAATTTGACGTGGCGCAACCGTCTTTGTTTTTTATTGCAATTTACGGTGCCAGGGGCAACGACCGCAACCGTCTACCCGTCAGGGCATAGAGCGCATTGGCCACTGCGGGTGCCAGTGGTGGCACCCCAGGCTCACCAACGCCACCAGGCGCAGCGGTACTGCTTGAAAAATAAGTATCTACCTGCGGGGTTTGCGCCAGTTTCAGCATGCCGTACTCGGGGAAGTTTTTCTGCTGTACCTCGCCCGCATAAATATCTATTTTCCCGTACAGCGCCGCAGTAAGTGCGAAAACCACCGCACCCTCCATTTGCTGCGCCACGATGCCGGGATTGATAACGGTACCGCAATCAATTGCGCACACCACGCGGTGTACACGCAGCGCGCCTCCCGCCAAAGACACCACCGCAACCTGCGCCACGATAGAGCCGAATGACTCGTGCAAGGCAATCCCCCGCGCCTGTCCCGCTGGCAAAGGGTTGCCCCAAAGCGCCTTGGCCGCAGCCAGATTCAAAACCGCCAGATGGCGCGGCGCATCTTTCAATAGAGAACGCCTGAAACTTAAAGGATCCTGCCCGGCATCCAGCGCCAGCTCATCGATAAAACTTTCCGAAAAAAACGCATTGTGTGAATGCCCGACCGACCGCCAAAAACCGACTGGTACAGACATCCGCGTTGCCACATGCGATATTTTTTGATGCGCGATGGCGTAGGGCAAGTCAAACAACCCCTCTGAGGTGGTTTTGTCAGCCAGATCAACCGGCCCAGTCAATGCCATCAGGTTGCGTTCCAGCCAGCGCGGTGAAATAGCATCGCCCGCAGACTTGATACGCAGGCTGCTAACCTGCCCTTGTGCATCCACGCCAGCACGCAGCACTGCAACTTGCATGGGCCTGTAGAAATCGTGCGTCACGTCTTCCTCGCGCGACCAGACCAGTTGCACCGGCCGGCCACCACAGTCCATCGCCACACGCACCGCCTGGGCCACAAAATCCACCTCCAGCCGACGGCCAAAACCGCCGCCCAGAAGCGTCACTGTCAGCTTGATGTCGTCTAGCGCCACGCCGGCCACCCGCGCGGCGATGGCAGCAGCCATTTGCGGCACCTGTGTGGGCACCCACAGCAGCACCTGGCCATCTTTCACCTGCGCGGTACAGTTCATGGGCTCCAGCGTGGCGTGGGCCAGATACGGCGCACGGTACAGCGCCTCGACCTTGCGTGCAGCACCCGACTCAGCAGCATCTACCGCGCCTTTTTCATAAAACGTATCGCCCTCTTCTTGCGCCAGCGCATCCAGCAACGCCTTTTCAATCTGACGGCTGTCCAGCGCGCCGGACGGACGCTGACGCCAGTCAGGCTGCACCGCCAGCGCCGCCTGCTGGGCATGCCACCATGTTTTGCCGACAACGGCAAACCCCGCAGTTGATCCGCCATAGGCCTGTAGCGGCACCATTCGCTCTACACCTGGCATAGCCATGGCAGTGGTCGCGTTGATGGCACCGGGCGTACCGCCCAGCATGGGGCACAACCGCACCGCTGCGTAAAGCATGCCGGGTAGCCGCACATCAAGCCCAAACACGGCTGTGCCGTCAACTTTGTCGGGCAGGTCTTGGCGCGGTGCGCTCTTGCCAATCAATGTCCAGTCCTTGCGAGCTTTTAGCGTTACCTCGCCCGGCGGCGTAACGGCTGCAAACTTGGCAAACTGTCCGTAATGGGCTGACGGACCGGAAGGATGCGAGATCACCCCGTTTTTGACACCCAGCTCCGCCACGGGCAACTTCCACTGTAAAGAGGCGGCGCCCAGCAAAGAAGATCTGGCCGTGGCGGCTGCTAGCCGCAACACGTCCCAAGCATCCGTCACGCTTGACGAGCCTCCGGTGACGTTAATGCCCAATTCGCGCGCCACTTTGCCCACCGTCCATTGCACCAGCCTGACCTTGGTCGGCATGACTTTGGGTGCACCATCAGGCGAATAAGTGTCCAGTTCTGTGGGGTGAAACGGCAAACCTGCCACCAGCATGGCCACGTTGCCGTAAATAGCATCCGTACCTGCCTGCACCAGCTGGACGCGCGCCAGCGGCACATCCAGCTCCTCCGCCACCAGCATGCCAAGCGCAGTGTGCACACCCTGGCCCATTTCACTGCGCGCTATGGCCAGCACCACGCCACCATCGGGCGTGATTTTGATCCAACCATTCAGGGCGATGCTGGTATCACTCTTGTCAAGCGGCCACAGCTTGCCAGACCCCAAACGCGAACGTGCTGGCAACACGCCCCAGCCAACAACAAGTGCGCCCAACGCGCCTGCGCCGCTTAGCAACAGGGTTCTGCGCTTCATGACAATATGACCCCCACGCTTGTCACTTCGTTGACTGCACTGCCCCCCGAGGGGGCTGGCCTTGCTAGGGGCGGCCCGTCGCTGCGGCCTGCTTTCTTCAAAGGCACACCCGCCGCCCGCTTGATCGCCAACCGAATCCGCTGGTAGGTACCGCAGCGGCAGATATTGGTCATGGCCGCATCAATGTCGGTGTCGGTCGGTTTGGGCGTTTTATCCAGCAACGCACTGGCCGCCATCAGCATGCCAGACTGGCAATAGCCGCACTGCGGCACCTGCTCGGCAATCCACGCCAATTGCAGGGCGTGCGGTTTGTCTGGCGTGCCAAGCGCTTCAATCGTCTGGATGCGCTTGCCCACCACCGTAGACACGGGCATCACGCACGACCGCACCGCCAGGCCATCGACCTTGACGGTACACGCCCCGCAAGCAGCTACGCCGCAGCCAAATTTGGTACCCGTCATGTTCAGCACATCGCGCAGCAGCCACAGCAGCGGCATGGCCGGGTCAGCCTGGGCAACAACTGCTTTGCCGTTGATGTTCAATGTGAGCGAAGTGTCCACCGCCGGGCTCCAAAATAGTCGTCCAAAAGTCCACGATACAGAGCGGTCATGAAGACAACGGGATAATCCATGCCAACGAACCGGAACATATGGCACTTATTACCCTTTTAGACGCTCAACTCGCTTTTGGGCACGTCGCCCTGCTGGACCACGCAGATTTCTCCCTTGAAAACAACCAGCGCATCGGCCTGATTGGCCGCAATGGCACAGGCAAATCGTCACTGCTTAAAATTTTGGCGGGTTTGGAAAAACCCGACGATGGCACGCTGCAATTGCAGCAAAACCTGCGCATTGCCTACGTCCCGCAAGAGCCCAGCCTCGACCCACACGCCACCGTTTTCGTCGCTGCCAGCGCCGGGCTGGCCAGAACGCGTCATGTGGTCGAAATGTATCTGGCCGCTGACGAACACACCGATTTAGATGCGCTGCAATCAGAAATTGAAGCTCTCGACGGCTGGACCTGGGAGCAGCGCGTTGAAGAAACCCTGCACCGCCTGCATTTAGACAAAGACGCCATCGTCGGCTCGCTGTCGGGCGGCACCAAAAAGCGCGTGGCACTGGCCCAGGCGCTGGTCGCCAAGCCTGACGTGTTGCTGCTCGATGAGCCAACCAATCACCTCGATTTGGACTCGATTGCCTGGCTGGAAGATCTGCTCGTCAACTTCAACGGCTCCATCATCACCATCACCCATGACCGCGCGTTTTTGGACCAGGTGGCCACTATGATTGTGGAGCTTGACCGGGGCAAGCTGCTCAGCTACCCCGGCAACTTTGCCCAGTACCTGGTGCAAAAAGAAGAGCAAATGGCGCAAGAAGCCGTGATATTTGCCAAGGCCGACAAGCTGCTGGCCCAAGAAGAAGTCTGGATTCGCAAAGGCGTGGAAGCACGCCGTACCCGCAGCGTGGCCCGCATAGGCCGACTTGAAGTGCTGCGCGACAGCCGGGCATCGCGCCGTGACGCGGTGGGCCGCGTGAACCTGGACGTATCGAGTGGCGAGAAAAGCGGCAAGATCGTGGCCGAGCTCACCAACGTATCGAAAAGCTTTAGCCACCCGAACAGCGAAAAAGTCGAAAAAATCATCGTCAGTAACTTCACCGGCACGCTGCTGCGCGGCGACAAAATCGGCCTGCTGGGCCCCAACGGTGCGGGCAAAACCACGCTGCTCAAACTCATACTGGGTGAACTCCAGCCCGACGTGACGGTGCCACCCGGCAAAATCCGCCAGGGTGCCAACCTGCAGGTGGCCTACTTTGACCAGATGCGCGATGCACTGGACTTGGACGCCACACTGGAGGACTTCATCAGCCCCGGCAGCGAGTGGGTCGAAATCAATGGCCAGAAAAAGCACGTTAAAAGCTACTTGACCGACTTTTTGTTCTCGCCTCAGCGCGCCAACTCCCCGGTGCGCACACTGTCGGGCGGCGAGCGCAACCGCCTGCTGCTGGCGCGCCTGTTTGCCCGGCCCGCCAATGTGCTGGTGCTGGACGAGCCGACCAACGACCTCGACATCGACACGCTGGAACTGCTGGAAGACCTGCTGCAAAACTACGCCGGCACGGTGTTTCTGGTCAGCCATGACAGGCGATTTTTAGACAACGTCGTCACCAGCACCATCGCCTACGAAGGCACGCCAGAGAACCCCGGCTTCTGGCGCGAGTACGAAGGCGGCGTGACCGACTGGATCACCCAGTCAAAACGGGCCGCACAGATCACCGGCAGCGCCAAAACGGTGATTGCAAGCCCTCAAAAGGCCAAAAATACCCCTAAAAACGAGCCACAACCCAATGAATACGGGCGCGAGCAGCTATCAAAAAAGAAGCTGAGCTACAAAGAACAGCGCGAGCTTGACGGCCTGCCAGTGATGATTCAAACGCTGGAGTCCCAGCAAAAAGCCATCGCTCAAGAGCTGTTTGACGGCAGCCTGTACAGCGCCAACCCCAAACGTGCGGCAGAGCTGACCGCACGCAATGCCAAACTCGATGACGAGTTGTTAGATGCCATGCAGCGCTGGGAAACTTTGTCCTCCTGACGGGTTATCGTCTGACATGATTTTCGGCGCCTTCCCCTCCCCGGAGGCGCTGCCTGGCACAGTGCAACGCACAACCCTTTGGTAAGCTTTAGCATGCTCCAAACTACTCCGCAGGCGCCACCCCGTCTTGATCGCCAACACAGAATTTTTTTATGCGGCCTGCTGCTGTTGGCGGGTGTGTGGCTCACAGGCTGCGCCTCATTGCCCAGCGACGTTCAAAGGCCGGTCAGTGTCGCCTTGGCTGACAACACCGGCACCCAACTCGGCAAGGCAGTTGCGGCCAGAGCCATTCAAGCCAACACCCGCAATGACTCGGGCTTTGCCCTGGTAGGCAGCCCCGAGCTGGCCTTTACCAGCCGCATGGCGCTGATCAAAGCGGCGCAAAAAACGCTGGACTTGCAGTACTACGCCATTCACGCTGACGACACGACGGACAGGTTGTTTGAGGCGCTTCGTGAGGCCGCCGGGCGCGGCGTGCGGGTACGCATTTTGCTGGACGACTTCAACACCGCAGGTAAAAACGCCCAGACGCTTTTGCTGGCGTTTGAAAAGAACATCGAGATGCGGTTGTTCAACCCGCTACCCAGCAGCCGGGGCTCCAGCCTGTGGCGCATCCTCAGCAGCCTGAGCGACGCGGCACGCCTGCAACGGCGCATGCACAACAAAATATTTGTGGCCGACAACGCGGTAGCCATCATCGGGGGCCGCAACCTGGGCGACACCTATTTTGGCCAGAGTGATGGCGTTAACTTTGTCGATATTGACGTGCTGGCAGCCGGCCGCATTGCCAAAGATTTGTCGCGCAGTTTTGACCAATACTGGAACAACCCGCTGGCATACCCGGTGCAATCGCTGATGAGCGTCAAAGACATTGAGGCGCTCAAGCCCAAGCCGATAGCGCCCACCACCGCCACATCGCCTGGAAACCCTTTGCCGCCAGCTACGCCCGCCAAAACAGATCCAAATGCGCTTGACGCACCCCACAAAACGACCGTTACCCGAGTCGCAGTTGACCCTGCTGGCCTGACCACTACCATCGCCGCCCTGCCGGACACCACCAATTTGCGCCTGCTCACCTGGACCTGGGCCTCGTCCGTGATGCTGGTCGACAAGCCGTCAAAAATCGCGGAAGACGCTGACGCGGTTGAAGAATCGCACGACACCGCCGTCGATGGCCTCTTGAGCCTCATGTCGCAAGCCAAAACCGACCTGCTGGTGGTGTCGCCCTACTTTGTGCCCGGCCCTCAGATGATGAAGCAGTTTGCCGACATCAGGCAACGCGGCGTGCGGGTGCGGGTGTTGACCAACTCGCTGGCCTCCAACGACGCGGTAGCCGCCCACGCGGGCTATGCGCGCTACCGCAAAGCGCTGATTGCCATGGGCGTTGAAATGTATGAAATGCGCTCTGAGCAGCGCGGCACGGTGTCAAGTTTTGGCACGGGCTCGGGCTCTTCGGGCAGCTCAGCAGGTGCATCGCGGGCCAGCCTGCACGCCAAGGCCGTGGTGGTAGACAACCGCTTGCTGGTCGTCGGGTCCATGAATCTTGATTTGCGCTCAAAACTGCTCAACAGTGAAGTCGCCATCGTCATCCGTAACCGCAAGCTGGCCGTAGAGGCCACTGCACTGATTGAACCCGGCATCACCACCGGTGCCTACCGGGTTGAACTGAAAGATGGCCAACTGGTCTGGCGCGCCCCACCAGGTTCAGGCCTGCCAGACACCACCAGTGAGCCCGATGCCAGCATGGGTTTAAAACTGATGGTGCGGATGATTGCGCCGTTTGCACCGGACGAGATGCTTTAGGGCAATGCTGCTCAAGATGGGCTCTCTGGCCGCTCTTGGTCCGTCCGCAAGTGGCCCATGCAAAAAGGCTTCAAAACCGAAGTTATGAAGCCTTTAGTGCGTCTTCAGCGTCAAGCCGAAGAAGTTTTTTTAGAGGGCTTAGTAGCCGCCGCGTCCGCCGCCACCTGAACGATCACCGCCACCACCATAACCGCCGCCGCCACCGGAGCGACCACCGCCGCCACCGCCGTAGCCGCCGCCACCCGAACGATCACCGCCGCCGCCGCCACCACCGCCGTAACCACCACCACCGCCGCCGAAGCCGCCGGTACGTGGAGGACGCGCTTCCATCGGACGAGCTTCGTTCACCGTGATGCTGCGGCCGCCCAGTGACTGGCCGTTCATGCCGGCGATGGCAGCTTGTGCCTCAGCATCATTGCCCATCTCGACGAAACCAAAGCCTTTGGAGCGACCGGTGTCGCGCTCCATCATGACTTTTGCACTGGTGATGGAACCAAAGGCGCCAAAAGACTGTTGCAGGTCTTCATCGCGGACGGTGTACGGCAGATTGCCGACGTAAAGTTTGTTGCCCATTAAGGACTCCTCAAAAACAGATAAAACAAAAGCGATGGGGTCCCGAAAGCACAACAAATCCAAAAGTACCGCCGTAGCGCGCGAAACTGACCGATCACAACCTGTGCAAATAATTGCTGCACTAACGGATTATGCGCCTTGAAAGGCACCAGCGTGATACTGGATGCGCAAAAAGGCATCCGCCTACTCAAATTCAAGGGCGAGTGGTGGATTGCGAACAATGGCGTGCACTCGTCTTCCATGGCTGGCCTGTGGCCGCGTGGTGAGCTCTTGTGCGAGCTGATATTCATCAGGGTTTAGCCGGGTCGCTCTCGATGAGGGCCATTGAATCCGGCACCCGATCCAGCGCGCTGTAGCGCGTGTGACGCTTTTTAAACCGTTTTCAGCTATGTTTTAGGCCTGCAGGCCAATAAATTCGGGCGTAAGTAGCTATACTATTTATAGCGTTCAAAGGATTCTGATCGACTCCGCGTTACGCCCGGGAAAGTGCGCCCGGCTGAAGCACCATCTCACTGGCAAAGTCCAAAAACGCGCGGGTCCGCGCGGGCATGAGCTTGCGCGTCGGCAAGGCCACAAATACCGTGTAGCGGCCAAAAATCCACTCCGGCAGCAAGTGGACCAAGGCGCCACTTTCAAAGTAATTGCTGGCCGGAAATTTGGGCAGTGCCGCCACACCAGCGCCAGCCACGGCCGCCGTAAAAAGCGTCTCATAGCTCTCTGCCTGAAACACCACCTGCATGCCAACTTCCATGTCCTCCTGGCTGCCATCCACACGCGTCAAGCGCATGCCGCGTGCAGCGTGCCCCGACGATGCCTGCCACGGAAAGCGCAGGTACTGGTGGCATTGCAGCTCTTGCGGTGTTGTGGGCGTGCCGTTGCGGCGCAGGTAGTCCGGGCTGGCGCACACCACGTATTCGGTATGGGCAATGGGCCGCGCCACGATATTGGCATCAAAGCCTTCATTGACGACCATAAACGTCACGTCAAATTCTTCCACCCGCGTTTGCGGAAACGGGTCCACATGCAGGTGAATGGCCACTTTCGGGCAGCGCGCCAACCAGCGGGTGATTTGCGTAGCCAGAAAATAATTGGCAAACAGCGACGGTGCCACCACATTGACCACGCCTTGCAGCTCGCTTGAGCTTTGCCCAGCGGCGGCTTCAGCGTCATCCACCTCGCTCAAAATACTGCGCACCCGCAGCAAATAGGCCTGGCCTGCGTCGGTCAGCGCTAATCTGCGGGTGGTGCGCTGTATCAGCCGTGCGCCCAGGTGCTGCTCCAGGTCAGTGACCAGGCGAGTCACCCCGGCCGGGGACATGTCGAGCACCCGTGCCGCTGCCGCAAAGCTCCCTTCATCGATCACTTTTTGGAACACCCGCATGGAGAGTAACCGGTCCATAGTCATCCTTTTATGCAATCACTGCGATAGAAAAAATAAATTATTGCAGATTTTGCAACTATGCATTGTTTGCCGGATGGTTTGCAAAGCACCGGGTAAACCCTAAAGTTCACTCCATCGATGAGCCGAAACAAACAAGCGACTCACCGAGGCCAGGTCAGGCGGCCTGGGGCTCAACACCCCAAGCAGCCCAGCCGGGGTTGGTAAAAAGACTTTTTTTGTAACTTAAAGGAAATTCATCATGAACTCGAAATTTATCGCTTCTGCCGTTGTTGCTATCGCTGCCTTGACTGGCGCTTCCGCTTTTGCACAAGGTAACTTGTCTGGCGAGGCCGCCTACGTGGTTCCAGCACCAACCACCACCAGCAACGTAACCCGTACGCAAGTGCAGGCCGACTACCTGCAGGCCCGTCAGGCTGGCAACGTTGCCATCAGCAACGAAGGCGCTTTTGCAGTGGCACCCGTTGCCGCATCAAGCGTAACCCGTGCGGAAGTACGCGCTGATGCCGTCAAGGCACACCAGCTTGATGGCCGCATTGCCAGCTAAACCAGCCAAGCGTCTTTGACACACAAGCTGCGGCAAGCCCACAGCTTGCCCATAACGCCAAAAGCCTGCGATTTGCAGGCTTTTGGCGTTAGGGACGGCTTTCAAGTCGGTTTTCAGGCATTTTAAACGTCATTTAGACCTCCGGCCCAATAGATTTGGGCACAAGCTGCTACGTATTTAATAGCTGCTACTTCTGCGGCGGCTCTTCCGCCAGCGGCGCCAGATCAGACGAGTAGGTGCGGTCGCCGATTTGTATGGCGCTGTCTTTTTGCCAGGCATCCTCAAACGCGGCCATCTCTTCTGCCGTGACTTGTTCGTATTTTTCGATGTTGGCCAGGCGCCGTTCTTCAGCGGTAGTTGGCGTTGGCTCAAGGGGCATGGTGACAGATGGCCGCGCCCAGCCAGCGACGCTCACGTCCAGCGTTTCATCAACCCGCCAATAAACACCACCAACGATCAGACCATATTTGGTTTGTGCATTTTGGGTGACCAGTGCTGCCGTTTCTGCAAGCTGCGCGTGTTGACCTGCCGGGCTGGCCATAAAAGTGGGAGACATATCCAGCATCACCACAAAGCAGTGACCGCGTTTGTCGGTGCGCATGACCTTGAAGCGGTAGGTATGCAGCGCAATAAAGCGCATGTTCAGGCTGGCACGTATGGTTTCATAAAGCAGCTCACGCCGAAATGACATGCGCTCTTCCAGGTTCATCTTGACGGGCATGGTTTCAGGCCCACGCGACTTCCCGGCCTCATGGCCTTGCGAGTCGCCGCTGTGGCCACTTTTTTGGTCACGCGTCGATGAAAAAAAGCCTTTGAAGATCGGCATAAGCAAGTGGCCTCTGCTTAGCCACCCAACGATTAAATCAACACAGCACCCTGGCGCTTAAATTGTAGACACGCATTTTTATCAATCATTATTTGAGGCAACTCTTACGTTAGGCTGGCGTTTTGTTTTTTACAAGCGTCTTTAAGCTAGGGAATTCCCTAGCTGCCCGTTTTTAAACTTTAGCTTTAGCATGCTAACCAATCTGACGCTACTGCGGATACGGGCGACTGGACGGAGCGGAAAGTCCCAATGATTTTCTGCAAACCAAACACTTTTATTTCAAGGCCAACGCGTGAGCTCATCTGACAAATACACCAGTGCCCATTATTTTCTGGAGGGGTTAACCGAGCTTGGCCTCAAGTATGTTTTTTCCAATCTCGGCACCGACCATGTGTCGCTGATTGAAGAACTCGCGCGCTGGGATCTGGAAGGCCGCGCGCACCCTGAATTTGTGCTCTGCCCGCATGAAAACGTTGCTGTGCACATGGCGGCGGGTTACGCGGCCATTACCGGGCAAGGCCAGGCGGTGATGGTGCACGTTGATGCCGGTACAGCCAACTCGGCCATGGGCATGCACAACATGTTCAGGGGCCGCCTGCCGGTGATGCTGATTGCAGGCAAGGCACCTTTCACGCTGCGCGGTGAGCTGGCCGGTTCGCGTGACAACTATGTGCATTTTGTGCAGGACCCGTTTGACATGGCCAGCCTGGTGCGCCCCTACGTGAAGTGGGAATACACCCTGCCGAGCGGCGTGATAGCCAAAGAAGTTTTGCGGCGCGGCCATTCGGTGATGCAAAGCGACCCACCCGGCCCGGTGTATTTGACGCTGCCGCGCGAAGTGCTGGCCGAAACAATAGCCGCAGACCAGGTACATGCCTACAGCAGCGAGCGCTATGGCGCAGTGCAGGCGGGCGGCATTGACGAGACGCGTGCGCAGGCGATTGCCAGCCAGCTGATGGCGGCCAGCCAGCCGATAGCGATCACGTCGTACCTGGGCCGCAAGGCCGATGCTGTGGCCGCGCTGGAAGACCTGGCGCTGCTGTGCGGTGTGCGGGTGTTTGAGTTCAGCCCCAGCTATATGTGCCTGCCGCGCAGCTCGCCGTGCTTTGGCGGCTTTGATGCAAGCAAAGCGCTGGCGGGTGCTGACGTGGGCTTGCTGCTTGATGTTGACGTGCCGTGGCTGCCCAAATTTGTGCAAGACAACAGCGCCACCCGCTGGACGCACATTGACGTGGACGCGATCAAAAAAGATTTCCCGATGTGGGGCTTTGCCACCGATATGCGGGTGCAGGCCGACTGCGCCACAGTGTTGCGCCAGGTCGCTGCCATCGTGCGGGCGCAAGCTGATGCGGCCTTTCACGACAAAGTTGCAAAGCGTATGGCAAGCTGGGCTGCGTCAAACATTGAGCGCCTGGAGGGCGTAGCCAAAGCCGCTGAAAAACCGGGCAAGCCGGGTGCGATTTCACCCGCCTATGTGTGCGCCGCTTTGGGCGCCGCCATTGCGCCTGAAGACATCGTGATCAATGAGGCGGTGCGCAATTCACTGGCCTTGCTCAACCAGATGGTGCGCAGCCAGCCACTCACGCTGCTGTGCGGCGCAGGTGGCGGCCTGGGCTACAGCGGCGGCATGGCGCTGGGGGCCAAACTGGCTAAGCCCGGTGTTCGCGTGGTGCAGGTGGTGGGCGATGGCGGCTTTCATTTTTCAACGCCGACATCGGTCTACGCCACAGCCCAGCGCTACAGCCTGCCCATTTTTACCGTGGTGTTAGACAACGGTGGCTGGCAGGCAGTGAAAGAAGCCGTGTTGCGCGTCTACCCCGATGGTTCTGCCGCACAGGCCAATGAGTTTCAGGCGCGTTTGCAAGGCCAACACAGGCACTTTGAGCAGGTCGCGCAGGCCTTTGGCGCGTACGGCGAATGCGTCAGTGAGCCTGGCGATGTAGAAGCCGCGATTGCACGTTGCCTCAAGGCGGTTGACGCTGGCCAGGCGGCCGTGCTGAATGTGCAGATTGGTTTGCAGTAGCCTGCTGAGCTGCATGGCGACACGCCAAGAAATATTTTAGGAGACTGACATGCTTACCCAACAAAAAATTCGCTCTCAACTTCACTATTTTGCCGTCGCATTCGCCTGCGCTTCGGCGCTATGTGCTCCGCTGGCCAGCGCACAAAGCTACCCAAACAAACCCATCACGATTGTGGTTGGCTATTCGGCGGGCGGTGGCGTGGATTCGCTGGCGCGCAGCATCACCGAGCCCCTGAGCAAAGCCCTGGGCCAGCCGGTGGTGGTAGAGAACCGCCCCGGTGCCGGCGCCATCGTCGGGGCCAGCTATGTGGCCAAAGCCAAGCCCGATGGCTACACCTTGCTGATGGGCGCACCCGGCCCGATTGTGTTTAACCATGCGCTGTACGCCAAGCTGCCTTACGGTCCGCAAGACTTGACACCCATTTCTTTCGTCGGCGTCTCGCCGCTGATTTTGCTGGTCAACGCCAACAACCCGGCCAAGACGGTGCAAGAGCTGGTCAATGCGTCCAAACAAAACCCAGACAAGGCCAACTACGGTGCCAGCTCGGCCTCGTTTCAGCTGATCACCGAGTTGTTCAACAAAAAAACCGGGGCGCGCTTTTCACACATTCCCTACAAAGGCGCAAACGATTCCGTGACGGCCGTGATGGCTGGCGACGTGACCATGACACTGGCCGATGGCGGCCCGGCATCTGTGGGTATGCAAAGTGGCCGCGTCAAGGCGCTGGCGGTAACGTCACCCGAGCGGCTGAAAGACTACCCCAACGCACCGACGCTGGCGGAGCTGGGCATAGACCTCAAGGTGTCTTTGTGGATAGGCCTGCTGGCCCCGGCAGGTACGCCGCCCGAGATCATCAAACGGCTGAACAGCGAACTCGTCAAGGTGGTGGACCAGCCAGAGGTTAGAAAACGCATCAGCGGCATGTCGCTGATTCCTGCAACCAACTCGCCCGAGGACTTTGCCAAATTTGTCGCCGCTGAAATTCCGCTGTGGAAGCAGCTGGCGCTGGACAACAACATCAAGGTGGAGTGATGACGCACCTCATCGAGGCTTAGCGAAAGCGCAGCTTCATCACCAAAATGGCAGCGGCCAAAGCTAGCGTGATGGCGTTGGCAATCACAATTGGCCAGGCACCCAGCAGCCAGCCATAGGCCAGCCACAACGCTACGCCCGTGGTAAATACGCTGTACATCCCCAGCGATATGCCGCTGACGTCGCGGGTTTTAAAGCTGTGCCAGGCTTGGGGCACAAAGCTCACGGTAGTCAAAATGGCTGCCAGCGAGCCCACGACATCAACCAGTGTGGAGGCCATTATTTACCGCCCTCCTTGCTGCCTTCTTGTACGGCCCAGTCCACCAGTGCCTCAAGCGCTGGCCGGGCCGCTCCCGCATTGGGGTGGTTGATGATGCTGACCACCACCAGGCGCCTGCCGCTGGGCGTGTGGACATAGCCCGCCAGGGCGGTCGCGTCGCGCAGCGAGCCGCTTTTTAAATGCGCCCAGCCTTGGGACACACGCGATCGGCTTCTGCGCAGCGTACCGTCAATGCCGGTAATCGGTAGTGACGCCATCAGTTCCGGCATGGCCCCTGATATGTAGGCGGTTTGCAGCATGCGCGCCAGGCCTTGCGGCGTGATGCGCTCCTGACGTGACAGGCCCGAGCCGTTGTCAAGCACGGGCATGTCCTGATCGCCAAAACGCTCACGCCACCAGTTCAGCACCACGCCGCGAGAGGCCTCAAAACTGGCAGGGCCGGGGGTCAGGCCAGGGTTCAAGCTCAACGTCAAAAACAACTGCTGCGCCATCACGTTGTTGCTGTATTTGTTGATGTCACGAATCACTTCAGCCAGTGTGGGGGAGGTCACCTCAAAAGCACTCTTCAGGCCCGCAGGCGCCCGGCCTTCACGCACGCGGCCAGCCAGCTTGCCGCCCATGTCTTGCCACATGCCCGCTACCGCCCGATCGGCATAGCTGGCGGGGTCGGCATAGGCAATGGGCCACACCTTTTCACCGCACGCTACCGGGTAGCCGCCCTTGAAGCTGATGCGAAACGGGTCACTGAAGTCGGCCATCAGCGCGCCCCGGTAGTCGCTGCAATCCTTGGCTGTCGTCAGCGCCACCGTGGTTTGCATTTGCACGTTGGCCAGCGGCGGGTCAAAGCTCACGCTGACCATGCCGCTGGCGTAGTTGGGCACAAACGTCATCACCACCGATTTGTAGTTGATCAGCAGTGCATCAGGCGCTGCGTTGTAGGGCCGCAGCGGCTCGCCGTCAAAGTCGGCAGGGCTTTGCGTTGGCGCCGCAATGGCGCTGCGGTCCAGCAAGATGTCGCCAGTGATGGTTTTGATGCCCAAACCCTGCACGCGCCGCAGCAGCAGCCACAGCCGCTCCAGCACCAGCTTGGGGTCGCCTTTGCCTTGGATGATGAGGTTGCCCGTCAGCACACCGTCTTTGACATTGCCGTCCACATAGACCGGTGTGTTCCAGGTGTAGGACGGGCCCAGCAGCTCCAGCCCGGCGTAGGTGGTGACCAGCTTCATGACCGATGCCGGGTTGACAGCAGCATTGGCCCGGTAGCTCAGCAGGGGCGCTGATTTGCCATTTAAAGCCGGAGCAGCATCAACCACAATGGCGGCCAGCGCCTCACGCGGTACCTTGGCCCGCAGCAGCGCTGCATCAACTGCGGGCGGCAGGGTTTGGGCTGTAACCGTAACGCTGACCAAGCCCTCGACCGTAACCAACAAGATACGGCGCAAGCAGGTCTTAAGGTTGAAAGTGGAGGGCCAAAAGGCAAAGTTCAGGAGCATGCGTCAATTATCAATCCCCAAGCCGGATCCGGATTGGACTAGCCTTTACCAGCAGGCTTTAAGGAACAATCAATGACCAACACAGCAATTTTTTGTTGGTGACTGGCCGGTACCGTCAGTTGCAACCTGTCCTGCAATTCGGCAGCGGTCTTGGGCCTTGTCCCACCGTCACCAGCAACGGGTTGCCCGGTACCGCCAAACCAGAACACGAGAAAAATGCCATAACCATCCGATGCCACTTCGCGCGAGTACCTTGCAATCAATTGATGCTCAATTGCTTTCCACAAGTCCGGATGCATCTCCCGCTTGATTTCAATTGGTATGTTGTAACCCTGCGCTGATACCTTGATGTCAGCGCGCTTTGCATCAGCATACCGTCCTTCGGGCTCGGCGCTGATGCCTAGTGGATTGAATCGAATTTTTAGATCTGACAAAAGTCGGTCACGACAGCTATCTTCTACTTGTGGCTTTTTTTCTCGCCAGTATTGCAAGTAGTCGTTAGTGTTGCCATTTCGAATCTCTAGTCCGAGCTGCTGCAAATTATCTAGCGTTAGAGCATATAAGTCAGCAGCATTTGCAGGGGTCAGATTGGCTAAAGTGGATGAGACTTTAACCACAGACGCAGGCTTAAACAGGGCTTTGCGCCGAGTTAACTGCTGGTCAAACAGTGCCCGACGCAGGGAGTCTTCCCACGGCTTGAGTGTTTTTATTTGCAACAATGAAGTGAGTACCCGTTGGGATTCTTCATCAGGCATACCGGCAAGCGTCGATACCAAACCCTCAACATAACGACCCAGTTCCATGGCGGGTGATACCCAGCCAGAAGCATTAGCCCAACTGGGCGAGCACTGCGGTCCCAAAAGTTCGATCATGAATTCAATCGCGGCCAAGGGCAGCATGGCTTGCGGACCATTTCTTTCGCGTTGTTCATGAACCAGCGCAACCAAGTGGCTGACTCGCGCCTGCGTTTGGATGATGTATTGCCTGGCAAGCTCCAGGTAAATATCAGGCGCAAGTTGCAAACCAGCGGTGAGCCAGTACACGCGCTGTGCCACATCACCAGGCTTGTCAGTCAGTCTGTCGGCAATGATTTCAAGCTGAACGGCTTTGTCCAGATGCTTCATGAGCGAGATGATGAGCAGGCGAAGACTTTGTAATTGATTTTTGTGAGCTTTGCGGGGAAAGGTATTGAGAATATCTGGAGTAATAAGCTTCGCAATCTCTGCATAGTCCGGGTCACGCGCAAGGGCATACAAGCCATCGGCATGCTCTTTTTTACTGGCGATTTGTGCAGTGATGAGCGGGCACATGACACGGGCCATCACGTCTGCACGCGTAACGACCAAGCGTTTGAACCACTCCGGCGTTATGTCGTAGTTATTGGTCAGGCGAAAGGCGGCCATCATTTCAAGCACTGACTCATGCAGGTTCAGTGCCTCGGCGGAATCTTTTTCTGCCCAACGTAGTTCCATTGCGGCCAGGCACGGCGTGGCCAGGTTGTAGCGGCGACCCTCAGCGTTGAGCTTGACAATGTCATTCGCTGTGGGCAAGTCTGTGCGCAACAGGCATTGGCGCAAACCATGCAGAGCCAATTGAAGCCATCCCTGGTTTTGATTCAATAGCTCCAGCAACCGGGATTCAGCAGTTTTTTCTTTTGATTTACGAAAAAGATTGAGATATGTATTACCGATTTCAATCAATGCTCCAAAGTCAGCAGGTCCTTCGCTAAAGCCTGGAAGTTTTTTTTGAAAGAAATCAGTTTTTTGTTTTTCTCTTTCACGTATACGAACTTCACGCTCAAGTTTGGATTTGACACGTTCTTGATACTGCTCATCGGGCGGATACGGGTATCTTAAAAAGGCATCAATCCAAATACTGTCATTCGTATGTTTACTTCGCCAATCCTCAAGCATTTCAATGGCGACGTTTGAGCTTGCTTTTCTCTCTAGCACCTGAAAGGCCTCGATGACCATTTGCTGACGCAACTCGATGTGGTTAGTTTTTTCCGCGAGCGCTAAATACCAATGTTCTGAATTTTCTGGCGCAGGCGCTTCATAGAGTTGCTGTCGGGTTTGCCAGATTATGTTGAATCCTGATTTTTCAGACTCGGCCTGTAGCTGTATAACATGCTCAAAAAGCGCCTTGTATAGGTCGGGATTTTTCTTAAGCCAATTCTGTAGTGCCTCTTTGTGCTCTGGGTCTAGCGGGCAGTAATAATATTTTCCCAGTCCTAAGAGTAACCAACGGTACAGATGGGGTACGGGTAAATGCAAACCATGCTCTGTCACACCTCGAACAAGAAGTGAGCCAATGATCCCCGCTGTAGCAATCTCGTCATCTTTATTGTCAAGTTGGTAATGACTTGAAGTTAGAGCGTCAAGCAAAGCTGTGACTTCTTCAATGGAAGTATTTTTCGATAAATCATGCCAAAAGCTCCAGTAAGAACCAAGCAGCGAACTAGACTTTGGTTGTCTGAAATAAGCCCATATTTCTGTAGCAAGAATATGATCGGGATATAACGCAAAAAGCAGCGTGCCAAGCAACTCGTCTTCACTGTCTTCTACCTTGTTGTTATGGATATCCTCCAATAGCCTTCGGCATACTGGCCACTGACCATCAGTGCGTTCAAATGCAATAAGCGTTCTTAATGCTTCGATTCTTGAGCTAGGCCAATAACTGGCGTCCCGCACAATTTGCTCCAGCTCAAATTTGAGTCCCTGCATGCCTTGCCCGTTGGCCACAGCGTCCAGTACGCAATCGACCAATGCCAGATGCGCGGGGCTACGGGTGGCAGAGGTCAACAATTGCCGAAAGTCGCCTTCCATATCCGTTGTGGCCAAGGCGCCGAAGGGCTGACTGACCCAGTTCTGGTTTCTAAAATAGGTGTAGCGTTTCGCCTCGCTACTTAACGCATCGAGCACATGCAGTTTTTCTGAATGCATGAAATTTCGTACATCGCCGTTAAGAATGACACCTAGTGGGTCGCGATCAATGAGATCAATACGCAAAGGCCCGGTTGCAACGGCCGCCAGCCAGGCATGCAAGCCACGCAGCTCAGGTACTACGCCGGCATCTTCACCCAGCATCAATGCCAATACGCGCCTGTAGGGTAGTCTTTCATTGACTCGTTTGATAAGGTATTGAGCAGCGAGGTATTCCGCTACGGTTCTGTGGACAGGCAGAAAGTCACCGCTGCCGCTTCCCGTGAATAGTCTGGTGTGCAGCGCAGCTCGACAAAGTGCTATGTTGGGCGCTGACTCGCTGGCGGGTAACTCGGGTAACGCAACTGTCTTTTGTGTGCCACTACCCCGTTTTTGTAGGGTTATCAAGCCTTCACCCGAGAGCAGCATAAGTGCGCACAGATAACCTGCCGCCAACAGAAGTGCTTCGTCTGGCGGCGCAACCTCACGCGTATTGGCAAGCCATTGGTCGTTGTGCTCCTGAACAAGCTTGGCGCAGGCCATTTGATAAGTCTGCGTTTTACTCGTCGGCCAGCCATTTGCAGTTGCTTCAACCAGCAACTGCAAGGTCTGCGGGTTGTCCAGCAAACCGTCCAAGTTGTGCTTTTCCGCTTCTTTGATGAACTCGGTAGTACTTGGTCCGTTAGGCGCTTGCCAATGCGCTATCAATGCCTCGCTTTCCTGCCCGCTCAACGGTGCAAGATGCAATTCAACAAAATCCTGCCCACTGACCAGGCTTTGCAATGCTGCACTGTCTGTGCTGCCGCGCCAATCTGCCTCACGGCAGGAAATACGAAACTTGGGTGTCCCCAGCTTTTGCAGCTTGGCACGTATTAGCCCAAGTGCCGTAAACCCCAACGCATTACCTGCAGATATTTCATCAAGGCCGTCAATAAAAACAAGTGAGTGCTGATCAAGCGCTTGCTCCAGCTCAACAAAGTCACGCGCACTGGTGTAGTAGCCGCCTTCTGCCCGACTAAGTGCCTTGAAGGTATCTGTTTTCCCAGCGCCCGGGTTGCCTATCAAAACCCACGCGTGTATTGCGCTGTAGGTGGTAATAGGCTCGGGTAAGGACAAGGATCCATCTTGATGGCGTACCTGCACCCTGCGCGTGATTGGCAGGCGATCCTGTGCCCGATTAGCCATTGAGGTCATGGCATCGCTAACCAATGGGACAACGGATAGGACAGGAACTCCGTCAAATCAACGCCACCCGCGCCCACCAGCAAGCGCTTGCAATCTTTGTGCTGCTCTGCGAAAGCGTCCAGCCCATTTAATTTGCCTTGATGGGTTCCGCTTTTAACTTCAATGGCTGTCAGCCGCTTTGCATCGGAAATGACAAAGTCAACCTCATGCGGGCTTTCGCGCCAGTAATGTACTTTCTCAGTATTTTTGGCAGTGTTGCATAAATGAGCGCCTACCGCGCTTTCCACCAGACGGCCCCAGAATGAACGGTCCGCTTGAGCCTCAGCAAATGTGTAAGGCGTTGCACTCGACATGAGTGCAGTATTTAAAACATTAAATTTTGGCGGCGAGGCGCGTTGGCGCGCAACACCCCGATGGTATTTGTGGAGCCCCGTGAGCAGGCCTGCATTTCCGAGTAAATCAAGGTAGCCAGCAAGCGTAGTTTCGTTGCCCGCACCATCCAGTTGGCCCTTGACTTTGCCAAGCGCAAGGATTTGCCCGGAGTAGCTGCTGCCCAGCGTGAAGAGCTGTTTTAGAAGTGCGGGTTTATCGACACGCACCATTTGGAGAATGTCCGTGTCTATGCTCGGCTGCACCAGACTTGCCAGCACATACTGGCGCCAGCGCTCCTCGTCGCGGATCAAAGGGGCGCTGCCCGGGTAGCCGCCAAAGAAAAAATATTCATTGAGCGTGAAGTCAAACGCTTCATGCATTTCGGGAAAAGACCAATGCGTGACAGGGATAAGTTCATATCGCCCCATCAGACTTTCGGTCAGGCCTTTTTGCATCAACAGTGGTGAACTCCCCAACAACACGACATGCATATCCACGCCTGCTGCCCGGTCTGCATCCCATAGGCCTTTGACGACTTCAGACCATCTCGGAATTTTCTGAATTTCGTCAAAAACCAGCGCAAAAGCTTGCTCTGGATTTGTCGCCCGCAGTTGTTTTTGCCTTTCCCGAGCTGCCTGCCAGCGGCGGATCAGCCATGCCGCATCCCTGATCTCGCCCACCAACTCAGAACTTGTCTCTGTATAGGTGCCAAATGGTCGCAATGGCTCTTCGTATTGATCAACAGCGATAAACTCGTGGGCAATACCTTCAATTGCAGTTCGTACCAGTGTCGTTTTGCCAACCTGGCGTGGCCCTGCAACGATGGTGATGAAGCGCGATGTTGCTGCCAACCTGCTGCGGATTTCTTTAGTTTGAAGACGTTGAAAAGCCATAAATAATTGTGAGTAAATTTACTCAGTATTGTATTTGTTCATTTTTTGATGTCAAGACAGAGGTTTTTTGATGCCTACCAGCCATCTTTTTACTATAAAAATAGTAGCTGCTTGCGCCCGAATCCATTGGGCTAAAGGCACTTTTTAACCCTATTTCATGCCTAAAAACAGTCATTTTCTGGCTTTTGACACCTCCACAGACGTGATGTCGGTTGCGGTGACCGACGGCAGCCGCGTCTGGCAGCACACGGGGCCGGGCGGCGCAAAGGCATCCACCACCTTGATTCCCGCGATTCTGGCGTTGCTGCTGGATGCTGGTTTGACGCTGGCCGAGCTGGACGCGATTGCCTTTGGCCGGGGCCCCGGTTCATTTAGCGGCCTGCGCACGGCTTGCGCGGTAGCCCAGGGCTTGGCTTACGGCGCTGGTCAGGGCGCTGGCGTTCCGGTGCTGCCGATTGACACACTGATGGCGGTGGCTGAAGAGGCGCGGCATTTAAAAGCGCAGAGCCCTCACCCTAACCCTCCCCCAAAGGGAGAGGGAATAGAAAACATCACCGCCCTGCTCGATGCCCGCATGGACGAAATGTATGTTCAGCACTACGCATGCAAGCAAGGTGTTTTGACGCCGGTGGGTAACTGCGCGTTGATCCGCCCGGAACACCTGATGCCAAACGTAGCCACGCTATACGCTGGCAATGTGTTCACCGTCTACGCCGACAAACTGCCCAAAGACCTGAACAGCATCCATAGCTTGCCAACAGCCACCGCCATGTTGCGCCTGGCACCCGCGCTGGCCGCCAGCGGGCACGGCATAAAGGCCGAGCTGGCACTGCCGCTGTATGTTCGCGATAAAGTAGCCCTAACGACCGAAGAACGTGAATTGGTCAAGATGCTTAAAAACCAGACCCAGCCAGATCCAAGCCAAGCCCCCGCCAGCCCATGAATGCCGTTTTTAAACCCGCTGAATTGCTTGAAGCCCAGTTTGAGCCCATGACACCCGCGTCGCTGGGCGCAGTAGCAAAAGTTGAAGCCAGCGCCTATGCCCACCCCTGGACGCAAGGCAACTTCACCGACTCCATCAACTCCGGCTACCAGACGCAACTGCTGACGGCCGGCAGTGGGCCAGATACCCATCTGCTGGGTTACTTTGTCGCCATGAAAGGCGTGGACGAGACCCATTTGCTCAACATCACCGTGGCCCCTGCGCATCAGCGGCAAGGCTGGGCCCGTGTGATGCTGGACGCGCTGACCCTGTGGTCACGCGGCCAGGGCGCGCAGTGGCTGTGGCTGGAAGTACGCATCAGCAATGCCCATGCCAAAGCGGTGTACCTGCACTACGGGTTTCGTGAAGTCGGTTTGCGCAAAGGCTACTACCCGGCGGGTGGCAGCCTCTTGAGCCCGCGTGAAGACGCGATTGTGATGAGCCTGAAGCTATGACTGAATTGCTAGAGCCGGGTTTGAACCTGGACAGACGCCAGCGCGCCATGCTCAAGGAGATGGGCGTGCAGGTCTGGCAACCCTTGCCTGTAGCTGTGGTGGCTCAAAGCATTGCTGCCCCCGCTGCTCCAGTGCACTTACAAACCGCCGCCAGCCCACCAATTACTATCAATTCAGGAGCTTCTCACGCGCGTATTCAGGGCGTTTCAGGCACTTTTGACACGCAAAAACAGCCTTTTCAGGCATCCCAAACAACCCCTGTTGCCCCAAATGCGCCGAATCACAGCCCCAACGCCTGGCGCATCGGCAAGCTGCAAACGCTGTACGCTGAATCAGCAACCGCCAACGCCGCCCGCTGGCTGATTTTGATCGAGTCCCCCGCCAGCGCTCTGCAAGAAAATTTCAACGCCTTTGAAGGTGATGCAGGCAAGCTGCTCGACAACATGCTGCGTGCCGCAAAGCTGCACACGGCAGGCGCAGCCATGCTCGCGCCACTCGTCAGGGGGCAAGGTGCAGGCGGCTATTTAAGCGCCGAGCTGGCGGACGTCTTTGCCAGCGCCAAAGCCGACGTCGTACTTGTCATGGGCCGCCTGGCCGCCCAAGCACTGCTGCAATCAACCGAACCACTGGCCAAACTGCGCGGGCAAACCCACAGCCTGCACAGCACCAAAACCATCATCACCATCGACCCAGCCTACCTGCTGCGCAACCCGCTGAACAAAGCCAAGGCTTGGGACGATTTGTGTCTGGCGATGAGTTTGGTTTAGAACTATGCATTGAAATTAATAGTTTTTGAATGCATAATGATGTCATATATGCTGTCTTTTTTGCACTTATTCAAATGACGATACTTAAAGTCATCCTCGACACTAATGTTCTGGTGTCTGCCTTTACCAGTGCAGATGGGGCTTCTCGCGAGGTGCTCAGGCGATTACTCTCAGGGCAAGCAACTGCGTTGATTTCAGTGGCGTTGTACAGCGAATACCGCGACGTGCTGGGGCGTGCAGATTTCTTGAATCGATGCCCTTTGAGCCCGATAGAAATCGACGACTTATTTTTTGCTTTTTTAGCCTGTACTAAACCCGTTGAGTTGTATTTCTCCTGGCGACCCAACTTGCGCGATGAAGGCGACAACCACGTGTATGAGCTTGCTGTTGCCGCACTGGATGCGCCTTTGCTGACCTACAACCAGCGGGACTTCATGCAACCACAGCTCAAGTTTCCGTCACTGCAAATCATGACACCAGCCCAATGGCTGCAACTACAGAGGCCTTGATATGTCTACACTCACCATCCGCCTGCCCGATGCAAAACACGAACGCCTGAAAGTATTGGCACGCAGCAAACGCGTCAGCGTCAACAAGCTGTTTGAAGAATGGGCCACGATTGCGCTGGTGCAACAAGAAGCACTGGCTAGCTACGAACTCAGCAAATCACGCGGCAACCGTGCGCGCGGACTGGAACTACTGGACAAGCTGGACGCCCATTTTAAAACTGCTGCTTAAACAACATTCAAACATGACCGCGATGCCCACCTTTTTACAGATGCTGGCCACGGCCGAACAACAAAACCAGTCCATGCTGTGCGTCGGCCTGGACCCGGAGCCAACGCGCTTCCCCGGCAAGCTCAAAGGCAACAGCAACAAGATTTATGACTTTTGCGCCGCGATTGTGGACGCCACGGCTGACCTGGTGATCTCCTTCAAGCCGCAAATCGCCTACTTTGCCGCGCACCGCGCCGAAGGCCAGCTGGAGCGCCTGATGGAGCACATGCGCCGCGCCGCGCCGAATGTGCCCATCATTCTGGACGCCAAGCGCGGTGACATTGGCAGCACGGCCGAGCAGTACGCCATTGAAGCGTTTGAGCGCTACGGCGCAGATGCCGTCACGCTGTCGCCCTTCATGGGTTTTGACTCGGTGGCGCCGTATTTGAAGCACGCAGGCAAGGGCGCGTTTTTGCTGTGCCGCACGTCCAACCCCGGCGGTGACGATTTGCAAAATCAGCGCTTTGCCAGTGTTGAAGGCCAACCCCTGCTGTACGAACACGTTGCACGGCTAGCCCAAGGCCCATGGAACCTGAACGGCCAGCTCGGCCTGGTGGTAGGCGCGACCTACCCGGCTGAAATTGAACGTGTGCGCACTGTTGCCCCCACCCTGCCCCTGCTGATACCCGGCGTGGGCGCGCAGGGCGGTGATGCGGTGGCCACAGTGCGGGCCGGTTGGCGTGAAGGCGCACCCATCATTGTCAACTCGTCGCGGGCGATTTTGTATGCGTCAAGCAGTGATGATTTTGCTGAGGCTGCCCGGAGGGAGGCTTTGAAGACTCGGGATGTTTTGCAGGCTGCGCGCGGGGCGTTGTGACATTAGTCTCCAGTTACACGAATTACCAAGGACTTCG
This sequence comes from Polaromonas sp., assembly GCA_043781295.1. Classification (GTDB taxonomy): domain Bacteria; phylum Pseudomonadota; class Gammaproteobacteria; order Burkholderiales; family Burkholderiaceae_C; genus Polaromonas. The sequence goes on from JAYWBS010000116.1 coordinate 24,676, forward strand.
ACTACTTTTGTATCCAGAGCAGGTAGGGAATTGCACATATGTACTTGCGCTGCAAAACTTAGGGCCGCTAGAACTATGGGAAGTTCGACTTGAGCTGGAGGAAGTTATTGGATCTGCCGCCTTCGGTCTCGACGACACCCACATGCGAAGGGCGCCTTACGAAGATCGCATTGAAGTGCCACATATTGTTGCGGGCTCAAGCCATCGCCTTCAAGGCGGTCCGCGGGCAACCATCGCCGGGCCAAAGGTCGCAGGTGTTCGCGCCTATGTCACTTTCGCCGTCCAACCAGGCGGGGAAGCTAGATATGGACAACGAGTAGTCCTAGAGGAGGCTAGCGATGTCCGTTAATATTTTCGCTCGGCAATAGGTCGGGTTAGCCGTCAAGGCGTAACCCGAAAAATCGAGATGATGTTCTGGTAATGTCGAGTTGCGCTTCGCTAACCCGACCTGCAAAGTTGGCAGTTTAATGCCAATTAAGGTATAATTTCTATACTATGAACTCCTTCGAATTTGATGCACAAAAGAGTGAGTCCAATCGAACGAAACACGGCATTGATTTTGTTGAAGCTCAGAGTCTGTGGAACGACCCGATGCTGCTGGAGATACCAGCAAGAACAGATGATGAGCCGCAGTACTTGTTGATTGGGCTGATAGATGGCAAGCATTGGTCGGCAGTCATCACCTACAGAGGGGAAAACATCCGATTGATATCCGTTCGTCGTTCACGCACTGAAGAGGTAAACCTTTATGAAAGCTAAAAAATTTGACCACCAGTTTGACGAAGGCGTTGACCTGACGGCTTCTTTGGACTTGTCCAAAGCCAGGCGGGTGATGCAAGCGCAAAAAAGGGTGAATGTCGATTTCCCCACGTGGATGATTGAATCACTGGATCGCGAAGCGAGCAAACTGGGGGTGACAAGGCAGTCCGTTATCAAGGTCTGGCTGGCTGAGCGCCTTGAAGCTACCGCTTCTAACTTGCCGTTCCAACGGGCACGCGCAGGTGTCGCGCAGCGTTAAATCATCTCAGCTCGCAAGGCAATAAAGTATGAAAGCAGAGTACGACCTTTCCAAACTGAAGTCCCGCAAGAACCCCTATGCCTCCAAGCTGAAGAAGCCCGTCACGATGCGGCTGTCAGAAGATGTGAGTAAGCGGATCATCTTGATGCCATCGGTCAAAGACAACGCGAAAATTGTTGCAGCGGCCAAGGATGATCCGGATGCCAAGCCCATGACCAAGGCTCAACTCGATGCATTGGTACCGATTCGCGCTGTGAGTGGCAGTAGTAGGTCGGGTTAGCTCTCAAGGCGTAACCCGACAGATCGCGATGATGTTCTGGTGATGTCGGGTTACGCTTCGCTAACCCGACCTACAAAGCTTCCGCGCCCAGTTAACGCCGCTTCACCAACCCACCCAGCATCACGCAAGCCAGCGCAGCCACAACCAGTGCAATGCCCGCCCATTGCCAGGGCGTGATGATTTCGCCCAGCACCAGCATGCCGGTGGCCAGCCCGACTACAGGCACGCCCAGGCTGAAGGGCGCTACCTTGTTGGCGGGGTGGCGTTTGAGCAGACCCGTCCACAGGCTGTAGCCCAGCACCGTGGCCACCCAGCCAAGATAGGCCACGGCCAGCCAGCTTGACCAGCGTGCGTCAAGCCATTGCCAGCGACTATCTGGCGCATCAAAAGCCAGTGACAGTGCCATGAAGGGCACGATGGCTACCGAGCTGCTCCACACCACAAATGCCACGGGCGAGTAATCGGTATAGAGCTGCTGCACGCGCCGCGCCACGATGTTGGACATGGCCCACATGGCTGCGGCGCACAGCGTTAGCACAAAACCCAGCAGCGTAGTAGCGCTGCTATTGGTGCCGTTGATTTCAGTGCCAGGGCTGACGTAGTTCAATGCAAAGCAGCCCAGCCCCAAGGCCGCCAGCAGCATGCCCACCTGCAGCGGCTTGTTGGCGCGTTCGTGCAGCAGCACAAAACCAAACAGCGCGGTAAAAAATACCTGGGTTTGCAGCAGCACCGATGCCAGTGCGGCAGTCATGCCGACCTTGAGGGCAATGAACAAAATACCAAACTGCCCCACACCCTGAAAAGTGCCGTACAGCAGCACCCATTTCCAGTGAATGCGCGGCGGCTTGACGAGCAGGATAAGCGGCAACACCGCAAACACATAGCGTGCGGCGCCCAGTTGAAACGGGCTGAAGTCGCGCAGCGCAAACTTCATGACCACAAAATTAACGCCCCACACCACCACCACAGTAAGGGCAGCCATCAAGTCGCGGCCAGTCAGGGCATTGCTTTTCATAGTGGGTGGTCAACAGCCAGCAAAAACAGCAGGTAAATAAGATGCGTCAGGCGGCGGGCTGCGAGGCTCTGGCCAGATCCAGATGGGTTTTGACATATTGGGCCAGTGCCATATCGCCCGGGGTTTCAGGCCGCCAGGTGTCAATCGGCAAGGCTTTGCCATCCAGGTCAACGGCTACAAAAACCACCACGCATTCGGTGATCTTTTCCATCTGGCCAATTTTCATGTCGCCGGCGCGCACCTCCACCGAAATGTTCATGCTGGTCTTGCCGGTGTAGGCCAGTCTGGCTTCCACTTCCACCAGGTCACCAATCATGATGGGCTTTTGAAACCGAATGCTGCCGACCGACACCGTCACGCAATAGCATTTGGCCCAGCGCGTGGCGCAGGCGTAACCCGCTTCGTCAATCCATTTCATGACAGTGCCGCCATGCACCTTGCCGCCAAAGTTGACGGTACTGGGTTCGGCAAGAAAGCGCAGGGTGATGGACGACATATTTTTCCTGTGAGTTTTGCTATTTTAAAAGTAGCTGCTTGTGCCTGTATTTATTGGGCTGTAAGATGTTTTTAAAGCAATCGCGCCAAATACCGCCCAGTATGACTGTCAGCATTCGCCGCAATATCTTCCGGCGTGCCCACACCCACCACAGCTCCGCCGCCCGCCCCACCTTCTGGCCCCATGTCTATCACCCAGTCGGCAGTTTTGATGACGTCGAGGTTGTGCTCGATCACCACAATCGTGTTGCCTGCATCACGCAGCTGGTGCAGCACTTTGAGCAGCAAATCAATGTCGGCAAAGTGCAGGCCGGTGGTCGGTTCGTCCAATATGTAGAGCGTGCGGCCGGTGTCCTTTTTACTAAGTTCAAGTGCTAGTTTCACGCGCTGGGCCTCACCACCAGACAGCGTGGTCGCGGCCTGGCCTAGCTTGATGTAGCTCAGGCCCACATCCAGCAGGGTGTGCAACTTGCGGGCAATCGTCGGTACAGCTTTGAAGAACTCGGCGGCGGCTTCGACCGTCAAGTCCAGAATTTGCGCGATATTTTTGCCCTTGTATTGCACCTCTAAAGTTTCGCGGTTGTAGCGCATGCCTTTGCACACGTCGCAGGGCACATACACGTCGGGTAAAAAGTGCATTTCGACCTTCACCACGCCGTCGCCCTGGCAGGCCTCGCAGCGGCCACCGGCCACGTTGAAGCTGAACCGGCCTGCGCCATAGCCACGTTCACGGGCGGTGTTCATCTCAGCCAGCAGCTCGCGTATGGGCGTGAACAAGCCCGTGTAAGTGGCTGGGTTGCTGCGCGGCGTGCGGCCAATCGGGGACTGGTCAACGTTGATAACTTTGTCGAAATGTTCAATGCCTTCAATCGCCTCATGCGCGGCGGGCTCTTCATGCGCACGGTACAGGGTGCGGGCCACGGCGGCGTAGAGCGTGTCATTGACGAGGGTTGACTTGCCTGAGCCCGACACTCCTGTGACGCAGGTGAGCAAACCGACCGGGAATTCAACGCTGACGCTTTTCAGGTTATGGCCAGTGGCGTTGATAACGCGCAGCGCCTGCATGTCGCCCAGCGTAGCCTGGTGCTGCGCTTCGCGCGCGGCGCGGCGTTCATAAGCGGGGCTGTGCGATGAACTTGACGAATAGCGCGATGGCTTTTTAGAAGCGGTGAAAGCGTTTTCTTTTTTAACCGTGGGCAGCCAGGCGGTGCGGTGCGTGGGCACGGCGATTTTGAGTGTTTGCGCCAGGTACTTGCCCGTCAATGAGTTCGGGTTGTCACGCACTTCTTCATAGGTGCCCTGCGCCATCACGCGGCCACCGTGAATGCCTGCGCCTGGCCCCATGTCAATCACGTGGTCAGCGGCGCGAATCATGTCTTCGTCATGCTCGACCACCAGCACGCTGTTGCCAATGTCGCGCAGGTGTTTCAGCGTGCCAATCAACCTGTCGTTGTCGCGCTGGTGCAGGCCAATGCTGGGCTCGTCCAAGACATACATCACGCCTGTCAGGCCTGAGCCGATTTGCGAGGCCAGCCTGATGCGTTGGGATTCGCCACCAGACAAGGTTTCAGCACTTCTGTCCAGGCTCAAATAGTTCAGACCCACATCATTTAAAAACTTCAGGCGCAGGCCAATTTCGCGCACCACCTTGCCTGCAATCTCGCCTTTGGCCCCTGACATTTTGAGCTGGTCAAAATAGGCAAAGCTTTCGCGCAGTGTGATGCGGCTGATGTCGAAAATTGCGCGCTTTTTAACGGTACCGTCTTCATCGGGCGAACCGACCAGGTACACATGCCGCGCCTCCAGCCGCAGCCGCGTGCCGCCGCAGTCTGGGCAGGGCTGAATGCTGCGGTAGCGCGCCAGCTCTTCACGCACGGTGCTGGAATCCGTCTCACGGTAGCGGCGTTCAAAGTTGGTGATGACGCCTTCAAACGGGTGCTTTTTATTGACTTTTTTACCTTGCAGATATTGGCCCCCCCGAGCTTCGCTTCCCCCCGAGGGGGGCGGTTCCGCCTTGGGGCGGCCCGGCGGCTCTGACCTACCCGAATCCATGATGTAGGAGAACTTGATTTCCTCGTCATCCGAGCCGTGCAGCACCACCTGCTGCACCTTGGCTGGCAAGTTTTCAAACGCGGTGTCAATGTCAAAAGCGTAATGTTTGGCCAGGCTTTCCAGCATCGAAAAATAGTAACCATTGCGCCTGTCCCAGCCCTTCACAGCGCCGCTGGCCAGACTCAGCGATGGGAAGGCCACGATGCGCGCCGGGTCAAAAAACTCTTTGTGGCCCAGGCCGTCGCAGCTGGGGCAAGCGCCCACGGGTGAGTTAAACGAGAACAGGCGCGGCTCCATGTCGGCCAGTGAATAGCTGCACACCGGGCAAGAGAATTTGGCGCTGAACAAATGCTCTTTGCTGGTGTCCATCTCCAGCGCAATGGCCTTGCTGTCGGCCAGGCGCAGCGCGGCTTCAAAGCTTTCGGCCAGGCGCTGGGTTTGATCAGTACGTGATTTCAGGCGGTCAATCACCACGTCAATGTTGTGCTTCTCGGTCTTTTTGAGTTTGGGCAGTTCGTCAAATTCGTAGGCTTGGCCGTCAACCCGAAAACGCACATAGCCCTGCGCCTGCATTTCGGCAAACAGCTCGACGAATTCGCCTTTTTTCTCGCGCGCGACAGGGGCCAAGATCATCAGCTTGGTGTCTTCAGGCAGGGCCAGCACTGTATCAACCATTTCGCTCACGCTTTGCGCTTGCAGCGGCAAGTCATGCTCAGGGCAAAACGGCGTGCCTGCGCGTGCAAACAGCAGGCGCAAATAGTCGTGAATCTCCGTTACTGTGCCGACGGTGGAGCGCGGGTTGTGCGAGGTGGCTTTTTGCTCAATCGAAATCGCGGGCGACAGGCCTTCGATCATGTCGACATCGGGCTTGTCCATCAGCTGCAAAAACTGCCGGGCGTAGGTCGACAGGCTTTCAACATAACGGCGCTGGCCTTCAGCATAGAGCGTGTCAAACGCGAGAGACGACTTGCCTGAGCCGCTCAAACCCGTGATAACCACCAGCTGGTTGCGCGGAATATCGAGGTCGATATTTTTCAGGTTGTGCGTGCGTGCGCCGCGAATGCTGATGCGCTGCTGTGCCAACACATTGGCCAGATACTTGCTGTCGTTGGGAGAGTTCAAGGCAAAGCTAGGTTTAGAACAACCCTCCATCATAGACCCAAGCCGTCTTTTTGGCAGCCAGTTAAACTGTGCAAATTAGGAGAACACACCATGGCCTCAGTCAACAAAGTCATCATCGTCGGCAACCTGGGTAAAGACCCTGAAATGCGCAGCTTTCCAAGCGGCGACCAGATTGCCAACGTCACCATTGCCACCACTGACCGCTGGAAAGACAAAACCAGTGGCGAAATGAAAGAGGCCACCGAGTGGCACCGCGTGGCCTTCAATGGCCGGCTGGCTGAAATCGTCGGCCAATACCTGAAGAAGGGCTCGCAGGTCTACGTTGAAGGCAGCCTGCGTACCCGCAAGTGGACTGACAAGGAAGGCGTAGACAAATACACCACTGAAATCCGTGCTGACCAGATGCAGATGCTGGGCAGCCGTCAGGGCATGGGCGGCGGCGGTGGTTCATCTGAAGGTGATGATGGCGGCCATAGCGCACCGCGCGCCGCACCCGCCGCACGCCCGGCAGCGGCTAAACCAGCCCCGGCCAAGGCGGCAAGTGGTTTTGACGACATGGACGATGACATTCCGTTTTGATAAATTGGCACAGCAAACATCCTGAAAAAACCCGCACGATGCGGGTTTTTTGCTTTTTGACTGACACGGTTTGTACGCTTTTGCTTACAAACACGGGTTTTGTTGTAACAACTTCAAAGTTAGCATTTCTACTTCCAATTCGCTCACAAAATAAAAAACTACATGACTCGACCCCGCCACCTGATCAATGCCTGCCTGCTGGCGGCCACCGCAGCTTTTTGTGCACCCGCCATCGCCGACGGCATTGAGCCGCTTACAGCCATCTTGAACACCCCCGGCAGCGCCGGTTTGGGTGCTGCAGTTCGGGCTACCGCATCGCCCTACCTGGGTGGCGGTACGCGCTATGACCTGGTGCCAATCTATTTGTACGAAGGCGAGCGGTTTTTTTTGCATGCCAACCGCGCGGGCGTCAAGCTCTTTAATGAAGGCACAGACAAAGACGGCCAGCGCTTTGATGTGTTTGTTGAGCAGCGCTTTGAAGGCTTCCCATCAGACCGGCTGCCCCCCAGCCTGAAAGGTATGGCCAGCCGTGATTCAGGCATTGACCTGGGGCTGGCTTACCGCATTCGCCAACCCTGGGGCACACTGCGTGCCGAACTGACGCGGGATGTGGGGAGCGCATCGCGCGGCACCGAGGCGCGGCTGGGCTACAGCTACGAATGGCGCTCAGGCCCGTGGTCGCTGCGGCCTGATGTGTCGGTCTCAATGCGCGACGCCAAGCTGAATGACTACTACTACGGCGTGCGGGCCAATGAGGCGATTGCAGGCCGCGCTGCCTACGCGCCGGGCGCAGGCATGCAGTCGCAACTGGGCTTGTTTGGCTCTTACGATGTGTCGCAGCGCTGGCGTTTGCTGGCAGGGGTGTCGGCAACGGTGCTGGGCAGCTCCGTTAAAAACAGCCCGATTGTTGAAAAGCGCGTACTGCCCGCCGTGTACATTGGCGCGGCCTATGACTTTGGCAGCCGCCAACAACAGCGTCGCGAATGGGACGAAGACAAATCGCCCACCTACGTCAAGCTGATGTACGGTAAAGCGACAGAAGACGGCTGCCACCTGGCCCGCATCATCACCGCGCGCTGCCTGTCTACCGCCAAAGTCAATGGCACCAACATCGCAGGCGTGCAGCTTGGCAAGCCGTTTATTCAAGGCCTGAATGGCTGGCCTCTCGACTTTGCAGGCTACGTGGGCCTGACGTACCACGACGAACGCGGCCTTCAGCCCAATGGCGCGCAGCTTGATGTGTTCATGAAGGCCAGTTACTACGGCTTCCCGTGGAGCGACAGGGTCAAAACCCGGTTGGGTTTGGGCGTTGGCTTGTCAGCCGCCCAGCGCGTGCCGTATACCGAGGTCATCAGCCAGACAGGCAAAACCACGTCGCGTTTGCTGAACTATCTCGACCCGACGATTGACGTCAGCATCGGTGATTTGCTGGGTGTGCGGTCTTTGAAAGAAACCTTCATCGGCTTCGGCGTGTCGCACCGTTCAGGTATTTTTGGCGCGTCACGCCTGCTGGGCAACGTCAGCGGCGGCTCGAACTACATCTACACCTATGTGGAGACAGCGTTTTAAGTCAATGCCAGCGCTATTAAATAAGTAGCCGCTTGCGCCCGAATTTATTGGGCTACAGACCTTTTTAATGGTTAAAAAGAACTAGGAAAAGCCAAATTCAGGCGTGGTGATGCCGAACCGGCCCGTCCGTGCGGTTGGGGCATTTGTCTTTGGTGCAATTGGCGTAAATCGACAACGAATGGTCGGCAATCGTGAAACCTTTGGCTTTGGCCACGGCGTGCTGGCGCTTTTCAATTTCGGCGTCGTAAAACTCTTCGACCTTGCCGCAGTCCAGGCACACCAGATGGTCGTGGTGCTGGCCTTCGTTGAGTTCATACACGGCTTTACCTGATTCAAAATTGCTGCGGTTCAGCAGCCCCGCCTGCTCAAACTGGGTCAGCACCCGGTAAACCGTGGCCAAGCCGACGTCTGAGCGGTCTTCAAGCAGCACCCGAAACACGTCCTCGGCCGTCATGTGGCGCTGCTTGCCGGCCTGAAATATTTCAAGTATTTTCAGGCGCGGCAGCGTGGCCTTGAGACCGGTATTTTTAAGTTCTTTGATATTGCTCATGGATTCTTCCCGGAGAGGTGCGGCTGCTTACCCTTGGGGCCAGCATCGGGCGGCCCGCCCAAATACCCAGCCGCTACAATGTTTCATCATATCGCTACACCCTACCCCATGTCAGCAAATACTGGTTACCGCATCCCATCAGCACTCAAATTGTCAGTGCTCGCCGCCCTCGCCTGCATGGCAGTCACAGGGCTGACCGCGTGCAGCGGACGCAGCGTCAGCTCGGTCAACCCCGTCAACTGGATCACGCCTTACAAGGTTGACGTGATTCAAGGCAACTTCGTCTCCAAGGAGCAGGTGGAGTTTCTCAAGGCCGGCATGACGCGCGCGCAGGTCAAGGATGTTCTGGGCACACCCCTGTTGTCCAGCCTTTTTCACGCTGACCGCTGGGACTATGTTTTTACCTTGAAGCGCCAGGGCACTGAGCCGCAGTCCTTCAAATACACCGTATTTTTTAAGGGTGACGCGCTTGAGCGGTTTGAGGGCGACAGCATGCCCAGCGATGCCGAATTTATCGCCACGCTGGCCAATGGCAGAAAATTAGGGAAAGTTCCGGTACTGGAAGCGACCGAAGAGCAGCTCAAGGCGGCTGAAAAACCGTCTTTGTCGCAGGCTGGTTCTAGCAACGCAGCCACCCCTTCTGCCAGCCCGCCCAATACCGCAGCGCCCGTCGTTTACCCGCCACTGGAAAGCGTTACGAGGTGAGTGGGTCAGGCAAACACGCTCTAGCCGTCGCTGGTGCCAGTGGCCGCATGGGCCACATGCTGATCGAGGCGATTCGTTTAAGTAGCGATTGCATGCTTGTCGGGGCTCTTGACGTAGCCACTAGTCCCGCAATAGGCGACGATGCAACCAGGTTTCTGCATCAAACGAGTGATGTCTTCATTGAATCCGACATCCGTCAAGGCTTAAAAACCGCTCGCGTATTGATTGACTTCACCCGCCCCGAAGGCACGATGGCCCACCTGGCCATTTGCCGCGAGCTGGGCGTGAAAATGGTGATTGGCACGACTGGTTTTACCGACGCGCAAAAGGCTGAAATTAACGAAGCAGCCAAAACCATCGCCATCGTCATGGCACCGAACATGAGCGTTGGCGTCAACGTCACGCTCAAGCTGCTGGAGATGGCGGCCAAAGCCCTCAGCACGGGTTACGACATTGAGATTGTCGAAACGCACCACCGCCACAAGGTCGATGCGCCGTCGGGCACCGCGCTGAAAATGGGCGAGGTGATTGCTGCCGCGCTGGGCCGCGACTTGAAAGAATGTGGCGTGCTGTCGCGTGAAGGTGTGACGGGCGAGCGTGACCCGTCCACCATCGGTTTTGCTGCGGTGCGTGGCGGCGATGTGGTGGGTGACCACAACGTCATGTTTTTGGGCGATGGCGAACGCATTGAAATTACCCACAAATCGTCAAGCCGCACCACCTATGCGCAGGGCAGTTTGCGCGCGGCGCGCTTTTTGGCGGGTAAACCCGTGGGTTTGTTTGACATGTTTGATGTGCTTGATCTCAAGTCCATCACCTAAGCAATACATAAAGTGAGTGACAGATGAACTTCATGAGCTTGATGACCCAGGGCGGCGCTGTCAGTGTGATTGTGGCGGTATTGCTGCTGCTGATGTCGATTGCCAGTTGGGTCGTGATTTTATGGAAGGCCTGGCTGCTCAAGCGCGCTGTGGGTGATGTGGCACGCAGCACAGCGGCTTTCTGGCAGTCGTCAACAGTTGCTGAAGGGGCTGAAAAAGTAGCCGCTTTTGACCGCGAGGCATTGCTCCTGCCTTTGATCGCCGCCTGTAACATCGAATCTGGTACCACGCTTGCATCCAGGGGTGACAAATCCCAGCAGCTCACCCGTGTGCTGCGCGATGCGCTGCACAAAGTACTGCTCAAGCTGCAATATGGCCAGGTGCTGCTGGCCACCGTGGGTTCTACTGCGCCATTTGTCGGCTTGCTGGGTACGGTATGGGGCATTTACCACGCGCTGATTGCCATTGCCTCGGCCGGGCAAATCACCATCGACAAAGTGTCTGGCCCGGTGGGTGAGGCACTCATCATGACGGCGGCAGGTTTGGCTGTGGCCATTCCCGCGGTGCTGGCTTACAACATTTTTGGTCGCTACATCAATCGCATTGAAGCGGACCTTGAAGGTTTTGCCAGAGACTTGCGCGAACTCCTGATTCAGGAAACTTCCAAATGAGTTTTGGTCGCTTGGAGCGCTCTAAAGGCTCTGAGCCGATGAGCGAGATCAACGTCACGCCGATGGTTGACGTCATGCTGGTGTTGCTGGTGATTTTTATCTTGACCGCACCGCTGATGGCCAGCTCCATCAAGCTCGATTTGCCGAAGACCGATGCCGCCAAAGCATCTGAAGCGCCCAAATTTGTGACGCTGGTGGTCGACAAGTCAGGCCAGATTTTTTTAAACGACAAGCCTATCACCATCGACGAACTGAAGACCAGCCTGCTTCAAACCGCCGTCAAAAACCCCGACACCGAAGTGCAACTGCGCGCCGACGAAGCCGTGCCCTACGGCAAAGTGGTCGAGGTGATGGGTGCCGCGCAAAAAGCGGGCTTGAACCGCATTGGGTTTGTGGCAGATGCGCCGCCGCTGGTAAAAACACCCTGAAACTTTTCATTGATAGATATACAATAGCGAGGTGTATATCTACCTGGAGTAAGTTATGCAAGTCGCAAAATGGGGAAACAGCTTGGGTGTACGTCTGCCAATGGCGCTCGTGCATCAGCTCGGCATTTCTGAAGGGGATGAGATCAACGTCGTTCCTATGCCCAAGCGGAGCAAGACGGATGTGCCTACAGTTCGAGTCAGCCGCGAGCCGACGAAACAAGAGCTGATCGAGTCCATGCGTAAATATCGTGGGTATTGGCCCCTGGGTGCCAAGTTTGATCGTGAAGAGGCCAACTCACGATGACTGCAACGACTCCTGCAGCGCCTCGCGTATTTCTGGATACGAATGTTCTTGTTTACTGGCTGCAAGACAGCGACCGCGCAAAAATCGTTGATGGTTTACTAGAGCGGCGGTGCGTGATCAGTGTGCAAGTGCTCAACGAGCTTGCTAATGTGATGCGCAAAAAGAGCCCCATGAATTGGGCAGAACTGACCATGCTTTCTCAATCTTTGATGAAGATCTGCGAGGTAAGCGAGCTAACAGTCAATATGCACCAACTGGCTATTGCACTGGCTGAGCGCTACCAATTCAAAATCTACGATGCCAATATCGTGGCTGCAGCAGCGCAGACGCGTTGTGAGGTGCTTTATTCTGAAGATATGCAGCATGGGTTGAACGTGAAAATTCCAGCGCAGTTTGGCGGCGGCTCGTTGTCGATCAAGAATCCATTTTTATAAATTTGTATTGAGTTTGACCAAAACAAGAAAAAGTTATGCAAGAAAAATATGATCACACAGCGGTTGAACAAGTCGCCCAAACCCATTGGACGACCCACAACGCCTACCGTGTTGAAAACCACGACAGCGCTAACAAGCCGTTAGGCAAGTTTTACGCCTGCTCAATGCTGCCTTACCCCAGCGGCAAGCTGCACATGGGCCATGTGCGCAACTACACCATCAACGACATGCTGACCCGCTACCTGCGCATGAAGGGCTACAACGTGTTGATGCCGATGGGCTGGGATGCCTTTGGTTTGCCGGCTGAAAACGCCGCCATGAAAAACGGCGTACCACCCGCCAAGTGGACCTACGACAACATCGCCTACATGAAGCAGCAGATGCAGGCACTGGGCCTGGCGATCGACTGGAGCCGTGAGGTGGCGACGTGTGATGCGAGTTACTACAAATGGAACCAGTGGCTGTTCTTGAAAATGCTTGAAAAAGGCATTGCCTACCGCAAGACCCAGGTCGTGAACTGGGACCCGATTGACCAGACCGTGCTGGCCAACGAACAGGTGATTGACGGCAAGGGCTGGCGCACCGGCGCCACGGTTGAAAAACGCGAGATTCCGGGCTATTACCTGAAGATCACCGACTATGCCGAAGAGCTGCTGGACAGCGTGCAGCACAAGCTGCCGGGCTGGCCCGATCGCGTCAAGCTGATGCAGGAAAACTGGATCGGCAAGAGCGAAGGCGTTCGCTTTGCGTTTTTGCACGACATCCGGGATGCTTCCGGCGCGCTGATTGGCGACGGCAGGATGTATGTCTTCACCACCCGCGCCGACACCATCATGGGCGTGACCTTTTGCGCCGTGGCGCCCGAGCACCCGCTGGCGGCTCATGCCGCAGCCTCCAATCCCGGGCTCGCCGCTTTCATCGCAGAATGCAAGGCGGGCGGCACGACCGAAGCCGAGCTGGCCACGCAAGAGAAAAAAGGCCAGCGCACGGGTCTTTTCGTCACGCATCCGCTGACCGGCGAGCAGGTCGAAGTCTGGGTCGGCAACTACGTGCTGATGAGCTACGGCGACGGGGCCGTCATGGGCGTGCCGGCGCATGACGAGCGCGATTTTGAGTTTGCAAAAAAATACGGCCTGCCCGTCAAGCAGGTCACCGGCGTGAAGGGCCAGGCCTACAGCCTTGAAGCCTGGGCCGACTGGTACAGCGACAAGCAGCAGGGCGTGGCCATCCATTCCGGCAAATACGACGGCATGGGTTTCAAGGCCTGCGTCGGTGCGGTGGCTGCCGACCTCGCGGCCAAAGGCCTGGGCGAGAAAAAAACCACCTGGCGCCTGCGCGACTGGGGCGTCAGCCGCCAGCGCTACTGGGGCACGCCGATTCCCATCATTCATTG
>JAYWBS010000117.1:0-38099 GCA_043781295.1 Polaromonas sp.
CACACGGCTTTCCTCGACTGCGCAGTCATCGCAGGTGAAGTAGACCAGCGTACTGTTGCCTCCCGAGGGGAAACCATTCATTTTGACCAAGGCACCACCGGCACCCACTGCGCCGCCTTGGTTAGGAAAGGCCCACATTTCCATATCTGGGCTCGGGAGACGCTCAAGCTTGGTTTGCAACACGGTTTCGTAAAATGCCTTGGCGCGACTGGTGTCTTGAACGTAGATTTCGAACCATCCAACAGGGTTAATCTTCATCAAAATACTCCTTCATTTAGAGGCCACTGATTGATAGCAGGGACGCTGGCCCATCACGTCCCATGCATTCAAAATGTAGTGGGTCGTCATGGCTCTGTCTGTGCGACACCACACAGAGCAGCGTGCTTATTCAAACGCTTGGCCCGGAACGTTCTTTTGGCTTTTGTCGCCTTCAGGCAACCAGACGGTCTGCCCCAATTTTGACAATTGGGGTCTGACCCCAATTTTCCGTCGGTGGCTGCAGGCCCTCAGGCCGCTCTCGAATGACGAAGCCGCACATCGATGTCAAACGCTCGCCGTAACGCTTTCAATTTGTTGTCGAAGTGCCATTTCGCGCCGACATTTCCGAAACCTCCAACAGCTGCGGTTAAATCGTTTCTGCACGGTTCAACAACGAATTAAAAACAGTTGCCGGAACACGCAAGCGGTCGTCTTTCGCGTAGAGCTCCCGCAGTTCGTTGAATGACGCATCGGGATCGCGCGAGAGCGCGGCGAGCCTGTCAAAGAACTTCAGATGCTCGTTATTGATCTGTTCGTCCGGTTTAGGCTGTGCGCCCCAGATATCCCAAGGCAGCATTTCCATCTTGTTAAGCGCCGCCGCATCACGCACCAGGTTCTCCGCAACGAACCACAGCCCGTGCAGTTTGGCGAAAGAGATGCCGAACTTCGCTGGATCGGCCTTTTCCGTTTGGCATTTAGCCCAAGCCTCGCCTGCCACAAGAAAGCGGTCGCGCGGAATGTCGTGGATGTCAAAGTCAATTTTTAGCTTGTCCCGCCAAACTTCGTCAAGTTGTGCGTCAACCAGTATCCAACGCGCTTCGGGGGCGTTCCAGTATTCGCAGACCCAATGATCTTCAAAGTAGCCAGGTTTGAAATAGGCAGCGAACCCGCAACGTGCACGGGCGGGAACGCCTTTGGCGCGCAGCATTGAAAGGAGGAGCAACAGGTAGTTGCGACACCGACAGACAAGTCGTTTTTCGAACGGGCGAGCGACGCTGAGAGGCTGATTGTCCATCGCAAGAATGCGATTCAGCATTTGCTCTACAGGGCGAATATGGATTTCGTTCTTGCGTTCGTCCGGTATATTGAAACCGTAGAAGTCGGACGCGACGATGTCATAAATTCCAAGTCCCTGCACGATGCGAACCAGGGCGCCAACATCGTCTGGCAATGGTTCAAACAAGGACGCGTGTTCATCCACAGAGGTCATTGATGCCGGATGCGCGTAAAAGTCGAGAATGTTTTGTTTTGATTTCTTCGTCACGGTTTTTTCGTTGACCATTTTCACACCGTTTTCGCGGTTGGTGGATGTCGGGGTGGCTTTGCCTTTTGGTGTGGTCATGATGAGTTCTTGCCTTAAGTGTTAAATACAACTTTGCGTTATTCGGGTAAGAGTTGCCGATGAAGACTGTGAGTCGTTGATAAACTGCTAGTGGCTCGGCTTATTTGGTCATTTTTTCTTTTTGGTGAGTTACGGGATAGCTCAATTGAGGATGAAAATCACCGCGTCCTGCTGGCGTCAAATCAAGCATGTTCCACAGCGAATCCAGCGCGTCGTTGTGGCGATATTCCTGACCGGACTCGGGCGGCACGTACAGCAATTCGGAGCCCCAGAAATGGCTGATCACTTTGCCGTGCCGCTGGAACACATTGAGCATCGGCATGTCCCACTCTTCGCCAGCTTTGAACTCTTGCTGCTTGAGCACCGCCTCAGGCAAGCCCGATGAATCGCCGAAATAGTCACGGTCGTAGTTGTTGCCGTGGGTGGACAGCAGGGGCAAGGTGCGCCAGCCACGCAAGCGCGCAAGAGCCAATAGACGCGGCAGCGGTGACTTGGCAACCACGGCCAGGTTGATGCGCTGGGTGATGTGCTGCACCATGCCTTCAAGGCCATCCAGAAAGTGAGTGCAACCGGTGCACGGCAGTTCCCGCTCAGGCCCGTACATGAAGCTGTAAATGGCGAGCGTGTCCATGCCTGGCTTGAATAAATCCGACAGCTTCAACGGCCCATCATCGCCATCGAACAAATAATCCTGCGCAACCGTGCCACCAACAGGCAGCGTCCGGCGCAGTGCGGCAACGCTCTCAACTTGTCGTCGAAGAGCCATTTCCTCGGTGAGAAGTTTGTTGCGGGCGGCGCGGTACTCGGCGCTCTCGCCGGGCATCGTCAGGTGGTGAAGAATTTTGTGGTTCAATAGATTTTTTCCTTGCTCACTTGCCCCAATTTGCTGAAGCAGCCGTCCCATCCAGAAAGGGCAGAACTGTCGCTGGCAACTGCGGTGACAGGAAAATGTCGTAATGCGTAACGCCCGGAAGGATGGCCAGGCGGTTGCGCGACATGTTCTCCCGCTGCCAACCCGCATCCTTGAGCCCGCCGCCAAGCAATTGATAAAACTTCACCTCATGCTCCGGGCGGTACATGTCGCTGTCGCCGTAGACCAGCATCACCGGCATCGTCAGTTTGGGCACGTCCGCCGTCCAGTCAAAGGTCTGCTTCATCATGTCGCCCATCGCATCAAGCAGTTTGGGGAAGTCGCCAGGGCTGGGCGCGACCGCAACATAGGACTTGTACATCGGCGTGTCCTTCATGCCCTGCGCCATCTTGCCGCTGAGCTGCGACTGTGCCGCCATCATTTCCGGATAGAAGCCATCCTTCGTGAAGCTGCCCGAGACCAGTACCAAGCGCCGCACCTGTTGCGGATGCTGCACCGCCAACTGAAACGCGACGCCTGCCCCCATCGAATAGCCCATCACATCGACCGGCCCGAATCCCAGTTTTGTGAGTATTGCAGCCATATCCTTGCCCATGGCCACCATGCTGATGGGTCGGCTGCCCAACGGCGTGCGACCATGCCCCTGCAAGTCGACACCGATGATCTGCCGCTTCGCGGCCAGCGCCGGCATGATCGGATTGAACATATCGGCAGAGCCCAAACCGCCATGCAGGAGCAACAGCGGCGCGCCCTTCCCGCGAATTTGATAGTGGTATGGAATACCGTCCACTTCAATCACACCGCCCTTGATAGTCTTTGCGGTTGCAGTTTTTTTCGCCTGCGCCGATGAAATATCCTTGGCATGAACCGGTGCAGAAATGGCGAGCATGGCCGCAGTGGCCATCACGATGGTTGACAGGGTTTTCTTCAGCATATTGATCTCTCTTTCAAAACTGTGGATCGCGGCAAGATTGGAATCTGACGTTTTCAGGAGAAAACCGTGCCTGTAGCCCCAGTCCTGTATGCATAAGCAGCTATCATTTATATAGTTACTAGCAGTCTGGTGTCGTCGCAGCGCCATCTCTTCAATGAGAAGTTGGATGGGTGCATCAACGGACTTTGAGATGCAGCGTGGGTCGGTAAATGAGTTCCTGGGTATGGCCGTCGAGCGTCCGGCTCTCGACCATCTCCAGGTCGAAGTCGGCCGCTCCTCCGAAGATCGGGTGGGTACCGGTTTTGCCGGAGATGGCCGGGAACACGGTCACCTGTACGAAGTCAACCAGGCCGGCAGCCATCAACGCCCGGTTCAACGAGATGCTGCCGTGCGAGCGCAATGGCACTTTGGACTCCTTCTTGAGCCGGGCGATGATGTCGACAGCGTTGCCGCTGACGACGGTCGCGTCGGGCCAGTCGAGGGGCCCTTTTAGCGTGGATGACACCACCGTGGCTGGCATGTTTCTCATGCGAGTGACCCACGGGTCGCGCACATCGGACTTTTCGGTGCTCGAGGCCAGCATCTCCACAAACTGTCGAAACGTGGTGGCCCCGAAGACCATCCGAGACTCGCCGTCGTACAGGGACAGGCGGCGGGCGAGTAGCTCCGGGCCTTGCTTGCCCCAGTAGCCGCCCCAGTCGCCGTCTGGGCCGTATGAGCCGTACCCGTCAAGCGTTGAGAAGATGTCGAACGTGTAGGTAGTGGCCATGATGCTTCCTTAAATACGGTTGAAGCGAACTTGCCGATACGGGCCCGGATTTATATTGTGGTTTTCTCATTTCGCCCTTCCGTGGATTTTGGGTGATGCTTTAACCCGCCATTACTTTCTTCGCCGCCGCTTTCGCCTCTTCTGGACTGACATCGCGGGTGTGCGTGGAAACCATCCACTTGTGCCCAAACGGGTCGTTCAGCATGCCACTTCGGTCGCCCCAAAATTGATCTGTGACAGGCTGGGTGATTTTTGCGCCCGCCGCGACCGCGCTGGCGACCACCGCATCCACGTCCTCAACCTGCAAGCTGATCATCACAGGCGATCCTTTGAGCCCCAACGGCCCCACCCCTCCAAATTCTGGAAACTCGTCCATTACCATGAGCAGGGAGTCACCAATCCGCAGCCCGGCGTTGAGTATTTTTCCTTTGCCGTTCGGCGTTCGTGATTCCTCGACCGCACCAAATGCTTTTTTATAAAACGCAATGGCATCGGCGGCGCCCGCGCAAGTCAGGTACGGGGTTAACGCATGCATGCCATCAGGGATGGCTTTTACTTTCGGTTTGGTCATGATGATTCCTTGTTAAAAAGTGTTGCCAAAACAGAGGATCGCTGCAAAATTGCACCGCTCCACCTGGACGACGATTGGGTGGTTGCCAAATCGACAGCTGCAAAAATGTTTCAACGGTTTTCAATGGGACGACTTTGCAGTTGACAAAGGTTAGTCAAGGGGAAGGTGGTCGTCTGTGCGGTGGGACACATTCGCAACGCTTTTTTTATATGCAAGGTCACTACTGTCCGGTCAAAACCCCAACAAAATCAACTGGTTAGCGTCGGGTGGTAGTTGTGTTTTGTAGTCATCGGCCTGCAAGGCGCGTGAAATCAGGGTTTTCTCAAAAACCGAGACCGACAAAATCTGCAGACAAGTGTAGAGCGAGGAATTCAAGTGAAGCTCCTTTTTGACGATGGCGATGAGCACGTAGGTGCAGATGGCACACCAGATTTGCGACTTCACCGCATTCTCGCTGGTACCCAAAAACTTCTTGATTCGCAAATGCTGCTTGATCCACTTGAAGAACAACTCGACCTGCCAGCGGTTCTTGTAGAGCTGGGCAATCACGTGGGCAGGCAGGCTCGTGTTGTTAGTCAAAAAGACCAGCGCCTTGCCGCTGGCCGGGTCGTTAAAGCGCACCCGGCGCAAATGCTCGGGATAGCCCGCAGCGCTGGCCAGGCCGTTGAGCGCCACCGTCTGGTCGCACACCACGCCGGTGGTCTTGTCCACGCTGGCCGAATTCAGCCTGCGCGCATTCCGTAGCCCATGATCTCGGCGCCCTTGAACTCGTGCTTTCCCATCTGCGCATCCCAGCGGTGCAGACCGAAAAAGCTGCCAGGCAACCATTAGGACAACTGATTCATTTCCCGACAGTGCCGGTCTTAATCTCGCCAGCTCGCTGGAAATAGGCAAATGTCACCCCATTTGATGTGGCCAAACTGTCTGTCATCTTGAAACTGGCAGGAATAGTGCCTTCACCAAATAAGCGTTTACCGGTACCGAGGGTAATGGGAAACGTCATGAGACATAACTCATCGACCAGGTCAAGCTTGAATAATGTCTGGGCAAGGTTGCCGCTGCCATGTACCTTGATAACAGAACCCTTTGATTTCTTCAGCTTTTTGATGTCGTCGACGTCGGTAAGCAACACTGAGTTGTCCCAGCCCAATACATCCACATCCGATTGAGCCATGGTGGTGCTCGCAACATATTTGGTGACGTCATTTATCCCTGGCCACATGTCCGCATTTTTGGGCCAGTATCCTGCAAAAATCTCGAATGTTTTCTTGCCAAGCAGAATGTCCGTGGACTCCATCCATCGTTTCATGAAGTCCCCGCCTTCTTTGTCCGCAACCTTAAAAAACGGCGCAGTCCAGCCTCCATATTTGAAGCCTTCTGCCTCATCTTCCTTCGATCCGCCTGGTGCCTGCATGACTCCGTCTAGGGTTATAAACTCCTGAACAACTATTTTTCTAGCCATAGCAACTGTCCTTTGGGTAGTGGTGCAGTGTATTGGTCATGATGATTCCTTGTTAAAAGTGTTATAAAAACTGTGGATCGCTGCAAGATTGCATCGCCCACCCTGCACGACGATTGGGCGGATGCCAAATCGACTTGCATGTGACAGAGCTTAATGAGATGAAAGGTTATCGTCTGTGCGGTGACACACAGTAGAGTCGCTTTTGTTGCAGTCCAAGTCAGTGGCGGACAGCGTCTTTCGCTCACGCGTTGTCTTTTGGAATCAAAATCCGGAAAATTCCGTTTTTGGAGGGAAACGCGCCTATAGCCCATGTCATATATGCACGAGCAGCTATTATTTACATAGTTATTAGCAATCTTTGTAATCTTTGACATGTCCGTTACAGAATCAGCCAGGTTTGGACCACATGTGCGTGGCGGTCCGGCAAGCAACGGCTCGACTTCCTTCAGGTAGGCGGCGTAGCTTCTTGTTTGCAAAAGCTCCTGAGACGCTTCCATGCACAGGTACTGCTGGAATGCGTAGATTGAATCTGGGTCATTATTGTCAATGCAGTAGAAGTAGGCGGTGTGGCCGGGGTGGGCAGTGATGGCCGGTGCCATGTGCTTTTCCCATACCTTGCGAACCGCGTCACGCTTGCCGGGCTGCATCCTGTGTTTGATGATCAGTGCAAATGGCGTCATGGCGATCCTTTTGGCCACGGTGGTTTGAAAAGCATAACGCCAGGGCATTTCTGCATTGGGTCGAGTGCGGGAGCCACGGCGGACGGCCAACCTCGAATGGCTTCAGCACGAACTTTCCATAGGAAATGAACGCTGCGAGTCAGCGCGCAGGCTTCTTCATGATGCTGGCGTGCCCGGCTGCGATTTCATCCTTAGTCAGGAACCCGTCCTTGTCAGTGTCCATCTTTTCGAACATGGAGCGGGAGCCGGCAGCGTGCTCTTCGGCGGTGAGAATCCCGTCGCCATCTGTGTCGATCACCTTGATTTTTTCGGCCGCAGACATGTCCGATTTTTTCGCCTTCTTGCCGGTGATGCGCAGGTGGGCGGCGGCCATTTCGGCAGCCGTGACTTTGCCGTCCCTGTTCGCATCCATGATGTCAAACATTTTCTTGGACGCTGCCGCATGCTCCTCGGCAGACACCTTGCCATCGTTGTTCGTGTCCATGGCAGCGAACTCCGCGTCTGGCTTTGCGGCCTTGGGGCCAGCGCCAAATGCGAGCGAGGCAAGCATGACGCCGCCGACCAAAGCAATGGTGCGAAAACTGATTTTATGAAACGACTTCATTGAAATCTCCTTGAAGTTGAATGGGTCCAAGCGTCAGGGCATCACTTCAAAGCTTCCATGCGCGGGAAGCCAGTCCTTCTCGTTCGACGCGATGGCCACTGTTGATTTTTCAAGAAAGTTCAGAACGACGGTGAGCGTGTAGCCGGACTGCGAAAGGTAAGAGACCATGCAAACGTCATCGGTGATCTTCACCCCGGCGTAATGCGGCTTCTCAGGCTTTTTGGCTGCCTTGGCGCCGCCGCTTTCGGCAGCGGGCTTGGCCTTCCCGCCCGTTTCAATCGAATGCCACTCGACGGTGCCATCCTTGTGGAAAACGTGTTCTTGCGTCGTTCCCTTGGTCGGGCCGTCGGCCCAGGAAAGGCGAATGGTCTTGCCGCTCACCTGGTTTGAGAGTTTGCTTGTTGTCATGTCATTGCTCCTGAAATTGTCACAATTGAAAAATGATTTGACCGGTTGTCCCACCTCACGCTTTTGACGCTTCCACACTCACCATCCACGGCACGCCGAACTTGTCGGTCAGCATGCCGAAAGACGATGTCCAGAATGTTTTCGCCAAAGGCATGGTGACTTTTCCACCTTCTCCGAGTGCGGTGAAAACTCGCTTGGCCTCGGCGTCGTCCGCAACTTCAATGCAGAGCGTCATGCCCTGGAACTCACCGATTTCCTCGACCATACCGTCGTCGGCCATGAGCGGGGTATCGCCAATGCGAAAGGCGGCATTCATGACTTTCTCTTCGTAGCCGGGTGGCCCCTTCATGTCCTTCTCCGGGCTCAGATCGACAGCTCGAGCGGAAATTCTTTTCTGTCGTCTCTGCTATGGATGACGTTACTAAAATTGAGGTTGCCCGTCTGTGCGGTACCGAACAGAACGCAGCCGTCTGCATGTGACAAACATGCTGACTCTAGATTCAGGAGTCTGTTTGGCCTCTAGCCCCTGTCCTATATACATACGTAGATATAATTACCATAGCGTTCGATCTCCAGCCCTGCAAGCCGCCGTTCACCGCTTGAGAACCTGCTCCAACTGCGCCTTGTTCATGATCGAGCGCCCCTTGACGCCTCGCTGGCTGGCTTCGCTGCGAAGTTGCGCCACGGTGCGCCCACCGGCACCATGGTGCGACCTGAGGCCGCCACGCCTACCCGCTGGCATGTCGTTGGCCGATGACGCGCTGGCCTCCTCGGATTCTCCATGCTGTGCGCGCTCCTTGTTGACGGTGCGGGCCGCAACTTCTTCAGCCAGCGGCTCGCTCTGGCCCCGCGCGACCACGCTGTCCTTGATGTGCTGGTACTGACGCTTGCGCTTTGCGCTCCACTCGGTTGAAGGCATGATGGGACTTTCAAATAGCGGCAGTAGAGCGCATCGTTGTTGGTTCATCTGTGCGTTGGCGCACACAGCTACTTTTTATTTAGCGGGCGCAATGCATGAATGGCCTCTAAGAATGACTTCTGCGTAAAACCCGCAGCCGAGCCCGTATGACGAGCCGTGCCACTGCGTTCAACAAACCCAACGCAGCACAAATACCCAGAAAAATGATCAACTCGGGCATGGCGCGAGCCAGCATGACGTGGTCGAAATAGCGCCCTGTTTGCAGCGCAAGCAGGCGCGGCAGCCCCAGCAGCAACAAAGCGGAAGCGAGTGGCCAAAGCAAGCCCCATCCCAGCTTCCAGCGCGGCGCATTGACGGCCCGCGCCTTCCATCGGGGCAGCCGCAACAAGTTCCAGGTAGCCAGGCCCACGATCACCGCTGACAATGCTGCAAGACCACGGCCCAACCACGGCAGTGTGATCTTGCCAGTCACGGGTACTTGACCCGTCAGGAGTGCGACCATCCCGTTTTTTATTTCAGGGAAGGCCGCTGTTGCTGCGGTCAGCGCATACGTGTTGTAGAGCAACACAAAGCCATAGCCGCTCTCTGGCAGCAGCACCGCGTCGGCGTAAAAGGTGGAGAGGACGCCGTCATGCTCAATGATCTGCATGCCGTTCGCATTCGTTGCGACCCAACCCATGGCGTAGCTGCTGGGCACGCCCACAGGTGGCGTATGCATTGATGAAACGCCATTGGCCGACAACACGCTGCGGCCCGAGTACTTGCCGTGGTTGCCCTGCGCAATGAGGTAGTGCGCCATGTCTGAGGCGGTCGAGACAACGCCACCACTGCCGCCAAGCAATCCAGAAAGCTCGGGCAGCGCCAGCGGCACACCGTAAGCCATGATGTGGTCTTGGGCAAGAAGTTGGGTGGCCTGGGCCGGCAACGCAGACGTGAGCGCGCTGACGCTGCCCTGCATGGCGAGTGGCGCAAAAACATGCTGCTGCAGGTACGCATCAAAAGCCTGGCCACTGACCACCTCCACCAGTCGTGCCAGCACCTGGTAGTTTGGGTCAAAGTAGTGGAACGCCGCACCAGGCGGATCAACCAGGCGCGCGGCGCGAAGGCTGGCCACCCGGTCTGCCAGTGTGTGTTGCTTGCCACCCAGGCCATTCACAAAGCCCGTGTCGGCGAGTCCGCTGGTGTGGTTGAGCAGTTGACGCACCGTGATTCGTGCAGCGACCAATGGGTCAGCCAGGGTCAAGCCCGGCAGGTAGCGCGCAACAGGCGCGTCAAGCTCGATTTGCCCGGCTTCGACAAGCTGTAGCACCGCCAACGCGGTGAAGGACTTGCTCAGCGACGCAATCCGAAACTGCGTTTGCCCGGTCACTGGCACGCCGTCACGCGCTTCGCCGTACCCGCGAACAAGGACAACCTTATCACCGTGTGTGAGTGCCAGGGCCAGACCGGGAATGCGATGACGCGACATCTCCTGCGCTATAAAACTTTCCACTGCGACCGGATCGTATGACGGGGCAACTCGCAGAGCTGCCGGGCCTGACGCAGCCAGGCAAGCCGCAGCGGATGCGACCATCAAGACGGCAATGCTGATCCATAGCGCTGCATGCAACCGCGCGAGCCACATCAATCAAAGCCAAAAAGGATCGGTTAATTGGGTCGGCGGCGGGGTGCCTACGATGGCTTCGAGATTTCTGTCAGCGCTTTGGCCGTCGGCCGCAATTCGCTGCTGTCCACCGCAAAGTCCCCGAGCGCAACGATGCCCACCAGCCGCTTGTCGCGGTTGACAACCGGCAGCCGCCGCACCTGGTAGTCGCTCATAATGATGGCGGCCCTTTCCACCGAGTCGTCCTCATAGGCCCAGGCAACACCTTCGGACATCACATGGCGGACTTTGGCGTCGGCCCCCAGGCCCTCTCCAATGCCGCGAATCGCAATGTCACGGTCTGAGATGGTTCCGATCATGCGGTCGTCTTCTGCGACAGGCATCATGCCGAAGTCACCCTCGCCCATCTGTTGTGTGGCCTGGCCGATGGTCATTTCGGGGCTGATGACCTTCACGTCGCGGCTCATCAGGTCTTTAAGCTGTTGCATGTTCACTCTCCTCGATTGCCACAGGGTCAATCACGCCATCGCGGCTTGGATCGTCCGGCAGCAGGTCGGGCACTGGCCCTTTGTCCGGGTCCACCGGCAGCACATCTGGCTCCGGCTCCCGGATGGGTTGCTGGTGATTTTGGGGCAGTGTGAGACGGGCCATGGGCCAACTCCTGAAGTTAAGTGTCTTGATCATCCGCAGGACCCGAAACAGCGTCAGTCAGACAGCATGCCGACATACTGTCAGTCGGCACTGGCGCATAACCAGTGCAGGGTGGAATCGACAGGGTTAAATATTTTTCTGCTTGTGTGCGCTGACGAACAGAAGAACTCTACCGAAGGCCGTAGCTTCACTGCAGTCACTAATGAGGTCTGCAATGGAGTCTGCAATGCACTGCAATTCGTACGCTTTAAAAGCGCAGCCAAGATGTCAAATGGGTATGCTGGCGACAAGCCTTATTTTGGCAACGGGCTTCATGTCGCTTGCGGGCCGTGCGCTGGCCCAGGCATCGGTTACACCCACGTCGGTATTTCTGCAGGCAGGGACAACGGGATCCACCCACGGCCTTACCGCAGGAGCCACTTGGGATTGGGCGCGGCAGTGGCCGCTTGGCAATGGGCGGGTCACCGGCTATTGGGAGGCATCGGCGTCAGAGTGGTCCTATCCGTCCGCTGACGGGCGCAGGACTGCGTGGCTCGGTCAGGTCGGTCTGGTCCCAGTGTTCCGTTACAGGCCCGATGACGGCGCATCGCCCTGGTTTTTTGAGGCTGGGGTGGGACTGACCGTGACGACCTCTCTTTATGAGACCGACCGCAAGCGTTTTTCAACCAGCTTCAACTTCAGCGACCACCTCGCCCTGGGCAGAAATTTTGGCCAGCACAGCGAGCACGAATTGTCACTGCGCGTGCAGCACTTTTCCAATGGGGGAATCAAGCGTCCGAATCCGGGGGAAGATTTCTTTCAGGTCCGGTATGCTTATCGCTTTTTTTAATGACCACCCTGCGTTAATTGAGAATGCGATCATGCATCTTTTGACCATACCGGAGTCAGCGCGGTGACCACCCGTTGAGGGCGGCTACGGGCTATCGGACGAGCGCATCACACCGGCCTTCTCGTATCCGTTTGGAATCACCAGCATGATGAACCGTATAGTTACATCTCCTATGGTTTGATCGTTGATACCGCTTAGAACTGATTTGACAAACTGCAGAAAACTCTTGGGTCCGGAGGGTGAGTTCGTGTGATCATTCCAGGAGACCACCACCCAGGACCAGCACAGCGTTGGTGCCGCCAAAGGCGAACGAATTGGACAGCATGGTCCGCACGTCGATGTTACTGCGGGCCGTGTTGGCCACATAGTCCAGGTCGCATTGGGGGTCTGGCGCGTGCAGGTGCATCGTTGGCAGGGCTGCGCCGTGCTGCATCGCCAGCAGCGACAGCAGGCACTCAAGCGCACCCGCAGCGCCCAGCAGATGGCCGTGCATCGCCTTGGTTGCGCTGACCGGAATGAGCGGCGCGCGATCACCAAACACGGCCTTAATGGCAGCAGTTTCCACCACATCATTGGCCTGCGTGCCAGTGCCGTGGGCGTTGATGGCGTCCACCGCAGCAGGTACCATTGCTGCCGAGCGCAGGGCCGCACGCATGGCTGCGGCCTGGCCCTCCACGCTGGGGCGCGTGATGTGGCCCGAATCGGTCGTCAGCCCGTAGCCCAGAATTTCGCCATGGATCGGTGCGCCCCGCTGCATCGCCTGATCCCAGGGTTCAAGCACCAGCATCGCCGCGCCTTCCGCCAGCACCATGCCGCTGCGGTTTTTCGAGAACGGCTTGCAACTCGCCGAGGGGTCATCGGCATCGATGCTGGCCAGCGTGTGCAGGGCCTCCCAGGCCTTGAGCGAGCCAAACGACAGCGGCGCTTCCGCTCCCCCGGCGATGGCCACATCGATTTCGCCCTGCGCGATGCGCCGCCACGCCTCGCCAATGGCCACGGCCGACGAGGAACAGGCGGTTGAATAAGTGAGGTTCGGGCCGCGAATGCCATGCTCAATGCCAATCCACGCGGCAGGCGCATTGTGCATGCCCAGCAGCACCGTGAACGGCTTGATGCGGTCTGACGCGTCTGCATACAGCGTCTTGTAGCCATCGTCGTTGGACTGCGAGCCGCCCATGCCGGTGCCCAAGAAAACCCCGATGCGGTCGCGGCCCAGCGCGTCAAAATCGTGCGCCGCATCCGCAATCGCCTGATGGGCCGCAACCGATGCAAACTGGCTCACCCGATCCATCATGCGCATTTGTTGGGGCTCAAAATGGGCGCTGCCATCCAAGTGCGCACTGGCCACCAGCGGCGCGACCAGCCGGTGGCTGAAAGGCGCGTCCAGACGGTGGATGCCAGAGCGCCCGCCATGCGCATTGCGATAAAGCTCGGCCACGCTGTTGCCCAGCGGCGAGACCACGCCCATGCCTGTGACGGCGACTCGCCGCATGGCCTCATTCATCTCGGTGCTGTCACATGGGCGCCATCAGGCAGGCACAGTCACCGCAGCTTTAGACGGTGCGGCAGCGTTGCTTTGCGCCAGAACCAGGCCGTCGATATAGCCCACCACATCTCCGATAGTGGCCAGAGTTACCGGGTCGGGTGGCACCGTGATGTTGAATTCGTCCTCAATATTGAACAGCAGCTCGGCCACACCCAAAGAGTCAACGCCCAATTCCTCCAGCAGGGAATCAGGCGTCAACAGTTCAGGCGCGATTTTGTAGTCGCGTGCTAGGATGTCGCGCAATTTTTCCAGCGTATTTGTCATGTGATGCCCTCGGTTGTTGTCATGCCCAAATCGGCCGCGCAGCGCGTCTTGCCACCCCACTTTGCGCCCAGCGTCAGAAGGGCGGGCCAGAGGTGCACCGCGCTGGCAAGGAGTGCGGCGCCGGTTGGCCGCATGGCCAGATGTGCGAACACGGCGGCCAGCCGCAGTCGCGGCGCGAATTGTCGGCGCCATTGCGCGGCATAGGCGCGGTTGACCGCCCGCTGCCACGCTGCATCCTCCAGCGTCGCTCGGTCCTTCGCGCCGGTCAGATGCGAGCACAGAAGCCACGCAGACTGCAGCGCCATGCTCATGCCCTCGCCGATGATCGGGTGCGCTTCGCCCGCCGCGTTGCCAATGCGTAGGAATCCGTCATCCAGTCCCACGCGGATTCCCGGATGCAGCGGCCCAGCTGCAAGCCACGGGCCGTCACGCGTCGCCATCTCCAATGCCTCACGAACGCCCGCGCACTCGCGCTTGAGCAGCACCTCAACCGCGTCGCCCGCGCCCAAGCCCGGCAGTTCGCGCCGCAGCGCCTCCAGGCGATCCCGCCGCACGCAAAAGGCCAGGGTGGCCTCGCCAGCGCCGATGTTCACCATGCCGCCGTAACCTCCCGTAAAAGACACCACTGGCAGCAGGCTGTGCACCAGCCTGGCCCCCAGGTAGTTGGCCTTGAATGCCAAAAGGTCAGACGCGCGGCGCACTGGGCGATGCCTGGCACGGTCTGAAGGCAGCGCCTCCCACGAGCCATTGGCAGCAATAACGATGCGCGCGTGGAAACTCTGCAACGCCATTGAATTGGCACAACGGACGTCGAAGCGCCATTTGCTCGGCTCCCCGCTCACCGCCTGCACGGAGCACGGTTGCAGCACGTGGGCGCCGCTGGCCCGGGCCTGTTGCAGCAGCAGGGTGTCCAGCGTCTCACGGCCCAGCGCCCGGCCCCAGCGGTGGCTTGGACCTTGGCCTGGCGGCAGGCCAGCGACCGTAGTGCGGTTGCCATGCATCAAGGCGACTTGTCGAAGTTCAGGTCCGGCACGTGCCGCAAAGGCCTCACCAATCCCCAATGCATCAAGCAGCGGCAGGTTGCTGGCGGCAATGCATTCACCGCAGACCTTGCGTCGCGGAAAGGCTTGCTTCTCGATCAGTGCCACGCGCCAGCCTGCGCGTGCAAGCAGGATTGCGGCTGTTGAGCCGGCCGGTCCTGCGCCCACAATGATGGCATCAAACTGGGTTTGCATGGCGTGATTCCTGATCCGCTTCAACTCGTTCGGCGCGAAAACAATGGCTGAACAAACCGGCAGAATATTCCTGGACCTGCCATGCGGGTGGCGACCCCGGCCACAGCGCGGACAGCTCTTTCGCCTGAAAACCCGCGTGCACGCTCAGCACCGCGTCTTGGCGTGTCACCGCGTTTGCACCGAGAGCGCCAATCAAATGGCTGCCCACCAGCGCAACCCACTGTCTGCGCGGCTCGCAGGCAAAAAACAGCGTGCTGCGGGCTGCAATCGCGCCCAGCAGTTCCCCGAGTTGCGCCCCTTCGAAATGGTGCAAGAACAGGTTGCACAGAATCAAATCCCAGCGTTGCGCCGGTTGGCCGGTGCGCATGCAGTCCGTGTCACCCGCCACCCAGTCAAACACATCACCGGTCTGTACGACTGCGGTCCAGCCGAGCGCGGCGTAGGCCTTGATGGTGTCTCGGTGTACCAATGGTTGGGCATCCAGCAAGGTCAGGTCTACCGTCGGCCACTCTAGCGCCAGTGCGCGCGCTACGCCCAACATCAGGCTGCCATCGCCAGCGCCGAGTTCCAGCACCCGCAGTGGCTCGGGCTTGTGGTGCAGGGTCGTCATGCCCTGCAAAGCATCCAACAAGGTGCTGCGCGTGCGCATGACCCGGTGGACACGCCGCAAATCGCGGCGCGAGCGCATGGCCTGGGGGTCGTCCGCCGCCAGCCCGTCCAGAGTTTCGGCGGCAACTGTGCGGGGCAGGGACAAGGCTGCGGCAACCATCAGTCCACCTGCAGCAAGGCGCCGTGGCAGCTAAAGCCTGCGCCAAACGATGACAGCCACCACCAGCCGCCGCGCGCGTTGTCGGCCAGCGCCGCCTGCAGCACAAAGTAGACGAACGCGCTGGACAGGTTGCCGTATTCCCGCAGCATGGCGCGGCTGTATTGCAGGTCATCAGCGTCAAGTTCCAGCCGCCGCTCCAGCGCCAGCAGCACGTCGCGTCCGCCCGCGTGCATGATCCACGTGCTGAGGTCGGCTTGGCTCAAACCTGTCCGCCCAAGCACGGTGGCAAGCACCCGCTGCGCGTAATCTGCTGCCAGTGTAGGCACGGTGCGCGTGAGAATGTTGCGCAGCATCCCATCGCGCTGCTCAAACTTCAGGGCGTCGCGCTCGTCCGGGTTAATGAGCGAGGCGCTGTCTATCCACTTGACGCGCCGCGCGCCCGGTGCCAGCGTGCGCGACAGCACCGCAGCACCGGCACCGTCGCCAAACAGGCAGGCGCTGATCAACACGCCAGGGTCGTTGTCCAGGTACATGGCGGCGCTGCTCACCTCGACGCAGACAGACAGCACGTGTTCGCATGCTTGCGACGCCAGCAACGCGTGCCCAAGCTGAAAATTGGGCAATGCCGCTGCGCAGCCCTGGCCCACCAGGTCAAAGGCCTGCACGTCAGCGCGCAAGCCCAGGCGTTCAACGACGTGGCCCGACAGGCCAGGGCACAGGTAACCCGTGCAAGTGCTGACGATCACCGCGCCAATGTCGCTGGCAATCAGCCCGGATTGGGTCAACGCACGCTCAGCGGCTTGGGCTGCGAGCACTGGCGCGTGAGTCAGAAAGCGCCGTGCGAGTGTATTGGGTTCGATTTCAAAAACCGCCGCCACTGAATCGACCGCCAGCCGCCGTGCCTCAATTCCGTTATCGCGCTGCAAGACAGTGCGCGCGATGAAATGCGCGCGCGTATCCAGCCGTTCAAACCAGGCTGATGCCTGGAACGCCTGCAGGCACTCGGCTTTGGTGAAGCGATTCACCGGTGTTGCACTGCCAATTCCACGAAAGAACATTTTTAATAAGTAAGTTGCTAGTAAATTGATTTTGCACGGTCAAACCGTTTCGCACTGTTCGGTAGCGAACATAGGCACGAGCCGCAAGTTTGCGCAATCAAGCGAAAGCCTGCCTCTATTCCTACATTGGCTTCGATGCTTCTCCGACATTGTTTCTGTGATCTTAAACGCCGCCGCCCAAGCCTGCCGCGCCTGCCCCATTGACCAGCACGCCACGCAAGCCGTGTGCGGCGAAGGCCCTTCGCGCGCCCGTGTGATGGTGATGGGCGAGCAGCCGGGCAACCAGGAAGACCTGCGCGGCAGGCCCCTCGTCGGCCCCTCAGGCCAGCTGTTCGACCGCGCTTTGGCCGACTTGGGCTGGGACCGCGCCAGCCTGTTCATCACCAACGCCCTTAAGCATTTCAAATACGAGCCGCGCGGCAAGCGCCGCATGCACAAGGCCCCGTCGCAGCATGAAGCCGTAGCCTGCCTGCACTGGCTTGAGAGCAAGATCGACTTGGTCAAACCCGAGGCCATTATTGCGCTCGGTGCCACTTGCGCATCATCACTGCTGGGCCGCAAAGTGGCGGTGATGTCAGAGCGCGGCCAGTGGTTCAGCCGGTCGGATCGTTTGCAGATGCTGGTGACCTTGCACCCGGCAGCCTTGCTGCGCATGCCGCAAGACGAGCAGGCATCGGCTTACACCGCGTGGCTCAAAGATTTGGCCCAAGCGACAGGCCGCGTGGCACCCGGTGCCGCGCAAACGCTGTTAGAAATGCCCCAAGCGGCTGAAAAGCCTGAAAACGCCGTTTTTGGAAGTAAAATTGGCCTCTAGCCCTCGTCCAAATTGTATAAGCAGCTATTTATAACGTAGCATCTAAGAACATCCGACGCTGCAATTCCCGCGGAAATCGTGCCTGAGGCCATGGTTTACTGCGCTGGCTTCAGTATGACCTTTGTCCAGCCTGTTTCCCGCTTGTCGAAGCTCGCATAAGCTTCAGGCGCTCGGTCCAGGGGCAGTTCGTGCGACACGATCCAGGATGGCTTGACCTTGTCGTGTTCAATCAGTTTGCTTAACTGGCGGTTGTAGGCCTTGACGTTCGCCTGGCCGGTCCCGATGCTTTGTCCCTTGAACCAGAATTGTCCGAAGTCGAAAGCCAGCTGGCCTCTCTTAGCGAGTTTGTCTTTTGCCTGCGGATCTTCCGGCACAAAAACACCTACAACGCCGATTCTGCCCGTGGCTTTGACAGTCTGGACCAGGTTATTCATGGTCAGATTAGGCACCTCTTCGCGGTGCATGTTGCAGCACTGGTAGCCCACACATTCGCAGCCACGGTCAGCGCCCTTGCCGCCGGTCAATTCCATGACCCGCTCGACACCACCGCCGTCTGTGTCGTTTATCGCAATGGCACCCAATTTTTCTGCAAGCTGCAGCCGGTCTTTGTGGGTATCCACCACCATGACCTGGCTTGCACCTTTGAGTATGGCCGAGCAGGCCGCCATCAGGCCCACCGGCCCCGCACCATAGACCACGACGCTTTCACCGGGTTGCACGCCGGCCAATTCAGTCGCGTGGTAACCCGTGGGGAAGATGTCGGACAGCATCACGTAGTCCGCTTCCTTTTCTTCACTGTCGCGTGGCAGCAGCAGGCAGTTGAAGTCGCCGTAAGGCACACGCAGCAACTCGGCCTGCCCGCCGCTGTAGGGCCCCATGCCAGCAAAGCCGTAGGCACCACCGGCGCTTCCCGGGTTGACTGTGAGGCAGAACCCGCTTAAACCCTTCTCGCAATTGGCGCAAAAGCCGCAGCCAATGTTGAATGGCAGGCAAACCCTGTCGCCCCCCTTGATGCGATCCACGGCATCACCTACCTCAATGACCACGCCGAGGTTTTCATGGCCAAGGATGCGGCCAGGCTGCATTGCGGTGCGGCCTTCGTACATGTGCAGGTCCGACCCGCAGATGTTGGTGCTGGTGACCTGCACCAGAACGTCCGTAGGGCGCTCAATGCTGGCGTCCGGCATTTCCTGCACCGACACGTCACGCGGACCGTTGTAAACAAGGGCTTTCATGCTGGCTCCTTTGCATTTGCGGCGGCCTGCTTCTTCAACTGCACTTGGCGCTTGATCAGTAGCAACGTCATGCCACGCAAGTCGAGTGCCGCAAGCCGCGCTTTCAAAAAAATCTGCTCCCGCTCCTCTGCGACGTGCTGGTCAATCACTTTGCCAAGCTGCTTGACGGTTGCGTCGTAGTCAGCCGCAGAGGCATCCATGTCTTCGATGAGGGCGATCAACTCATTGGCCTCTGCGTGTTCGTCAAGCGCTTCATCCATCAAAGCATCATCCCCAATCGCCTCACGGACACTGGGATAGAAAATCTCTTCTTCAAGCTGCGCGTGCACGGTCAAGGCTTCGCAAATGCGCTGCGCAAGAGCGCGCCGCGTCTCGGCAGGGGCCCGGTCTTCACACAGGGCGCTGTAATCGATGAACATCTTCTTGACTGCTTTGTGGTCTGTATCCAGCAGGTCTACCGCATCGTCAAATGCCACAGGTTCTTTCATGATAATCACTCCAAGTTAAGGTTGCAAAAAAAGGAAAAAGCGATTTTCCGCACGAAGGTGGCGTTGCTGATAGACGGAATTTCAGGGGTTGCCACCGGTCTTTTCGGTCTTCATCGCACCCCTGATATTCATGGCTGCCAGGGCGATTTGCAATGCAATCAACGCCCACGCCGCCGTGTGCCAGCCCCACGCCGCCCACATCGCGTTGCTCAGCAGAAATATCCAGAATCCTGCATTGCGCCGCCCCTCTTTGGTAGACGCAACCAGCCACGACGCCAAAATCGTCACTGCCATGGCAGGCCACTGGATCAGGTTGAGAAAATCCATTCGGGTACATCAAGCGAGCTGGGCCAAGGACCGGCGCTTCTACAAATCCACCTTGGCATGCTGCCCTTGGTCCGATTTCGGCGTTTCGCCCTTCACATAAGCCTTGACCGCTTCAAAAGCATATTTCAGACCCTGTGTGCCCGCGTTGTTCCAGTACTCGCCGTCTTGCGGGCTGAAGTGGATCAGGCAGATGGTCGGGTCGTCTTTGCCTTCGGGGAACCAGAGCTTCCAGGCTTCTTTCCACAGGTCATCAATCATCGGCCTGTCGTGCACCACGGTGGCGCGGCCTGACAGAGTGGCGAACTGGCTGGAACTTTGGAAGGTCAGCGTGATGATGGGATCGGCTGCGATGGCAGCGATTTTTGGCGAGTTGGTGCTGGTGACAAAGTAGACCTCTGCGTTTTCCTGAAGCAGCGCAATGGCCATGGGCCTGCCGTGGATATGGCCGTCTGGGTGCCGCACGATCATCATTGCGGTGTCGAAGTTTTCAAGAATGTCGTGCAGGTTTTCGCGAGAGTTGCTGGTGTTGTCCACGATGGGCTCCTTAAAAAAATTTGATGTTAGGGGCGCGGCTGGCGCTGCGTCGTCAGCCAATGTCGGCGGCCCGCGTAGGACTTTGCCGTATGCTGGCGCACAACCCTGGCGGCGCGGCTTCAAGCGCGCCACATGCCCAAATCCGACACCGCGTCTGCCCAGTGTCCTACAGTAATTAAAACAGTGGCACACCAAAATGAAGCGTCTCAATAATCACAGAGACACATTGCGCGTCATCAACTGTCAAGGAGTTCATCATGGAAAAATTTCTCCCCGTGTGGATCATCGGTGCCCCACTGCTGTTCGCGATATTCGACTGGTTTTCGACACCTAAAGGCGATGGCGACAAGACGGTTTACAGGTCGACCGGTACCCTTGGAGACAGGTCTGTTTTACCCGGCCGTTAAATGAACAAAAGTTCTCCTTCCATTCTTAAGCTGATGTTCGCACGCAGCCTGGGCATCGAACTGGCTGACGACGCCGCACGCGAAGGCCCACTGCACGGGTTGCCACCAGCCTTTTGCGCAGAACGCTTCATGGTTGACGGCGTTAGCTGCTATGTGGCCGGCAAAGGCCCGCCGCTGTTGCTGGTGCACAGCGTCAATGCTGCTGTGTCGGCGGCGGAAATGCGCCCGATCTTTGAGCGCTACACGGCTACCCATACAGTGTTTGCGCTTGACCTGCCGGCCTACGTCTTCAGTGAACGCAGTGACCGGCGCTACACCCCGCGCGTCATGGTCGTTGCCTTGCACGCGGTATGCAAGGCACATCCAGTCGCGGTGTGGCAATGCCCGCATCGACGCGGCGGCGCTGTCGCTGGGCTGCGAGTTTCTGGCTCGCGCGGCGGTGGAGCAGCCAACCCGATGGGGTCGTCTGGCACTGGTCAGCCCCACCGGGCTGGATGGCCGCACTGCACGCCGCGCCCCGCGCGAGGGCACGTGCTTCATCCGCGCGACGCACGCGCTGCTGAGTGTGCCGTTGTGGGCCGAAGCGCTGTTTGGCGCGCTGACGCGCCCAGCGGTCATCCGATATTTTCTGCAGCGCAGTTGGGGCTCCAGGGCGATAAACGAAACGGCGTGGGCCTACGCCGGCAAAACCGCTCACCGACCCGGTGCCAGATTTGCCCCTTTCCACTTCCTGGCGGGTGGGCTTTTCAGCACGGACATTCAATCCATCTATGCCAGCCTGAAGCAGCCGGTGTGGCTCAGCCATGGAATCCGAGGCGATTTCACCGACTACCAGAGTGCCTCAAAGTTTGAGGCGTTACCCAACTGGCATGTGACTGTTTTTGACACAGGCGCGTTGCCTTTTTTCGAAAACCCTCGGGCTTTTTTGCGGCGTTTGACAATTTTCTAAAATCATCTGCGTCAGCGCCTGCGCAACAAGGCATATCGGGTCGCCCGCGGATGAACAACGCGCAACTGGAGCAGGCGCTCGAAAGATGACATGCGCCCCTGAAGCAGTTCTGGATGTGCCGACTGGGCTGGCCTATGTCAGCGACCAATCGCCCGGAATCCGCCGCCAGCGGTGCGGGAAGGGATTTGTATATCACCACGCGGATGGCCAGCGGTTAACGGATGCGCAGCAGCTTCAGCGCGTGCGCAGACTGGCCATACCCCCGGCTTACACGTCGGTGTGGATTTGCCCTTCGCCGCGCGGGCACCTTCAGGCAACAGGCCGGGACGTGCGTGGCCGAAAGCAGTATCTGTACCACCCGAGCTGGCGCATCGCACGCGATCAAACAAAATTTGATCGTATGTCAGCCTTTGGTTCGGCTCTCCCAAAAATCAGGTCGAGGGTGCAGCGGGACCTTACTGCACCCGTCGGAAGGCAAGTTCTGCGTGAAACCGTCATCGCAGCAATCGTGCGCCTGCTGGACACCACCCTTGTGCGCGTCGGCAATGATGAATACGCCCGAGCCAATGGCTCATTCGGGTTGACCACGCTGCGCAAACGCCACACTGCCCTGACCAGCAGTGCATTGCGCCTGCGGTTTCGCGGTAAAAGTGGTGTGAGCCACGAAGTGGCGGTAAACGACCGGCGCGTCATGCGCATTGTGCGGCATTGCCAGGAATTGCCCGGGCAGGAACTTTTCCAGTTTCTTGATGAATTCGGTGAAGCCCACAGCGTCAACTCCATTGATGTGAATGCGTACCTGCGCGATGCGGCGGGCGGCGAGTTCACCGCGAAGGACTTTCGCACCTGGCATGGCAGCGTGATTGCATTGGAACTCTGGCACCAGCTTGATGCTGAAGAACAGGCCAACGCCACTGGAGCCCAGGCCAACCGGTTGATCGCGGAAGTGGCCAGCCGCCTTGGCAACACAGTGGCCGTGTGCCGCAAGTCCTACATTCATCCGCACGTGCTGGCTACGTTGCGGGGTGAGACTTCAGTCAGCGTGCTTGCCAACCAACCACCGCCCCGCAAAGCGGGCCTGATGCTGCCGGAACGTGATTTCCTGCGCTTCTTGACAGTGGCGGGGCGCAGCCAAGGCGGCGGCGCCTAAGTGCCTTTGCAAGCTCCGCAGGAACGATTTGCCGCAGCCCATTCACATGCAGGAAGCGTGCCCACGCAGTGTGCCTGACAAGGCCAATAAAGGCTGTGGGCCATCTGCGCACTGCGGCGTCGGCCAGCCGAGATACCTGCTGGCAGAAATATCCTACGGAGGTGTCTGATGCTGCGACGGCAGCTGCAACACCGCTTCAATGGTGCGGGCCAATTCGTCCGGGTCCACGGGCTTGACCAGGTGGGCGCTGAACCCGCCCTGCGCTGCAGCATCTTTGTCGCGGGCCTGTCCATAGCCCGTCAGCGCAATGATGGGCACATCACTGCCGTTTGCCAACGCACGAATCTGGCGCGCTACCTCATACCCATTCATGTCGGGCAGCCCGATGTCCAGCATGATGGCGTCTGGCCGCTGCAACCTCACCGCCGCAAGAGCCTCGGCCCCGCTGGCGGCTTCACGCACCTCGTAGCCCGACAGGCGCAGCATTTCAGACATGACGGCGCGGGCGTCAAGGTTGTCCTCCACATACAGCAGCGTGCGCGGCTGCGCAGACATCAAGTGCCCAAAGTCAGACACATGCTCCGTGGTGGGCGCAGGCACGGTGGGGAAGCGGCAGGTGAATGTGCTGCCGTGGTCCCGCCCGTCGCTGGCCACCGTCACGCTGCCGCCGTGCAACTCAATCAACTGCCTGACCAGCGCCAGTCCAATGCCCATGCCGCTCTGGCTTCCATCCACCGGGGCCGGGCCCTGCACAAAGGGCTCAAACACCTGGGCCAGCAGTTCAGGCGTCATGCCAGCGCCCTCATCCTGCACGCGCAGCACGGCATGCGTGCCTTCTGCATGCAGGTCGACCTTGATGGTGGTGCCGGTAACCGAAAACTTCAGCGCATTGCCAATCAGGTTAATGATGATCTGTTCCACCCGCACCGGGTCGGCGTTGATCCACACCGGCTCTGTAGTCACGTTAAGGGTGTGACCACCCAGGCGCTGAGCCGCCCTCAACCCATCGACACAGTTGCGCACGCATTCGGCCAGATCCACCGCATGCTTTTCCAGAACAATCTTGCCGGCAATCAGGCGCGACATGTCCAGCAGGTCGTCAATGATGTGGACCAGGTGCCGGTTTTGCCGACGGATGATGCCCAGGTAGAGGCTGGCGTCCTGCGTGTTTTTGTCGCCGCGCGTCAAGACCGCGACCGCCCCGGAAATGGCGGCCAGGGGGTTGCGCAGCTCGTGCCCCAGCATGGCCAGAAATTTGTCTTTGGCCTTGTTTTCTTTTTCAGCCGCATCGTGCGCTAGGCGCTCCACCTGGAGCAGCCGCTCGCGCTCCATTTCGGCCGCCAGCCGGGCCAGGCGTTCCTTTTCAAGCAATTCCCCGGCAGTGGCAAGCGACTGGTTCAAGGCATCCACTTCGGCAATGGACGTGCGTTTTGCCTTGGGGGCCTGGCCCTGCCCCAAAGACATTGCAGTTGTGGAGGCACTGTGCAATGCCGCAATCAGGCGCCGGCCAAATAACGTGGCCAGAATGGCCGACGCCAGCAGCGCCAGCACAAACCCGCCAGCGGCAATTTGCAACCCGCGCACCACGGGTGCATCAACCGATGTCGCCGGTGCTGCCACGGCGATGGTCCACCCCGTCAAATCAGAATGGTCGAACGCAACGTAAGAATCGATGCCTTCCAAGGTTGAACTCCGAAAAATCCCCTCATTTTTCTGCGCTGCGGCGGCTACGAGCTCGGGCCGGGCAGGCTTGCCGACAAATTCATCGCTGCTGTGGCTGCGAGCAATCAATCTGCCAGCGCGGTCAATCACCGCAACAATCCAGTCGGTCGGCAAATCTTGCTGTTTGGCAATGTCCTTCCAGCTCTCCAATGCGAAACCCTGCGCGAGGACGTACCCCGGGGCGGTGCCCACGGGCGCTGTGGGGACGTACACCGCGACAATCTGCTTGCCGGTCCTGGGCCCCACAAACACATCGGAGACCTGCGGCTGTCGCGTCGCCAGTGCTTTGGCCACCAGGGGGGATCGCGCACTGACCGTGGGTGGCGTTGCAAACGGGACAGCGGTGTTCAGAACCTGGGAGCCATCGGGCCGGAGCAACGCCACCCAAGTGCCAGGAATGCGGTTAAGGGCTTTAGCCTGCAAATACAAAGCCTCAAAATTGCCGCTTTGCAGGTGCTCTGAATTGCCCACCGCGCGCAGTGCCGATATGGATGCTGCAATGTCGCGGTCAACGATCAGGGAGGTTGCCTCCACCGTTTTGCGCAGGCTTGTTAGTGCGGTAGCCTGCTCTTCCTGCCAAATTTTGTTGATCGCAAACGCGGATGCAACCAGCAGAGGCAGCATGATTGCACCAACCATAAACGTGATGAAAAACCGGATGCGCATGGCCCGTTTTTAACTGAAAAAAATATGTGAAGTTCCAAAATAAAGGGAACCATTTTGAAACGATATGTTACAAAATGTAGCCGCCTAGCCGCCTAGCCGCCTAGCCGCCTAGCCGCCTAGCCGCCTAGCCCTTGTGGCGTAATGATGAACAGCTATTATTAAAATAGCTACCCAGTTAATCCGACAAAACAGGCAAGTGCAGTTCCAGACTCGCCGCCGCCTGCGTGAAGGCAACGCCATCGGCAGTGGCGATGGCGTCAACATCGTCCCAGTCTATTTGCCGGTAAGTCGCCAAGCCCAGACGAAACTCATCGCTTGGGGCGGTGACTGCACTGTCAGGCTGAACGACCTCCACTGTGATCGTGACCACTATTGCGTCCCCGGTGGGACTGGCAGTCAGCCTCAGGCTGGCAGGCGTTGCCGCCGCGTCGGCAAGCGCCAACATACCTGCCACAACCACGCCGCGCACGTGGTGCAGCGCCACTTCGGTGCTGACGCCTGCGGTCTCATTGACGCAGGTGATTCCCCGAAAAGACAACTCGGTCGCCACCAGGTGCAAGGCGTCCTCAATGCCTTTGTCCGTTGGCACACGGGCATCAGCGTCAACTGAAATCCAGCGCATCAAATCCAGAGTAGTACGGGTGGCAGCCAATGCCATCGCGCGGACGTCGCTGCTGGTTTTGGCTACGAGCGGCAATTCTGGCGTAGGTGCCAGCAGCCGCTTTTCAACGATGGCCGCCATCATCGTGACAGGCTGCAAAACTCCAGCGCAGCCTTTTTTGCTGCCTTTGAGGTCCAGGCTTTCGCGCAGAACATCCAGCACGGTGGTGCGGGCGTCCACGGTGATGGCGTAGTTTTGACCGTTCACTTTGAGTTGCAACGGCATCATCACCTGCCGCCTTGGCCCGGTGTCTGATGCGTTGGCCCTGCTCACGGTAGACGCAGTTGCTGCGCAACCCGCGAGGTGTGCTGTTGCCCCCGAAGTTGCCTTGATGCACTGGTCAGTGCCGGCTTCCGACGTCTTTCGGGCACCGATTGCATTGGTAAGGCTGGTTGACCAAGTCCGCATCTGGTTCAAGCAACGCAATGCCTAGATATCAAGGAGGTCGTTCACGAGCAGTGGGTTTGTGCAAGCCATGTACCAAGGCGTTGGCAAAGGCACATGGTGCGTGGTGCATGGTGCGTGGTGACTATGCGCCGCGGGAGCTACCCGCGCAAGCGCTGTTTGCTTTAACAGAAATCGCAAAGATCGCTTAAAACCATGCCCAGGGGGCGCATTGAAGCGTTCAGCTTCTTTTCAAAGACCCGTGAAAGTTGAACACTTCTTGCAGCGTCTTTACGTCAGGCAACACGTAAACGATAGCACGCTGAGCGGCAAATGTGGGCGCAAGAATCGCTTCGTAAAAGGCAACGGGGACATTGATGCATCCGTATGAAATTCGGTTGTCGTCCGCCGACGGCGTTGCCAGCCTTTCCAGCCTGCGTTCCTTTGGATCGGTGGCGCGTACACGGTGCATGGACACTGCGGCATCATAATCAACCCAGACCACGTCTTCACCCAACAGGTTGGTGCCGCGTTCGGCGACAAAGCGCCCCGCAGGTGTTGTGCGTTCTCCGGGCTGGACTTGTGCAATGGGACGCGAGCCAATCCCTGGGACACTGTCATCCCCGAGTGCAGAGCCGAGCAGCACTGGGGACGCGCCGCGCAGCACGCCGTTGGCACCAAAAACGTAAAGCGTCGCGTCTCTCTTGTCGATAATGACGAAGTCGGCACCCGCATGGTCGCGGGATAGCAAAATCCCGTCCACCATCTGGCGCGCCTCACTTGACGGCTTTGCCATGCCGAAATCGGCCGAGATGGTCGCGGGAGAGCGTACATCCTCCGGCGCAAATGCGGAGATTGCTGCGGCGGAGGAGAAA
Organism: Polaromonas sp.; assembly: GCA_043781295.1. Classification (GTDB taxonomy): domain Bacteria; phylum Pseudomonadota; class Gammaproteobacteria; order Burkholderiales; family Burkholderiaceae_C; genus Polaromonas. Next base: position 26,986 of record JAYWBS010000117.1, read on the forward strand.
TTAACGGTGTCGCTGCAAGCCAATTGCGTAGCTGCCACGGCCAGCAAGCAAGCGCCAAGCCATGAACCGGATAAGACTCCCAGACATGGCTCGGCGCTTCTCTGCGCAAACAAGCGGGTGAACAGATTTTTCATTGCCGCAAGTTTCAAAGGCTGTCTTGCCGCACTGCGGTCAGTTGCGGTCTGCGCGCGCAACGCGCTCGGTGCCCATCGTGCCCCGGTCGTTTGACATGGTTCCAGTGCTGTTGGACATGCCGCCCGAACTGTTTGACATCGTGCCCGCAGTGTTAGGCATGGTGCCCGTGCTGTTGGACATGGTGCCCGGTGTGTTGGGCATGGTTCCGCCTGAAGCGTTGGTGCCACCAGTGCCAATGGTGCCGGTTGATCCTGCGGGTTGCTGTTGCGTGGCGGCGTCACGCATCGTGCCGTCCGCGTTCCGGTTTGTCGTGTTGGTCTGCGCGTAGGCAAAACCAATCGTGCCGACGATGGCCGCTGTGCCCGCCGCAGCGGCGAGTAATTTCTTGAAGTTCATGGTAGTTCCAAATAAGAGTGAAAAAAAATACACGTGGCCGGACAAGCCGGTTAGTTGCACTTTAATTTTTCTCACGCTTGGCGAACATCGGGCGATGACTCAGCCAGGAGTAGGAAGTTGCCGTGCTGCGACCGTGGGCGCTGTCCGTGAGCGTGTTGCAAATGAGTTACCAACCTGCGTATGAAGTTGGGACGGGCTCAACTCAAGCGATTGGCGTTGATTTCTCCCGCGACGAATACAGGGGGCGAAAATGGAAGCGCAGGTTTAAATTGCGCTTCCACACCAAACAGCATTGCTGCCAATTCGCAGTGGCTAGGTCAGAGGTCGCGGATCATTGGTCTCATCCGCAGGCACCGCGAAGCCATCGCCGATAGAGTATGGCTCCGATGTTTCATCGCTTGCCAGAGAAAGCAGAAAGTCTATGAACCCGTTTATGGTGGTGCCCGCAGACGCGGGAACTTCCGCAGTGACAGTAGGTCCTCCTCCGCTGCCAGGACCGCCACCTGCTGTAGGTGGATCATCGTTGTCGCTGCACGCAGCGAAGGCCAGTGTCAACACCAGACCCACGGCGAGGGTCAACTTTCGAGTGTTATTCATTTTTAATTTCCTCAATCTGATTTAGGGAAAAACGGTGCCCGTGGCTGCAGGCGGGTTCGAATTGCCCGGCAATGGGGTAGTCAAGTAAGGGAACGTCACGCCATAGTTGGCGGCAGTCTTACGAACTCCATCGGTCAAAGCCAATCCCCCGGCGGGCGCGTCGGCGGGCTTGCACCCTACTTTTAGGGTGTCAGTCGCACCGGTCAATACGCAAAGCGCTCCCATTGCTACACGCAGTGACAGGTCCACTACGTCGTCAGCCGGGCGTCGGCCATTGGGAAAGCCAGCGTTGTCACCGCCAGCAACGCCCAGTGGGTTTTGCCCGCTCGCGACCGTGACTGGGATAGATGTGTTGAGACGAAGCATTTCACCCGCCACCACATTCTTTGGCTGGTTCAAACCTTCGATGCCTTTGAGGAACACCGTCAGCAAATCAGTCCTCGGGAAGTTGGTGGGTGCCTTGGCCGACGGAAACAGCGATTCGACCAACGCAGGCAGCACTGGGTTGGTCACATAGTCGGCAAAATTCGCGGGATCATTTTTTGGCCGCGACGCGTTGAACTTGTCTTTGTCGTCAATGCCAATAATGACTTCGTTGACCAGTGGCATGCCCACACGTGAAACCTGCGTCCATGCGCCTCCGCTGCGGGTTGCGTTGTTGATGCCGGTGCCTGGCGACCCATTGACCAGACGACCCTGACGCAGGCTGGAAGTGGTGTAGGCGCCAATGACTGGGTCAGTGGTGCTGGCCCCCACTGCACCGGCAATCAGACATGCAATTGGCACTTCCATAGCCAAGGTGCTGACGTTTTTACCTTCCAGGTCGTTATTGTTGCCACCGGTCTCAGGCCCAAGTGGATTCAGGTTGAATAAGTCGAAAATCTTGCCTACCGCAATGTAGAAGGGCTCCTTGCGCTGCCCAACAAACACACGTCCTGGAGACGCGCAACCGGGAATGGTGACGTTGTAGATATGCTGATTGGCATAAGTCGCATAGCCGATGGCGCCGCCAAAAACCTTGTCGCCGATGTTGTCCACTGGCTTGTCAAACTCGCTGGCACCGTTGGCGCTATTCGTGACTTTGGTGCTGGTGCCGCCACGCCGCAGGCCGCGCACAACGTCAATCGTGAAGGTTTCACGGACATTGAGTGTGGCCGGGTTCACGCCGCTTATGGGTCCGCTGTTTATCAGTGGGATTTTCACAGATTTACCTCCGACTGGGAGCGCACTTGCTTTAGAGGTGTTCTTGAATCGGAACTGAAACGTCAGATCTTCTACAGCGTCACCATTGTTATCAATGTGAATCTCGTACAACGCGCCGGGGTCAAACATGTAGAAGTTGGGACCACCCTGTGGGTCCTGGAAAGGCTGGTAATTGGCGAGGATGGTCACAAAATCCTGGCGTCCTGCCTCATAGCTGCGGAACATGTACAGATCGGTGCCGTCGACTTTGGCCTGGCCGCTGATGAACGGTGCTTCACGGTGGCTTGACGCAAAAGCGGATGGCGCTGCGATCATCGCAACGGCCAAACCGATACCGAGTGAACCCAGCGCGCCGGCCAGACGTGTGGGGGTGAAGGGGCAGTATTTCATGGAAGATTCCTTGTTAAAAAAAGTGCTACTGGGCTTTGAGAAGTCGAACTGGTCCCAAACGGACTGTGTTCACGGCTGAAGTTAACGAACCCATGAGCCTCAGTCTGTGCGGTATCGAACACAAGCCAGGAACATCGAAAACATTTTTTCTGCGACGGAAATTCAGATGTCCATCTGCTGCGGATGGCGCCAGACCAGCAGGCTGCGGCCTACACGGCCTAACTTTGGGGACCTCGCGCTTGCCTCCGACTGCGTGGCGGGGAAAAACACATCTGTTTGAGCGTTAAATTGGCCTGTAGCCCTCGTTTAACATGCATACCTAGCTACCAAATAAATAGTATTTTAAGTAGCCTTGGCCGTGTCCGTCGCATCCTCTGTTTTCACGGCTCCCCGGATATTCATTACCGCGAGTGCTACCTCTGACGCAATCAGCGCCCACGCAGCGGTGTGCCAGCCCCAGACCAGTCACAAATCACTTATCAACGGAAAAATCCAGAACCCGGTGCTGCGCCGCCCTACCTTGCTGGACCCAACCAGCCACGACGCCAAAATTGTGACGGCCATGGCGGGCCACTGAATTGTTTTGAATGGGGTTGAACCTAACGGCGTTTGCCTACAAGAAAATACGGGGGTTGCTGACAATGAATTTCACGCGGACCGCTATCCTTTTCAGAAGTTTTACCTGGGAGATTGCCTTGATCGCCGCCATTGTTCCTGCACACCACGAAGAAGGTCGCATCACCGCCTGCCTGGCTGCGCTGCAGCTCGCCGCCCACTGCCCGCGCTTGGGCGGCGAGCAGACGGTGCTTATGGTGGTGCTGGACGCCTGCACCGACAACACCCGCAGCATCGCGCATCGCATGGGCGCGACCACCATTGCGCTGAATGCCCGCAATGTGGGCGCCGCCAGAGCGCTGGGCGCAGAGCTGGCGCTTGCAGCAGGTGCCCGCTGGCTGGCGTTTACCGACGCCGACACGCAGGTTGCGCCCGAGTGGATTTCTGCACAACTGGCATTGAAGAGTGACGCCGTTTGTGGCACCGTGGCGGTGCGGGACTGGGGCACCTATGGCGAAACGATGCGGCAACATTACGATGTCACCTACAACGATTCGGACGGCCACGGCCATGTGCACGGGGCGAATTTTGGCGTCAGTGCACGGGCCTACGAGCGGGCAGGCGGGTTCCAGCCGCTACAGAGCAGTGAGGATGTGGCGCTGGTCAATGCCCTGCAGGCCAGCGGTGCGCGGATTGCCTGGTCTGCCGCGCCACGCGTCTTTACCAGTGCCCGGCGCGTGTTCCGCGCACCGGGCGGCTTTGGCGCCACGCTAGCGCGGGTGGAGCAGGAAAGCCTGAATCGCCGGATGGACGAGGCGCGGGCATGAGCGATGCTGACGAGCGCAGCCCGCCAGAGGATTTGCAGTCGGCGCTGTCCCGCCTGGACCCGCTTGCGGATGCGTCTGCCCAGTTGCATGAAATTTTGCTGCTGGGGCTGGACCGGTTACCACTGCCGGGCTCCGGTGCCACGTTGAAACGCTGGCAGGCACTGGCGACTGTGGCCGCGCACAACCTGTCGCTGGTCAAATTGTACGAAGGGCACACCGATGCATTGGCCATATTGGCTGAACTTGCTGGGCCGGGGATGTCGGCTGCAAAGTCAAACGGCGACGCCTGGGGCGTGTGGGCGGCCGAGGGTGCCCATGCGCGCGTGACGATCACGCCGCTGTACGGGAACGCCGTGCTGCTTGACGGCACCAAGTCCTGGTGCTCGGGCGCGCAAACCTTAAGCCATGGACTGCTGACCGCCTGGCACGCCGATGGTCAAGGCCCGCAACTGGTGCGCGTGGCCATGCACCAGCCAGGCGTGAGTGCGTCGGCTGCGTCATGGCAGGCCGTTGGCATGTCGGGCAGCGCCAGTGTGGATGTCACCTTTACCCAGGCGGATGGGCACTGTGTGGGGCAGATTGGCGATTACATTTCACGGCCTGGTTTTTGGCAAGGCGGCGCGGGCATTGCAGCGTGCTGGTACGGTGGGGCGCTGGGTCTGGGGTTGGCGCTGCGCCAGGCACTGGTTGAATCTCTGCCCGCAGCCCGCGGCGCCTTCAGGCTGGCGGCACTGGGCAAAGTCGATCTCGCGCTGCACAGTACTGCGGCGGTGTTGCGGGAAGCAGGCCAGTGGATTGATGACAACCCTCTGGGCGATGCGAGCACTGTGGCATTGCGCGCCCGCCTGGCAGCGGAGGGTTGTGCCAAAACCGTGCTGGATGAAGTCGGCCGCGCATTGGGAGCCGCCACCTTCTGCCGCAATGCCCGCTTTGCGCGCACGGCCGCCGACTTGCCGGTTTTTGTACGGCAAAGCCACGCGGAGCGTGATTTTGTTGCCTTGGCCGAACGCGTCATTTCAGAGGGAGGGCAAGCATGGCCGCTGTGAACCCCCAGCGGCTCATCCAAGGCTGCGGCACAGCTGAACCCGCTTGGCAGGCATGGCTGCAATCAGGCGGCATCAGCACCTGCGCAGTGGAAGACTGGCTGCCACGCGGTGCGCGGCTGGTTGTTGTTGCGCCCCATCCAGACGATGAAGTGCTGGCCTGTGGCGGCCTGGTAGCGATGCACCGCGACCAGGGCGGTGCCATCTCGGTGATTGCAGTGACTGATGGCGAGGCCAGCCACGCCGACTCGCCCCACTGGCAACCCGAGGCGCTGGCAGCAACCCGCCGCTGCGAGAGCCTGGCAGGGCTGGACCACTTGGGTGTGGCTGACTGTGCAGTCACGCGGTTAGCCATCCCGGATGGCCGCGTTGCGCACCATACGCTGCGCCTGGCGCTGAAGTTGCAGTTGTTGCTGCGCCCATCAGACGTGGTTTCAACCACTTGGCGGTTTGACGGGCATCCGGACCACGATGCAACCGGGTTCGCCGCCTCCCTGGCGTGTTCCGTGGTGGGTTGCCGCCTGATTGAAGCGCCCGTCTGGATGTGGCATTGGGCCACCCCTGGCGACCCGTTTGTGCCGTGGCATCGCTTGCAACGCCTGCCGCTGACGGCGCAAGCGCGTGAGCGCAAGCAGGCCGGGCTGGCAGCGCACGCCAGCCAGCTAGACCCATCAGGTCGCAACGGGGGAGCGGTTCTGGGTGCGGCGATTGTGGCCAGGGCCAGCCGCGCAGACGAGTATTTTTTTGTAGAGTCGGCACACGCCCATGCAACACACCGCTCTGTACTTTGATTCACTTTTCAGGCGCGACGCCGATCCCTGGCACTTCAAATCGCGCTGGTATGAGTCGCGCAAGCGGGCGCTCACGCTGGCCTGCCTGCCGCAGTTGCGCTACGCGAGCGGCTACGAGCCCGGTTGCGCCAACGGCGAGCTGTCGGCAGCGCTTGCGACGCGCTGCGACCGGTTGCTGGTGTCAGACGGGTCTTCCATCGCCGTCGGCTTTGCGAAGGCGCGACTGGATAGCTACCCGAACGTTGAGGTCAGGCAGGCGTGGGTTCCATTGCAGTGGCCCGATGAGACGTTTGATTTGGTTGTTCTGAGCGAATTCGGGTTCTACCTGGGCGCTGCTGATCTGGAGGCGCTGGCCTGCAAAGCCATCGCGTCCCTGCGCCCCGGCGGCACGGTCTTGGCCTGCCACTGGCGTCGGCCCATTGAAGGGTGCGAGTTCAATGGGGATGAAGTCCACCAGCGTCTCTGGCGTGCAATGGTGCAGGCAACGGCATTGACCCCGGTGTGCCAGGTGCTGGAGCCCGACATGCGGATGGATGTGTGGAGTGGCGATGCCCGCTCGGTAGCTGAGCGCGAGGGGTTTGCCTGACAGGCGCAGCCCGGCCATCAGCGCCGCAGCGCCAGCAACATTGACAGCAGCCGGTCGACTTGCGCCTGGGACGACAGCCGGAAGCGCGCCTGTGTTGGCACCTGCACCGTCGCAATGCGTACCGTCACGGAGCCCGCCGGTGCCTTGCCAAAGGCGGACTCATCATTCACATCGTCCCCCACCACCAGTGCTTTGGACGCACCGCAGTCGTGCATGATTTCCAGCAGCGCATCGCCCTTGTCGGGCGCGTGCTGGGGCATGATGTTCAGCACCTGATGCCCATGGCTGGCATGGATGCCGTCGCTGACAGGCGCAATCAGTTCATCCAGCCATGCGCGCGTCATGGGGACATTGGGAGCCAGGGCGTAGTGCAAAGCCAGTGACAGACCCTTGTCCTCCAGCACAATCCAGCGCGTCGCCATGGCGGGTTTGTAGCGGCGCAAATGCTCGCGGCAGGGGTCCAGCCGGTCGTGCAATACGGCAGACACCGCTGTGTCGGCGCGTTCGGCGCCGTGGTTGCCAAACAGGTAGCGCGGCGTGAAGCCAAGGCGCGTGCGGGCGTCGTCAATGGCACGCCCGGTGATGACGCCCAGGGGCCACAGCCGGGACAGCGCCTTCAAGCGCGCGGCAGTGTCCTGCGGCACCCGGGCGTCCTCGGGGCGTGGCATCAGTGGCGCCAGCGTCCCATCCAGGTCGAACGCCAGCACCGACGGCACGGCAGCCAGGCGACATACCGAGAACAGGCCGTGCGGAGAAAAAAGCCCGGACATCAGACGCTGGCCATAGCATTGCGCCCATGCCCGATGGGATTGACACGCGCCCGCCTGCCGGATGCTGGCAGCGCCTGTGGGGCCAGTGGCAGCGCTGGAGCGCGAAGCGCAGCGGCATCCAGCAGCATGCTTGCAGCCCAGCGGTAGACATTGGCGGCTTTGACTGTTTCGCGCAGGGCACGCATGCGCCGCCGCTGTTCGCTGCTGGGCATGCAGAGCGCCTGGTGCAGCGAGTTCGTCACCTGCCGGGTGTGGTATGGGTTGACTATGAGTGCGGTGCCCAACTCGTTGGCCGCACCAGCAAACTGGCTCAGCACCAGCGCCCCCTGCTCGTCATCGCGGGCTGCCACGAACTCCTTGCACACCAGGTTCATCCCGTCATGCAGGCTGGTGACCAGGCAAACGTCTGCTGCACGGTACAGCGCGTCCAGCGCCGCGCGGTCATGGTGTGCGTCCAGCAGCACAATAAGCGCATCACCGCTGGCGGCAAACCGGGCGTTGATGCGCGCCACCTCGGCGAATACCTGACTCTGAAAATCGGTGTATTCCTTCAGCACGGTGCGCGTGGGGGCAGCGATCTGCACAAAACGCACCAGCCCCTGCCATTGCGGCTGGGTGGCCAGCAACTGCTCAAATGCGTGCAGGCGCTCCATGATTCCCTTGGTGTAGTCAAACCGGTCAACGCCGAGGATGAGCTTGCCCTGGGGCTTAAGCGACCACCGCGCCCGCGCTTCGCGACGGCACGATTCCACGCTTGGCAGTGTGTCCGCCTCGGCTGCGGTGGGCCACGCAATGGAGATTGGGTAATCGCGCACCTGGGTGGTGTGGCTGCGCTGGACAATCTCTGGCACCTCGCCCTGGCTGACCTGCTTGCCACTGCGCCCCGCCAGATCGGCAAAGTTGCGCCGATGCTGCGGTGTCTGGAAACCCACAATGTCACTGCCCAGCAATCCCTCCAGCAACTCGGGCAACCAGGGACACACGCCCATTTGATCCGGATGCGGCCATGGGATGTGCCAGAAGCTGACGATGGTGGCGTGCGGCAGTTGCGCGCGCACCAAAGCAGGTACCAGTGCAAGGTGGTAATCCTGCACCAGCACAATCGGGTCAGGGCGGCGGGCTTCGCGCACCACTGCATCGGCAAACCGCGCGTTCACGGCGCGGTAATGCTGCCAGTCGGCTTCATTGAACACGGGCCGCACATGCACCATGTGGCACAGCGGCCAGAGGCCCGAGTTGGCAAAGCCATCACAGTAGCCACGCAGTTCTTCGGCGCTGAGCCAGATGCGGCGCAGACTGTAGGTTCCGGTGGCGGCCGGCGCGGGGCAGCGGTCAGCAGTGTCCACAAAGTCGCGGTCTGATGCGCCGCTGCCGTGCGCAATCCAGGTACCGTTGCAGGCGCGCACCACCGGCTCCAGCGCGGTCACCAGGCCGCTCGCGGGCTGCATCAGCGTCACGGCTTCGTCCACCCGGTCATGCGTGAAGGGTTGCCGGTTGGACACCACAATGATCTGGTCTCCCGCCATCTGCGAGGCCAGCAGTCCGCGCAGCGCCTGTGCATCCCAGTGGCTGGCAAGAACTTGTCCCTGCAAGCCTGGACGTCTTTGGGCCAGCCGGCCCATCTTCCCGGGCGGCAACCGGGCGTCGCCGCAGACCGCTGCAAACCGCGGGTCGTAACTCATAAAACTCCTCACAATGTGTGCCAGTGAAAATGCCACTAGGGAGAATCACCCAATTCAGTGGTTTGGGCTGTAGGAGGGCACCGCTAAATCAGGTCAGAGAGTCGGGTTTGCGGCACCGCCCACGCCCCGCTGCTGCAATAACCCGTTAGTCTGTGCGTTGGAGAACTGCCAATGCCCTCACCATCTGCTTATGGGGCTGCCACGCCCGTTGATTCAAATTCAGTCGATGAACTGACCAGCCGGAACCTGCGCATGATTCTTGAGCAGGAGCGTTCGGCAAAATCCGCGCATAGCCATGGCGAGCGGCTTGCAGCGCGCATTGCCGCGTTTTGCGGCAGCATGCCGTTCATCTGGATCCATGTCGCGTTCTTTGCGGCATGGATCGGGTTCAACACATCGTCTTGGGCTGGTTCGATGCAGGACCCGTTTCCGTTTTTCTTTCTGTCATTTGTGGTTTCCCTGGAGGCCATTTTCCTGTCCGCGTTCATCCTGATCAGCCAGAACCAGGAGAAACGGTTGACCGAGCAGCGCAGCCATCTGGACCTCCAGATCAACCTGCTGACGGAGCAGGAAAACACCCACATGCTCAAGATGCTCAGAAGCATTGCGGTCAAGGTCGGCGCGGATTTTGATGACCATCCTGACATGGCCGCGATGGAGCAGCCCACGCAACCCGAACGGCTTCTGCAGCAAATCGACCAGGCCACGCAACGCGAAAAAAAGCCGCAGGCTCCGTAGCCTGCGGCTTTCTTGATTGCAGCCCGAAGGCGACGCTGGAGTTAGCTGTAAACGTTTTGCGCGCGGTTGGCTTTCCAGGCGGTGCTCAGGTGGGTGGCGTCTTCGTCATTGCGGGGCCTCACTCCCATGAGGATGCCGCCGTTGCGAATGCCCTCGTCGTATTCTTTGACCCGCTCTTCGGGCATGTTCCAGCCAACCAGTGCCCCCACAATGCCGCCCGTGGCTGCGCCTGCACCGGCACCGGCAATGGCCGCTGCAATGGGGCCTGCCAATACCAGGCCAAGGCCGGGTATGGCAATGGTGGTCCCCACAGCGGCAATCGCAGCAGCAATGGCGCCCACAGTGCCGCCAATCGCGCCGCCAACGCCCGCGCCTTCAGCCGCCTTATTGCCCAGTTCGGTCTCTGTGCCGGCAGCAGCGAAATGGCGCTTTTTGGTTTCATCCGACATGACGACATTGATGTCGTCCTTGGAATAGCCCCGGTCGGCCAGTGTGTTGTAGCCGCGCTCAGCACTTTCCCGGTCAGGGAAGAGCCCGGTCATGAGAGGTTTTTCGTTAGCCATGGTGATGTCCTTCAAAGTTTGAATTGGTAGAAAGTGACGGGTTCTGCCATCAGCGCAAGATGCGCCAGGAGCCCGTCGCAGTGACCGTCAGTGACGGCTGCGGGAAGTGTCTCGCCAGACGGGTCCCGTGCATGCCAGACAAAACCTGCTGGCTGAAATGGCGCATGCGCCAACATCACGTCGGACCATTCCTACGCCCGCTTTGCAGCGAGTTTCGGAGTTCCTCTCACGGCAGCTTTTGCAGCAGTTTTTGAAACGGTTTTTGTGGTGGTTTGCGGTTTTTCCACCTTGGCCGCAGGTGCCTTTCGCCGCTCCAGGCTTTTTGCGAGCAGCGCCGTCAGGTCCACCACATTGGAGGCGTCGGCAACGCGCGCACCACGCCGGCGCTCCCGATGAGCGACCGACTCGATGGCATGGCCAAACATCGCCCAGCGTCGCTCCAGGCTTGACCTGTCGGATGCCGACGAGCATGGCTTCGCACTTGGTCTGCATCAGGCGCCGGGCCAACACGCTGGGGGTACCGACGAAACACATGCGACTGGTATCGCCAAACCAGCCATTCTTGAGGGCCAGCCGGATGAACGGGGCTGGCCCATGGGAACAGATCATGCTCTGGTTCATCCCGATCACGCGTCACCCTAAAATACTGAAGCGGTCGGTCCTGGCTGGCGATGGGCACGTAGTTCGCACACATAATCAATGCATAACGCAGGGTCCTATTTGAAATCCCGGCTCGCCGTGCCCAAACGCCCCAACAAGGGTGTCAGGTCAGCCAGCTTGCTGGCGATCAAATTCTTCACATCGCCCTCGCGCTGCCAGCGACCATAGACCGCCATCA
>JAYWBS010000118.1:0-15109 GCA_043781295.1 Polaromonas sp.
GTCAGCAATGCAATGGACAGTGAGGATTTTGAGTCGCTTAAATCACAAATTGAACTGTTTAAACAATCCACCTGAATTTACCGGACAGTAGTGGTTTTAAGTATCTAATCGGGCCGTAGACCAATAGATATATGCGCAAGCAGCTATGTTATTTATAGCTACTTGCCCGCCATGCGGCGCCGCACATACAAGCCCACAAACGCCAGCCCCAGCACCAGCGCAAACCAGCCTACCGCTGCTGACTTGGCGACGATGCCCTGCATGCCCGGCGAGGTGATGAAGTAAGGCGATACCACCACGCCCAGCCCAATCAGGATGCACAAGACGCCTTTGATGGCCAGCTCGTTGTTGGCTTTTGTCGTTGCCTTGTTTTTAGGTTTTTGATCAGGCGCTTGAGTAGGTGGTTGAGGCAGTGGCATGGTGCAAATCATTCATTAAAAGTAACGCAACCGATAATACGTTCATCCCTACAAGAAAATTAAAAAATGGCTATCCAGTGGTTTCCCGGTCATATGTTTTTGACCCAAAAAGCTATTCAAGACCGCATCAAGGAAATTGATGTGGTCATTGAGCTGCTGGACGCGCGCCTGCCTGGCTCAAGCGCCAACCCCAAGCTGGCCGAGCTGACGGCATCGCGCCCCACGCTCAAGGTGCTGAACAAGCAAGACCTGGCCGACCCGGTCATCACCGCACTGTGGCTGGCGCATTACAACGCTATGCCCAACACGCGGGCGATTGAGCTGGACGCCAGTGAAGCCGCACCGGCCCGCAAACTGATTGATGCCTGCCATGTGCTGGCCCCGTTGCGCGGCAGCATGGTCAAGCCGATGCGGGTGCTGATTTGCGGCATCCCCAACGTCGGCAAATCAACCCTCATCAACACCCTGACGGGCAAGCGCGCTACCAAAACCGGTGACGAGGCAGGCATCACCAAAATCGAGCAGCGCATTGTGCTGGCGGATGGGTTTTATTTGTGGGACACGCCGGGCATGCTGTGGCCGCGCATCATCGTGGCGCAAAGCGGCTACAACCTGGCCGCCAGTGGCGCGATTGGCCGCAATGCCTTCAGTGAAGAAGAAGTCGCGCTGGAGCTCTTGAGTCTGCTGATTAAAAAATACCCCGCAGCACTGACAGAGCGCTACAAGGTTGAGATCACGCCCGATTCAACCGACGAAAGCGTGCTGGAAGACATTGGCCGCAAGCGCGGTGCGGTGCTGACCAAAGGCCGCATCAACCTGCAAAAAGCCGCCGAGATTGTGATTTACGAGTTTCGCGCGGCCACACTGGGCCGCATCACGCTTGAAAGTCCGCAAGAGTTTGCCACCTGGCTGGCCGCAGGGCAGTTGCTGGATGCCGAGCGGCAGGTTAAAAAAGATGCGATTGAAACCAATCGCCTGATCAAGTTCAAAAAAATCCCCCGGCCTGACAGGCGCACAGCGGCAAATAAACCTGAGAAGCCTTAAGTTACCGAAGCCGTAGCCAGCTCGCGCCGGACAAAATCCATAAACACGGTCGCGACGCGCGGCAAGCGGCGGTCTTGTCGCCACACCACTTGCCAGCTGCGCTGGATCGGCAGGTGGGTGACTGGCAGCACGCACAGGCCGTCATGTGCCGGGTCAACCGCAATCGCATGCCGTGACATGATGGCCAGGCCCAGTCCGGCCGCTACCGCGTGTTTGACGGCCTCGTTGCTGCCCAGCGTCATGCGGATGCGCGGGGTCACGTGATGCGCCGCCAAAAATTCAAGCGTGGCCTGCCGCGTGCCTGAACCCACCTCGCGCATCAGCAAATCAGCGTTTGCGAGTTGTTTGAGCGGTATTTTATTTTTAACTGACCATGGGTGGCCCAGCGGCCCCGCAAGTACCAGCGGGTTGCTCATCACCGCCAGGTGGTTCAGGGCCAGGTGCTGGGGCGGCATCATCATGACCGCCAGATCGTCCTGGCCTTGCGCCAGGCGGTGCACCACGGCATCGCGGTTTTCAATCGCCAGGTCAACATCTATGCCGGGGTAGGCGGCCAAAAAAGGCTTGAGCCACTGGGCCAAAAAATACTCGGTGGTGGTGACGCCAGCAATGCGCAGTGAGCCGCGCAGCAGCCCGTGCAGGTCGGCCATGCCGTCTTCAAATTCATGCCAGTGCTCGAACATGCGCGTGACGGTTTGCAGCAGTGTGCGCCCCGCGTCGGTCAGCTGTACACCCCGGCCCGCTGGCGCCAGCAGCTCAGTGCCCAGTGAGTCACTGAGCTCGCGCAACTGGGTAGACACCGTGGGCTGCGTCAGATGCAGCGCCTGGGCCGCGCGCGTGATGCCGCCCAGTCGTGCAACCGCCTCAAAACTTCTCAGCTGGGCAAAGCTGGCTCGGGGTGGGGATAAAAGCTGCATTTAAAAACATTCGATTAAATCTATATAAAACATCATAAAGCGTAATTAGACATCTATGTATAGAAACCGCACACTGCTCTCTACTGTCATTTTTTTATACGTTCAACAGGTTTCGTTTTATGCAAAGTTTTCTTGATCCCGCCATTTTGTTCTTCGTCTTTGGCATGGCCGCTGGCGCCTTGAAATCAAACCTTGAAATTCCCCCGCAAATCTCGCGCTTTTTATCGCTGTATTTGTTGATGGCGCTGGGCCTGAAAGGCGGTTTTGCGCTGGCCAAGTCGGGGTTAACGGCCGAGGTGGCTGTCAGCCTGACCTGCGCTTTGCTGCTGGCTGTGGCGGTTCCGCTGGCTGGCTACAACCTGCTCAGGCGGTTTTTAAATGGCTACGATGCAGCCGCTGTGGCCGCTATCTATGGCTCAGTCAGCGCGGTGACATTTATTACTGCGGTGCAGTACCTTGATAACCACAGCATTGCTTTTGGTGGCCACATGGCAGCGGCCATGGCGCTGATGGAGTCGCCCGCGATTGTGATGGCGGTGCTGCTGGCCAACCTGCAGCGCAAGCGGGATGCGGCGGCGGGTGGCGACACAAGTCAATCAGGCATGCCCATGAAGCGCCTGCTGCATGAATCACTGACCGATGGCACACCACTGTTACTGATGGGAGCGATGGCGGTTGGCATGCTGACGGGCGACACCGGCAAGGCCGCCATGCAGCCGTTTACAGGTGACCTGTTCAAAGGCATGCTGGCTTTCTTTTTACTTGACATGGGTTTGCTGGCGGCGCGCAATGTTGGCGGGCTCAAAGGTAAATCAGCCTGGCTGCTGGCCTATGCCCTGGCTGGCCCGCTGGTGCATGCAAGCGCGGCCTTGCTGCTGGGCATGGTGTTTGGCATGTCGTCAGGCAACACCATTTTGCTGATGGTCCTTAGCGGTAGCGCGTCGTACATTGCGGTGCCGGCGGTGGTGCGGCAGGCGATACCCGAGGCCAATGCGTCGCTGTACTTTGGCATGTCGCTGGGGCTGACGTTTCCGTTCAATATTTTGATCGGCATCCCGCTGTATACGTACATGGCGCAACGCTTTTTGTAAGCGTTGCGCCAGTCAATTTTCGGGTTGCTTACTTTTTGGCCTTGCCTTCACCTTTGTGGGCCTGGCGGTAAGCCTTGAGCTCTGGGCGCGACAACTGGCCGTCTTTGTTGGTGTCAATCGCATCAAAGTTTTTGGTCAGGTGCGGACGGCTTTTGACTTCATCGCGCGACAGCATTTTGTCGCCATTGGTGTCCAGCGCTTTCAAGCCTTTGCCGGGTGTGCGTGCACCCTGTGTAGGCGCGCCGGGCGCTGCGGGTGCGGGAGGTGTTTGGGCCAAGGCGCTGAAGGCAGTAACGCTGGCCAGTACCAGCACCGTGCTGGAGATAAGGGTTTTAAATGATGCGGTCATGTGGTGGCTCCTGGGGGGTTATTGACGTTTGCGTTGGCAGAAAAAACTTACTGCCTGTATCTACAACGCATGCGACCAGAACTGGTTGAATGCTTTACGGACACTTTACTTTTTTTGGCTTCGCGAACTGTGCATTAAGTCCGGCGCATCAAACCATCAAGCCTGGTGTCCCATTTGCTGCCAGGCAGCACGGTGGCCAGCGCTGTATCGGGCATGGCGAATGTGCTGCGCATGACCTGCGCCAGCACAGCGCGGTAGTCATGGTGTGCTGGTAAATCACGTGCCTCGTTCAGGTTGCCGCGTGCCAGACCTGTCCACTGGCCATGCCAGCGCCCACCATTGATGCGGCTGCCTACCAGCCACATGGCGTTGCCATAACCGTGGTCTGTGCCGCGCGTGCCGTTCTCGACAGCCGTGCGGCCAAACTCGCTCATCACCACCACCACATCGCCGGGTTCCGAGAAGTCTTGCCGCAACTGCGCAATGGCGCGGCCCAGGTTGCCCAGGTTGTTGGCCAGTTGGCCCGTGGCGTTGCCCTGGTTGGCATGTGTGTCCCAACCGCCTGCGGACAAAAAGCCGATGCGCAGGTTGCGATCAATACGCATCAACGTGCCCAGATGCTGTGCGTCCAGCTGCAAGCCGACCGGGTCTGACGCGCCATTGCTGGCGGCCAGCATTTGTGCGTTTTGCGCTTGGGTGGTGGCGGGCGTGCCGTCTTTGTCAAGACTGCGCATGGCGGTGTCGCGGCGGGTATCCATCGCGGTTTTTTCAGTGCTGAGTTCTTGCGCGCTTTGCATGCGGCTGCCTGCCCCTTGCCTGAAGGCCTCACTGACCTTGTCATTGCCTGCGTACAAATCCATCAGGGCGCTACGGGTTTTGTCATTCGCCAGCACACCTGTTCGCTCGGCGGCCTGACCGCGTGGGATAAGTTTGACCTGTGCATCACCTGCCAAAATGGCTGGGTTAGCCTCACCGACGCCGATGGCGGTGGCGGTGGTGATCCTTTGATCGACACCAATGGCCGACGTGATGGTTTTGCTGCTATTACCTGCCGCCTTGTTCAACCAGCCCGGTGCTGCGCTGGTTTTACCGCTCTGGCCGATTTCCATCTCGTATTGCGCCGCAAAGTGCGAGCGGTTTGGCGCTGGCAATCCTGCGCTGGGGATGAAGCTGAGCACGCCCTGTTGCCAAAGCGGCAGTACGGGCGCGAGGGCGGGGTGCAGGGCAAATGTGTTGTCGAGTTTGAGGGCCGTTTTGGCTGTGCCGTTAGGTGCCGCAATGGCGATGTTGGGGCGGCTACTGTAGTAGTCAGAATCAGCGTAAGGCACAAAGGCTGACAAGCCGTCATAAGCGCCGCGCAGCAAAACCACTACCAGGCGGCCCGTGCCCTTGTTGCCCTGCGGTGCGGCTTGCGCCCATACACGCGGCGCGCTGCCAGCCAGTGCCAAGCCGGATGCCAGTAATAACTGGCGGCGTGAAAGTTGTGACGTGTGCATGGATGATCTCCGGTTTTATTTGTTCATGAAGTCAGGGCTGGCGAGCATCAGGCCTGTGCGCGTGGCACCCAGTTCACGCGCAATGCGGTCGCGGCTGGCCGCGCTTAAAAACGGTTGCAGGTAGGTGGGCTCGGTGATGCGGTTGCTAAGTGCCATGGCGTAGTCGGCGCGGCGCGTGAGTGCCTCCGGTGCCAGCCAGGTCGCTGCATCGGTTTTGTAGCCGTCCGGTGTTTGCCAGCCATGCAGGGGCTGGCCAGCTTGCGCTAAAAAGCCAAGTGTTAACTGAATCTCGCGCCGTTCTTTGGCACCACCACCTGCCGTCAGGGCTGAGCAGGCAAAGTCCAGCGGGGTTTTAAACAGCGTGTTTTCCGTGCGCCAAAACTCGGGTGACTCGACCAGCGTGCGCATGACCGCACGAATGTCGCCCTGGGTACGTGTAAAGGTTGCGGCCAGATGGTCGATGAGCGCTTGCGGTGGCTTGTCTGAAACGAAGGTCGTGGCCAGTCGATTGGCAATGCGTTTGGCCGTTGCCGGGTGGCGTGCCAGCATGCGAATGGCATCTTCGCCTTCACGCACACCACCACCATTAAAACTGCGGCCCAGCAGGGTTTTTTCTCCACTGTCGTGCAGCCGGTCAGCAAAGCGAAAGCCTTCGCCCTGCTGCAGGCCCACCGTCCAGCCGGTCAGGATGCGCGCTAATTCGCGCACGTCGTTCTGGCTGTAACCCGCATTAACGCCCAGGGTGTGCAGTTCCATCAGTTCACGTGCGTAGTTTTCATTCAATCCCCGCGCGTTGCTTTGCGCCTGGTCTAAATAAAACAGCATGGCCGGGTGACGCGCGCTGGCCAGCAGCAGGTCTTCAAACTTGCCCAATGCGTTGGAGCGAATCACATTGACCACATAGTTGCCGACAAACGGGCGCACCGGGCCTTTGCCAACGTACACGTTCAGGTGGTTGAACCAGAACTCGGTCATGCGCGCCAGCAGCGGGTTTTCAAGCGCTGGGTCGCTGCACGACATCAGGCGCCAGGCAGCAGCGGTCTGGGTCATCTCGCGGCTAAAACCAGTAGGCTCTACGGCGTTGTTGGCCGTCATCGCACCGGGTTTGGGTTGACTGGCTTGTTCTTTGATGTTCTTGCGTGCTTCGCGTTCGACTTTAAAGTCGCGCGCAATTGTGGCGATGGGCTCATTGAAGCGATTGATGTCGGCGGGGATATTGGGCGCGCGCTGGCTGGCGGCGTAGGCCGCGTCAATCTGGCTGAAGGCCCAGGCCCTGGGGTTGCTTTGCGCGGCCTGGGCTGTGGCCTCATTGGGGCCATAGCCAAGACGCGATGTGGCGCGCCAGGCAGCGGCCGTGTTGGCATCGGTTTGCGCGGCTGCGGGCAGGGCAAGCAGGGCAGAAAGTACGACCACTGAAATGTGCGTTCGGCTGGCAGATGGCCTGCGCTGCGTGAATCTGCTGCCGGTGCTGTGCGTGGTGTGGGGATGCATCAAGGTCTCCTGAACGTTCATATTCTGCACATGCCTAACGCCTTGGCGGGCCTTCTGGTTGGCAGCTTTACACAGCTTTACGGCTTGATGAGGTGTTCTCCACTTGTTTATTTGCCGCCCAGTTCCAGCAGCATCTGGTCTGTGGCGTAGTTGCAGTCTTTCGGGCCGCGCCTGCAAAAGAGACCGATGGCATCAGCATCGACCGGCAGCGTGCTTTTGCCGGGCCGCTCCACCAGCAGGCCGCCGTTGGCGGCGGGCTGTATTTTGTAGTCAGGGTACTGCTCGATGATTTTGAGGGTTAATAATTTTTGCCAGGTGGGGGCTTCGGTGCAGGCGGGCAGCAGCGATACAGCCATGATCCACAGAGCGCAGCGCCAGCTTGCAAAAAGCATCAAATTTTTCATCGCACATCCGCTGCGGGGTTTTGTTGATGCAAGTGGCCCCGCACATAGTCCACATGCTGGCGCAGGGTGTAGACACGGTCGATAAAGTCGAGTGGAAACTTCATGCGCTTGACCTCATGCTCAATCTGGTCAAGTTGTCGTGACGCTTTGATGATCTCGTCTGGGGCCAGGGCCTGCGACTGGATATGGTGTTCCATGTCCAGCAGCAAACCATAGCAGCGATTCAAGCGTGATTTTTCCTTGAAGGCAATCAGTTGCGGAATGATCCTGAACAGCGGAATCGCCACGGCCAGCAAAGGCAGCAGCACCAGCAGCAGGCGCTGCAAGGCGTTGGCCACCCAATAGGGCACATAACGCTGCAAAAACGGCCTGCCGTCCCTGTAGTAGCGCCGCGCGTCTTCTGACAGCGTGAAGTCCGCGCCTTCCAGCCGTGGAAAGTCGCCAGATTTATTTAAAAGCGTCGCGCCTTTGTGTACTTCATGCGCGGCTTCAAGCAGCAGAAAGTCAAGGGCGTGGTGCAGGTCTTCACGCACCACCAGGTTGGCTGTTGTGGTTAACAGGTGGATGTCTTGCGGCGGCAGGTTTTGCAGGGCATCAACCGAACCTGCGGGTAGCTTGATGACGGTCAAGTACTGTAGCTTGCGGCTCAAGCCTTCAGCGTGCTCAATCGACACCAGTTGTATATCAGGCCGTTTGAGTAACAGTTGCACCGCTGGTGCTGAGGGCGCGCCAATGATGAGGACTGCATCCAGCATGCCAGCCAGCAGCGCGTTGGCTGCGCCCAGACCACCCGTCGCTTCAAGGCTTGCGTTAGCTGAGGTGATGCCATATTCAGCCAGCAATTCAAGTGCTACCTTGCGCGTCCCGCTGCCTGCGCCGCCCAGCGCCACCTTTTTACCTGCAAGGCCAGCCAAACCTTTGCCCAACGACTGCGCAAGTGCTGACGAGCGGGTGAAAATCCAGACCGGCTCGTAACCCACCACGCCCAGGCTGCGCAGGGGGGTGTCAGCATCGCTGTCGGGTTCGCTCAAAGACGGCGGGTTGAGCCCGCCCTGCACAAACCCTGCTGGCGTTCCGGCGTTCAGCCGCGCCAGGTTTTCTACCGAACCACTCGACGGCAGCAAACGCAGCGTGACGCCGTTGGTTTTGAGCAGGGCCTGGTACTGGAGCGCAAACTGATGCGATGCGCCATCTATCGCCCCCGTCGTCATGTCAATCTGGCTGGGTGGTGCAGGGCTTAGCCAGCGCGCCAGCAGCCAGAACAACACGGCCAGCACACCAACCGTGCAGGTAAAAAAAATAAAACCGTGTTTGCGGTTGAAGTGGAAAGTGGTGGACGGCAAGGCCATGGGTGATGAGTCTAACCACAGCTGCGCTATGCTGGTGCCATTAACGGATCCTATTTAATTTACCAAGCCTATTGGAGCTCACCATGATGTCACTTATCGGAACCTTGTTCATCGGCCTGATCGTCGGCTTTGTTGCCCGCGCCATCAAACCTGGAGACGACAAGCTCGGCTGGATCATGACGGCCATACTGGGTGTGGCGGGTTCGTTTCTGGCGGGCTATGCGGGCAAGGCACTGGGGCTGTACCAGCACGGCCAGGTTGCCGGCTTTGTGGCCTCAGTCGTTGGCGCTGTGGTGCTGCTGTTTGTGTACGCGCTGGTGAAAAGCAAAGCCTGATATCAAGATAACTGCCATGCCCCGCCTGAACCCTTTGCCGCCCGAGACCACGCCAGATCTGAAACCGCACTTCGACTTTTTTCTGGGGACGCTGGGCTTTACGCCCAACAGCGTACTGACGATGCAGCGCAAGCCAAAACTGGTGCAGGCGCTGGCCCAGCTCAATGCGGCAGTGATGGACCCTGCGGGCGAGGTAGACCTGGGCTTCAGGCGCTTGATAGGCCATGTGGCCAGCCAGGTGTCAGGCTGCCTGTACTGCCAGGCGCACACGCTGCTGGGCGCCAAAAATTTCGGCATCACCGATGCCAAACTGGCCGACGTGTGGACCTACGCCACCAGCCCGCTGTACAGCCCTAAAGAACGTCTGGCACTCGACTTCGCACTCGCCGCCGCAGCCCAGCCCAACGCAGTAACAGACGCACAATTTGCCGAGCTACAGCAGCACTGGAGCGACGCTGAGATCACCGAAATATTGGGTGTGGTGGCCATGTTCGCATTCTTGAATCGCTGGAACGACACCATGGCTACCCCGCTAGAGGCAACACCCGAGGCAGTGGCGCAAGCCGCCTTGGGCGAGCGTGGCTGGACGGCTGGCAAGCATCAGGCGGTTTGAGTATCTGGTTTTAGGCTGTTTTGGCCATTTCTCAGGCATTAAATCGTGCGCTAGCCCAATGGATTCGGGCGCAAGCAGCTCCTTAATCTATAGCGATGAATGCGCCCTCATGCATAGTCACTGACTGGCACACAGCTGCACATCAGGTTACGGTCGCCGTACACGTTGTCTACCCGGCCCGTGGTGGGCCAGTATTTGGATGTTTTTAACGCCGCTACCGGGAAGGCTGCTACCTCGCGTGAATACGGGCGGTTCCACTCGGCAGCGATGACACTAGTTGATGTGTGAGGTGCATGCTTCAAAGGGTTGTTATCTTGTGGCCAGGCGCCGCTTTCAATTTGCGCAATCTCCTGGCGGATGGAAATCATGGCGTTGATGAAGCGGTCAATTTCTTTCAGGTCTTCGCTCTCTGTGGGCTCCACCATCAGCGTGCCCGCGACGGGGAAGCTCAGCGTGGGTGCGTGAAAGCCGTAGTCCATCAGGCGCTTGGCCACGTCTTCTGCGGTTACGCCGCTGGTTTCTTTCAGGGGGCGCAAGTCCAAAATGCATTCGTGCGCCACGTAACCTGCCTCGCTGGCGTACAGGGTAGGGAAGTGGTCTTTCAGGCGGGTGCTGATGTAGTTGGCCGACAGAATAGAAATCTCAGTGGCCTGCTTCAAACCCTCTGGGCCCATCATGCGGCAGTACATCCAGCTAATCGGCAATACCGCTGCATTGCCCAATGGTGCTGCTGAAATGGCACCCACCCCGTTTACTGCAATGCCGCCAGCTACGTGGCCAGGCAAATACGGCACCAAATCAGCCACCACGCATACGGGGCCAACACCTGGCCCGCCGCCGCCGTGTGGGATACAAAAGGTTTTGTGCAAATTGAGGTGGCTCACGTCGCCGCCAAACTCACCCGGCGCTGCCGTGCCGACCAGTGCGTTCATATTGGCACCGTCCACATACACGCGCCCGCCGTGGCTGTGAACCAGGGCGCACAGCTCTTTGACATTGGCTTCAAACACGCCGTGGGTGGATGGGTAGGTAATCATCACCGCTGCCAGGTTGGCGCTGTGCTGTTCGCACTTTTTAGCCATGTCGACCATATCAACATTACCCTTGGCGTCGCAACCCGTCACAACGACCGTCATGCCCACCATTTGCGCGCTGGCCGGGTTAGTGCCGTGCGCCGATGCGGGTATCAGGCAAATATTGCGGTGGCCCTGGCCCTGCGCCTCATGAAACGCCTTGATGACCAGCAAACCAGCGTATTCGCCTTGCGAGCCCGCGTTGGGCTGCAGGCTGATGCCCGCGTAACCTGTGGCCTGGCACAGCCAGTCGCGCAGCTGCTGGTCCAGCTCGGCGTAGCCTTGCTGCTGGTCTGCGGGCGCAAACGGATGCATGTTGGCAAACTCTGGCCAGGTGATGGGAATCATCTCGGACGTAGCGTTCAACTTCATGGTGCAAGAGCCGAGCGGGATCATGCTGCGGTCAAGCGCCAAATCCTTGTCGCTCAAACTGCGGATGTAGCGCAGCATGGCGGTCTCTGAATGGTGGGTGTTGAAGACTGGGTGCGATAAAAAATCACTCGTACGGCGCAGCTCGGTGGGGATCAGCGGCTCTATGCCTTTTTCAAAATCAGCAACCTTGGGCAAGGTTTGGCCGGTCTTGGCGAAGACTGACCAGAGCTGTTCAATATCACCCCGCGTTGTGGTCTCGTCCAACGCAATACACAGGTAATCTTTCCAGTAAATTCGCAGGTTCAGGCCCATTTCACGGGCGCGAGCAGCTATTGAATTTGTAGCGGCATCGGTTCTCAAGCTAAGGGTGTCAAACGCGCTGTCACTGCGAACGGGGCAACCCATCTCAACCAGGCCACGCGCCAAAATGGCGGTGTAGCTGGCCACGCGCTGCGCAATGCGCTTCAAGCCTTGCGGACCGTGGTACACCGCGTACATGCTGGCCACAACGGCTGGTAAGACTTGTGCGGTGCAAATATTCGACGTGGCTTTTTCGCGGCGAATATGCTGTTCGCGGGTTTGCAGCGCCAGGCGATAGGTGGGGTTGCCATGCACATCAACGCTGACGCCAACCAGGCGACCCGGCATGGAGCGTTTGAACTCATCGCGGCAAGCCAGATACGCCGCGTGCGGGCCACCTGCGCCCATCGGCATGCCAAAGCGCTGCGTGGTGCCAACCACAATGTCTGCGCCCCATTCGCCGGGTGGTGTCAACAGCGTCAGCGCCAGCGGGTCAGCGGCGGCAATGAAGGCAGCTTGCTTGGCATGTACCAGCGCCACATCGGCGCGCAAGTCGTCGATGCGACCGCTGGTGGCCGGGTACTGTGCCAGCACGGCAAAGTAGTCGCCCTTGAGCGAGGCATGCCATTCAGGCGCAGAGTTGGCCAGCAGCACGCTGATGCCCAGTGGCTTGGCGCGGGTTTGAATCACCTCAATCGTTTGCGGATGGCAATCACCTGCCACGATGAAGGTGTTTGATTTACTTTTAACGCTGCGCTTGGCCAGCGTCATGGCTTCAGCTGCAGCAGTGGCTTCATCGAGCATCGACGCATTGGCAATCGGCATGCCTGTCAGGTCGCAAATCATGGTTTGAAAGTTGATGAGTGCTTCCATCCGGCCCTGCGAAATTTCGGCCTGGTAGGGGGTGTACGCGGTGTACCAGGCCGGGTTTTCAAGAATGTTGCGCAAGATCACACCGGGCGTGTGGGTGCCGTAGTAACCCTGGCCAATAAAGCTTTTGAGGACTTTGTTCTTTGATGCAATCGCTTTGAGTTGCCTTAGTGCTTCAGCTTCGGTCACGGGCGCAGGAATCGCCATCGCGCTGGAGCGTGCAATCGAGCGCGGCACGATGGCCTCCATCAACGCGCGGCGCGATGCAGCGCCCAGCACGCTGAGCATGTGCGCTTCTGCCGCATCGTCAATGCCGATGTGGCGGGCGATGAACTCGGACGTGTTTTCAAGTTCGGCCAGGGGCTTGGCGGATTGCATCAACATGACGTGTTGCCTCAAAAAATGGGGTTTAAGCGTTGGCTGAAAAAGTGCTGTAAGTCGTGTCATCCATCAACGCATCCAGCTGCGATGCGTCAGACATCTTGACTTTAAAAAACCAGCCCGCGCCCAGCGGGTCAGAGTTGGCCAGAGACGGGTCGGCGCGCAGGGCTTCGTTGACCTCAAGTACCTCGCCAGCTACGGGCATGTACACGTCGGCGGCGGCTTTGACCGATTCGACGACACCAGCGGTTTCTTTTTGTGCAAACAAGGCACCGACTTCGGGCAAGTCAACAAACACCACATCGCCCAGCGCGTCCTGCGCGTGAACGGTGATGCCTACAGTGGCAATATCACCTTCAATTTTTAGCCACTCGTGGTCTTCGGTGTATTTGATGGTCATGGGGTTTCTCCAGGTAAAAGACGAAAGGTTTATCCGCGAAAGTAGTTGGTTGGTACGAATGGCATGGCGGTGACTTCCATCAGCACCGGTTTGCCGCGCACCATGGCGTTGAGGTGTGTGCCGATGGATGCAAATTCAGGGCCAACATAGCCCATGGCGACTGGCTGGTTGATGCTGGGGCCAAGCAGGCCACTGGTGACTTCGCCGATGATTTCACCGCTAAGGGCGTGCAAGGCAGTGTGGTCGCGCACCGGAATGCGTTCAAGCGCCATCAAGCCGACGCGTTTGCGGGTCAGAGTGCTTGGTTCTAGCAGTTGCGCGAGGATTTTTTCAGCACCCGGAAAGCCTCCAGCTCGC
This sequence comes from Polaromonas sp., assembly GCA_043781295.1. Classification (GTDB taxonomy): domain Bacteria; phylum Pseudomonadota; class Gammaproteobacteria; order Burkholderiales; family Burkholderiaceae_C; genus Polaromonas. Next base: position 13,262 of record JAYWBS010000118.1, read on the forward strand.
GCACCACCTGTACGTCGCACTTTTTGAATTGCCCAATTCAGGCTGGCTTCAATCGGTGTGGTGGTGGTGTCAATGTCGTTGCCATACAGGCACAGCCCAGCCTCCAGCCGCAGGGAATTGCGTGCGCCCAGGCCAACTGGTTTGACTTCAGATTGCGCGAGCAATGCGCGCGCCAGTTTTTCTGCCAGATCGGCATGCACTGAAATCTCAAAACCATCTTCACCTGTATAACCGCTACGGGTTAAAAAACAGTCGCAGCCCGCCACATCAAAGCGCCCACCCGTCATAAAGACCAGCTTTTCAACACCGAGTGCCAGGCGACTCAGGGCCGTGACGGCTTGTGGGCCTTGCAGCGCGAGCAGGGCCATTTCAGGCATGGGAATAACCTGACAGCGCGCGCTGATCTTTTGTTGAATGTGCGCAATATCAACCGCTTTGCAAGCGCCATTCACAATAATAAAGATACTGCTCCCCGTGTTGAAAAACATCAAATCATCCATGATGCCGCCGGCGTCGTTCAGCAGCAAACCGTAGCGCTGCTTGCCCACGGGCAAGTCCATCACATCGACGGGCATCAGGCTTTCAAATGCTACCGCCGCATCGTTATCTTCTAGTCGCAATTGCCCCATGTGGGACACATCAAATAGCCCGGCAGCGGTGCGGGTGTGTAAATGCTCGGCCATCAGGCCTGCCGGGTATTGCACGGGCATGCTGTAGCCAGCAAACGGCACCATGCGCGCGCCAAGTTCGACGTGCAAATCGTGTAGCGGGGTTTTAAGCAGTTGATCAGTAGCGGACACAAGCATTCTCCGGGGGCAAACATGTACCGTGGTTTAAAACCACGGGCTGCCCCTGCTGTCCCGGGTACCTGAGAGATTCACCCGGCGATGCGGGTTTGCTCCTTCGGTGGGCTGTAGGGATGCTCGGCATAACTCCATGCGGTGTGTCTAGCGCAGGCTTGGGCGATCTGCGGCGTTGTATTTCTTGCCAATAGTCTGGCTATTGGACTGCGAAATACGCCTTGCAGCTCATCCCAACCTGCACTACACCCATTCGCAGCGAGTTATGCCGAGCATCCCTTGCGGCCTCTCTCCAGTAGGGAACGTCCCAAATGCAGTGCGTTTGGGACGGTTGTCAGTCCTTTTGCCTGAGCGTTCAGCCGACCATTGTGGGTACAGCATGCGCCTTCGGCGGCTCTCGTCGCGAGAACTCTCTCCTGACCTATAAAGTGTAGCGGATATCGCTACTTGAATCCCATCGCGCGTGGTGCCCAGGTGCTCAATGCTAGCAAAAAGGTCAGCAACACAAGCACCGCACCATGTGCCCATAAAAAAGGCACCAGTTCGCGCACCAGCGGCCCCATCGGTACGCGGGAGACGTTTGACCTTACAAACAGCAGGCCACCCACAGGCGGCTTGATCATGCCCAGCGGCAGGTTGTCAATCACGATCATGGCGAAGTGAATCTGGTCAATCCCCAGTTTGGCAGCTAAGACAAAAAACTTGCTTCATGTAAAGGGGTGGCTGGCATGCGCGAGTTTCGCCTAGGTGGTAGTCTCAGTTTGAATTTCAGCTTACGACGACAAAGCGGAATTCCAGGAGTCTGAACGGAGTGCCCTAAAGCCGACATTTACTATCGCTTGCTAAAAGTGCAGACGGCATGCTTGAATGCAGAATTACTAATCATTGGTGACCGTCAGCTTTCCGCTCGCCCCATTCATATTGGCAGGCCAAGCAGGCGATTCAAATCCAATGAGGCGGGTCCTTGCGTGTGACACAGCTCTCGCACCGACGCCGCTACAACACCTCTTTCCAAAGTCGTAAACGCATCCCACTCAGCTCGGCTTAT
>JAYWBS010000119.1:0-5184 GCA_043781295.1 Polaromonas sp.
ATCCCGAACGTGACTGCGTCATCAAGGCCCATTCCGGTTGCAACGATATTCAGCGGTTGGCCGCATGAATGAGGCGACAAGTAGCTTGACACGCGCCGATACCCTGGAAGGAAGGAGGTCCACGCCTTTGATCAATTTCGCTAGGGATGTCTCATTCTTACAAAATTGGGCAACCGGAATGCGCTATTGCAAAGGGGATGAGGTGTTGGACAAGTGGGTCGACTCCTGGTCGGCGCAGGCTAGGCAAGCCGTCGCGTCCATTGGCACTTAAAGGTCTGATATGCGGATTTGCTTTGACGACAGCTTGCCCAAACTCATTGCAGTTATCTTGAAGGAGCTTGGAAACGATATGCTCGCTTCCGGTGTTCTGCTGCGAGACATAAGTGGGCGTCTGGCATTTGTGGCTCCTGCGGAACTCGACGCGTTAGTTGAAAAGCGTGTCACCGCGCAAATTCGGCGTGCATTGGGCTCATATGCACGCGAAGATCGCGTTCTTATGAGCAAGGCTGACTTTGGCTCAGACGGCTTACTCTCGTCATCCTCCGCGTTCACTATTACGGTTGCTGGTCATGCAATCCGATTGATTGATCGGAGGTTGGTCGGGGCAGATTGGCTTCGATCACCTGCTGATAAGGCGCCGCCGCCGCCACGATTCGTTTTCGCAAGTCTAAAAGGAGGTGTGGGCAGGTCTACCGCACTTTCGATTGCCGCAGCGCACTTAGCAACATCTGGTAAGCGAGTTCTTGCCGTTGATCTTGACATGGAAGCGCCTGGTCTTGGGTCTTTACTGCTGGATGACGGCACATTGCCTGAATTCGGATTGATCGATGCATTGGTGGAAAATGGACTGGTACCGCTAGACGAGGCGTTTTTAGCAGACTTGGTCGGGCCCTCTGATTTAGCTAGTCGTTACGGGCGCATTGATGTAATTCCTGCGTTCGGTCGACGATCCCTTCGAAATCCCGCTGATGTATTGTCGAAAATCGCACGTGCCTATGCAGAGGATCTCCGTCCAAACGGGACGGTGGCGTCAATTCTCGACCAGATCTCCGAGCTTGTTGATCGATTTTCCGACCCCACCCGGTATGACGCCATTTTGGTTGACGCTCGTGCCGGCCTGCACGAGACGACCGCAAGTGCCATCTTAGGGTTAGGGGCGGAAGTGTTTTTGTTCGGCTTGGACGAGCCGCAGACTTTTCAGGGTTATGAGGTCTTGCTGGCCCACCTTGCACGCTTTGCCCCGTCTACCGATAAGTTGATCCCGGAATGGTTGGAAAGACTTTCAATGGTTCAAGGTAAAGCTCCAGTCGACGCCATCGACCGCGATGCTTTTACCGAAAGATGCCGACAGTTATTTATTAAATGTGGACTTGAAAAGTCAGCAGCGCGCGCTACGGAGCCACTCGCGGCCGCAGCTCCTTTTAGCAATGTGCCTTGGAATGATGAGATTCCGGATAATGAAGTTTTACCAGAGGAGTCGCTCGTGTTCCGTGAGCCCACGGCAATCTTGAACGATGACCAATTCAGGCTGTTCAATCCACGGATTAAGCGGGATTTGCTCTCTGAGGCTCTATACAAAGCATCCTATGGCGCGTTCTTGAATCGTCTGAGCGAGTCAATTCCGGATATGCGTAGGACTGAAAATGTTAAAGAAAACTGACTTTCATCAATTGCGCTTGGCTATCTCGTCGATTCCCGCCGACGTTTCCAACGATGCTGTTGGGGATAACGTTCCAAAGCTTGAAGATATCTTCGCTCCCGAAACGCATGCCGCTGCGCTTGACCCCGCTACGCCAATTGTCGTTGGACCGAGAGGGGCTGGCAAAAGTTTTTGGTCTGGGGTTTTAGGGCAGGACGAGACGCGCAAAGCAGCTTCGAAAGCTTATCCCAATCTTGGCCTTGATAACGTTCGTGTTGGATTTGGATTCACCGGCGGGGTCGGTGGTAGCTTAGGTGTGACATACGAAATGCTGAATTCGGTGGTCGGAGACGGCGCAACTTTAGAAAATGCAAAGGGATTCTGGTGGGCCACCATACTTCGTGCTGCGGGTAAAGTCGCTGGCGAAGCACTGATGCCCCTGAAGGAAGCGGTGAAACTGTCGTTAGATTGGGAGAAAAGAAACGACTATTTGGACAAGTATGAGCAGTACTTTCATAACAAGGGATTAACTCTTCTAGTTGTGTATGACGCACTGGATACAGTGGCCAATACGTGGCCAAGAAGGCGACTACTTACTGAAGCATTGGTTGAGGTTGTTTGGGCCATGCGGGCTTACCGCAGAATCAAGATGAAACTCTTCCTCAGACCCGATCAGATAGACGACGATACGTTGAGGTTTGTAGAGTTGCCGAAGTTGCGGACAGGTGCCGTGCGCCTCACTTGGTCATCTGCTGATCTTTATGGATTGCTTTATTCGAGGCTGATTTTGACCTCCTCTAATTTGGCAAGAAATGCCTTCAATCAGTTGCTGAATTCGCTCAACGTAGCCTCTGCGACTCAAGAAGAAATCTTGGCGAGGCAGTGGGCACTTGCCCATTCTGTAGAAGATCAAGCCCGCGTAATGGAACTGTTAGCAGGCCCATATATGGGTGAAGGCGCCCACGGCCACAAGAAAGGGAAAACATACGATTGGCCAATCAAGCATCTCTCGGATGCTTTTTTTGAAGTAACTCCGAGAAGTTTTTTGGGTCTAATGATCGCGGCTTCTAAGCATGGGGGTGTTCCTGAAGACAGAGCGATAACTTCTGAAGGGATTAGGCATGGTTTGCGGGCCGCTTCAAAGACGCGAGTTGACCAGTTACACCAAGAATTTCTCTGGATTAAGGGCGTCCTCGCGCCGTTGGCAGGCCTACTATTGCCGCAGAACGATAAAGAGGTTTTTAAGGCATGGCGCAAAACAAAAACTTTGGAAGTACTGGTTGCAGATGCCAAGAAGAATAGCTATTTGCCACCATTCGAAATCACTGGGACAAATCCTGGTAGCGAGCGGGACCTGTTTGTGGCGCTAGAAAGAATTGGTGTCATGTTCAGCAGGAAGGACGGACGCTTAGACATGCCCGATTTGTTTCGCGTGGCTGCAAAGTTACTTAAGAAAGGCGGTACAACACCCGTTTAAAGATTGGATGGCACCATCGCGGCCCAGGCCACTATGTCGAGTATCGAGTAGGGCCACAGGACATCGTTGGTCTGCGCTTCAGCGCACTGGACGTAGCCGTGGAACCTCAGCTCAAACAGTGTGGTGAATGCCCGAACTTCAATAGCCCCTGCCGTCCTTGAGCTGCAACCGCAACTGCGCCCTCTGCAACTTCCCCGAAGCCGTACGCGGCAACGGCCCAAAGCGCACGATCCTTGGACACTTGAAGCCGGCAATGCGGCTGCGGGCAGGGGCCTGCAATTCGTCCGCGCTGGCGCTGGCGCCGGGACGCAGTTCGACCACCGCCACCACCACTTCACCCCAGCGTTGGTCGCTCTGGCCGACCACGCAGGCGTCCAGCACAGCGGGGTGCTGGCGCAATGCCTCTTCCACTTCCACCGGGTAGATGTTCTCGCCGCCCGACACGATCATGTCCTTGATGCGGTCGGTCAGGTACAGGTAACCCTCTTCGTCGAGGTAACCGCCGTCACCGGTGGCATACCAGCCATCAACCAGCACCTGTGCCGTCTGCTCGGGCAGGTTCCAGTAACCCAGCATGCAGGTGGGCGCCTTGATCCAGATCTCGCCGTGTTCTCCGGCCTTGGCCAGGCGCCGGTCCGGGTGGCGTATCTCCAGGCTCATGCCGGTGATGGGCCGGCCGACCGACTTGAGCAAATGCGGCCGCGCCAGGTCGTGCTGCTGCGGCGGCAGAAAGGTGGCGGTGCCGGTGACCTCGGTCATGCCGAAGTACTGGCCCAGCTTGCAGTCGAACATGGCCAGCAGGTCGCGCAACAGAGACTCGCCGATCGGCATGGCGCCGTAGTAGATGCCATGCATCTTCGGCGCCGACTCGTTGCGGGCCCGCAGGTCATCGACGATGGCCCGTAGCACCGTGGGCACGATAAAGCTGCGCTTGGCGGCGTACTGGCGGATCAGGCGCAGCATGTTGCCGGGCGTGGGGTCGGCGGTGATCACGACGGTGGTAAAACGTACCAGCCCCACCAGCACCCAGGACATGCCGCCGATGTGAAAGTTGGGCATGGCAGACAGGCTGACTTCGCCGCCCGGCCAGTCGGCCCAGTCGGGTGAAATCAGCTCGGCATGTCGCGCCAATGACAGGGCGGCATGCGAGATCAGCACACCCTTGGGTTTACCCGTGGTGCCGCTGGTGTACAGCTGCAGGACCACCTGGTGCGCGACTGTTGGAGCAGGCACCACCGGCGCCGCGTGCTGGAGCAACTGGCGCAAGCCGCCGCTGCCAGGCTCGCCCTCCGTCAGCAACATCGGCAGTGGCACCGACAGATCGGCACCGGCCTGCTTGGCCGCGTTGGCAAAGTCTTTGTCGCAGATTACCAGGCGCGACCCGGAGTCCTGTAGCTGGTAGGCCAGCTCCGGCGGTTCCAGCCGCCAGTTCAGCGGCACCAGTACCAGACCGGCGCGTATGGCGCCAAACAGCACCGCGAAGAACAGATCGTTGTTGCGGCCCAGGTAGGCGATACGCACGCCCGGCTTTAGCCTACGCGCGCGCATCGCGGCGACAAAGGCATTGGTCTGGCGCTCCAGCTCGGCGTAGCTCGTGCGGATGCCGCCCTCGGCAAACACGATCGCATCCCGGTTCGCAAAACGCGCGGACCCAAGCGCTGGAATATCGGCGACCCAGATCAGCTCGTCGAGCCGCTCCATCGGCGGGCCTTCTACGTGCGCGTCCCTGCTGCTTGTGAATGCTGCATTCACTCCAGTCTCCTTCTCGTGTGCCGTCAAGCGACGCTATAACCGCCATCCACCACCAGGGTCTGCCCGTTGATGTGCGACCCGGCCCTGGATGCGAGAAACACCGCGACACCGGCCACGTCGTCCGGCACCCCGACGGCACGCGCCGGGCTGCGTGCCAGGAAAGCCTGGAGCAGCCCGGGCTTTTCCATCATCGGGCGCGTCATGTCGGTCTCCACCATGCCGGGCGCGATGCTGTTGCAGCGGATGCCGCTGGGGCCCAGTTCAACCGCCAGCGTCTGCATCGCGTTCATGCCGGCGGCCTTGGTCATGCCGTAGC
>JAYWBS010000120.1:0-5184 GCA_043781295.1 Polaromonas sp.
GCTGACTTTTGACCGGGTAGTGATTGAAACCACCGGCCTAGCCGACCCTGGCCCGGTGGCACAAACGTTTTTTATGGACGAAGAAATCGCCGAGCAGTATCTGCTGGACTCCATCCTTACCCTGGTTGATGCCAAACACGCCGACACCCAACTGAACGACAGGCAAGAAGCGCGCCGCCAGATTGGTTTTGCCGACCAAATTTTTATCAGTAAAACCGACTTGGTTGCCGCAGATGAGGTGAAGGCGCTGATGCATCGCCTGACCCACATGAACCCGCGCGCGCCACAAAAAGCCGTGCATTTTGGTGACGTGGCGATTGCTGATGTGTTTGACCTGCGCGGCTTTAATCTGAACGCCAAACTCGATATTGACCCGGATTTTTTAAAGGAAGACGACCACGCTGGGCATGACCATGAGGGGCACAGCCATGCAGAAGGCGAGCATTGCGACCATCCTTCGCACGCCGCCGAACATGGCCACCACCATGCGCATGACGACGACGTGAAAAGCTTTGTGTTCCGCTCTGACAAGGCCTTCAGCCCGGCCAAGCTGGAAGATTTTTTGGGTGCCATCGTCAATATTTACGGCCCGCGCATGTTGCGCTACAAAGGTGTGCTGAACATGGAGGGCACCGAGCGCAAAGTGATTTTCCAGGGCGTGCACCAGCTAATGGGCAGCGATTTGGGCCCGGCCTGGGCTGCTGGGGAGAAGAAAACCAGCAAGATGGTTTTTATTGGCATTGACTTGCCCAAAGATATTTTTCTGCAAGGCCTGGCGCAATGTCTGGTTTGAGCGCAGATCGGGCTGGTTTTGGGTTAGGCTGTCAGGTAATTCTAAAAATGCGCTGAAAGAGCGACTAAACGCCATGTTTGTATCGATTCTCCAACGGTTTGGTTTCAAGGCATCCCGCCAGGCCGGGCAGCCGCTACAATCGCGCGCCGACCAAAATACCAAAGCCGACGCCAAATCTGGTGTTGGTGCCGGAGTCCATCCAGAGGCGGCTTCCCAGAGGAGACAGGCAGTGAAAGCAAAACCAGCAAAATCAGCCAAGGCAGGAAAACCCGCAAGCAAAGCTAAAACGACTGCCAAGGCAGTTGTTAAAAGCGTCAAAGCCGTTGCAAAAGCCAAGGCGGTATCTAAAGTAGCGCCTAAAGCTGTCGCCAGGCCGGTCGCCAAAAAAATCGCCAAACCTGTCGTTAAACCCAAAGTGGCTGTGAAAAAGCCAGTCCCCAAAGCTGCTGCCAAGCCAGTACCCAAAAAATCTGCCAAGGCCAAAGCAGCACCGAAAGCGACTATCAAACCGACATCCAAAACAAACGCCAAAGCTGCGCCGCCAAAACCTGTTGCACCTGCCAAAGCTAAAGCCAAAGTTGTTGCAAAACCGGTTGCGAAGGTAGCTGTCAAGGCTTTGGCCAAGCCTGCCAAAGCCAAGCCATTACCCGTGGCAATTAAAAAATCAGCAAAACTAGCCAAGGCGCCTGTGCCCGCAGTAGCACCCGTGCCAGTAGCGGTGCTGCCCAAACCGGTACTCGGCCAGAACGGCCTGCCACCGCCACCGCCCCTTAAACCGGGCCGCAGAAGCTCAGCCCGTGCACTTGCCCACATGCCTCCCCCCGCACCCATGGTGCCTACCCACGCGCCAGACGCAGCAAAAGCCAGTTACTCAATAATGACCGAACGTGTTATCGCGCCCCCGCCTCATGTGGCGGCCAAAAAAGACCCCAAGCTTGCCAATAACTGGAAAACCAAAGCGCCCGCCACCTTGACCGATGATGAAGTCAAGGCCATGCCCGATGCGGAGTACATGAACGACACCCAGATGGCTTTTTTTCGTCACAAATTGTCTATCCTCAAACAGGAAATTCATAACAGCGCGGGTGCCACGACCGAGCATCTGCGCGAAGACACGGTGGTGGTGCCGGACCCGGCAGACCGCGCCACCATCGAGGAAGAGCATGCGCTGGAACTGCGTACCCGGGATCGGGAGCGAAAACTGCTGAAAAAGATTGAGCAGTCGATTGCCCGCATTGACTCTGGCGACTATGGCTATTGTGACGAGACAGGTGAGCCCATTGGTGTGGGCCGATTGATTGCGCGGCCAACAGCCAATCTGTCACTGGAGGCGCAGCAGCGGCGCGAGCTCAAACAAAAGATGTTTGGCGATTAACGCCCCACACACTGCTTAAATTTCCTTCGACCATTTATTCATGGCAAAAGAAGACACCGCGCCGGGCTTGTTATCGAAGATGGTGAAGTTCGTCCGCAATCCGGCGACGAGCTGGTCGGAGCTTGACAGCAAGGAAACGGACCGCGATGAAGCTGTGAGCAAGCAGCTGCTCAAGGAAATGATTGAGCGCAAGCGGCGAAACGACTTTGTGCGCAAGCGTGAATTTGACATGCTGCGCAAAATGCGCAAGCGTGAAGCCATGGTGGGACAAGATCCCGGCGCACGGCCCTCGTTTTTTCAAAGCAGTATGCCGTCCAAACCGGACGACCGCGCCAAGACGCTCAAAAAGATTGATGAGATCGAAGCCCAGATGTCCATGCAGTGGTGGAAGACCAAGCAGGGCGGTGTGTCTTCACTAAATTCAGGCGATTCATCCAATTTCCAGAATGGCAGTGGCAATAGCAATGGCGACGGCGGCATCAGTCTGCCCTCATCTGCCCGTCTGCCTTCTGCTTCTGTTCCGCCAGTTCGCCTGGCGCCTGTGGGCGGCTTGCCCGTGGGATACGGCGCGACCGAACCCATCGGATTGCAGGGACTGGGCAAACCGCCCATACAACCCGCTGCCCGGGCAGCGCAACCTACGCCGGTAGCCGGTGCGGCACCGCCCTTGCGCCCGCCTACCAAACCGTTGGTGATAGGTGGACTCGCTGGCACGGGCGGTGGGTATGAAGCGGGGGTATCCGGCTTCACCCAGACCAACATGATGGCCATGGAGGTGTCAGAAGTCGCTCACGATGCCGAGCTTGAAGAAGCCTCCATCCGTTTTGCCAACGGTGACGACAGCGGCGCTGAAGCGGGTTTGCTGGAGATGTTGGCGCCTGGTGGTTCCCGATCTGGCCAATCGGACACCTGGATGGCGCTTTTTGATCTGTACCGCGCGACCGACAGCCAAGAAAAATTTGAAACTGCCGCACTCAAGTTTGTGCAAAAGTTTGACCGCTCGGCACCACAATGGTTTTCAATGCCTGAAATCGTTCGGCAGCTTGCCGCGCCTTCGACTAACACGGTTGCCAGTGGGCCTGTCGCTGATTGGGTGTGTTCTTCTACCGTCGGTATTCAAACCGTTGCAGCACTGAAGGCGGCGCTTGTCAGAGCGCCCATGCCCTGGCGACTGGATTGGACGAATCTCAAAGCCATCGATGCTGTTGCCGTTGAGCCTTTGTGCAAGGTTTTCGGTAGCTGGTCAGCGCAGCCCGTGCAAATCCGCTTCATCGGTGATCCCCAGCTTCAGCAGGTCCTGCAAAAAAACACACCGTCCGGGCAGCGCGACACGGCGCAGGCGTGGTGGCAGTTGCGCATGGAGGCCTTGCGCATCACGCATCGGCCCGATGAATTTGAGCTTGCGGCGCTCGACTTTTGCGTGACTTACGAGGTCTCGCCCCCCGCCTGGGAAACCGCGCGTTGCGAATACAAGTCAATTGACACGCAAGGTCTGGCGATTGCAGGCCACACCATCATCGGCGATGTTTATCGGGACTCCGCTCCGTCCAGTCTGCAATCGCAAGACGGTGACACCCACATGGATAACCTGAGTTCACAGATGGGCAACCTGTTTTCGGTGGAGCTTTCGGGTCAAATTGAGGGTGATGCCATCGTGATGCTGGAGCAACTTGAGATCAAGCTCATGGGCGCTGACATCATGCAGATTTCTTGTGCCAAACTGATTCGGGTTGATTTTTCTGCAGCGGGTACGCTTCTCAACTGGGTGTCAGCACGTCACGCTGAAAGTCGTGCAGTACAGTTCCTGGAAGTTAACCGCTTGGTAGCGGCCTTTTTCAATGTGATTGGCATCACGGAATATGCCAAAGTCACTACCCGCAGTGACTGAACTTCCGCTCTAAACCCGGATTTTAGGCAAAAAAAGTCTGCTTTCCTTCAAGCAGACTTTTTTACCCCTCCCTCTCTCTAAAAATCTTCCATCGCGCTGCTCGGCTTAAACAAACACTTTCACTACGCGTGCTAAGTGCTTAATTTAGAACATCTTTCGGCTTTGGGCGAGTCTGCAAAGATGCTTCTAAGTACTTGATTTCATTGAAAAAATTTGTTTCAAAGCACTTGCACGTTCAATCTTTCCTGATAAAGTGGTAGGAAGTGCAATTTAGTGGTGAAAAGTGCTTTTTAAGGGTTTGTAGCAGTGTTCCAAGGCGCGTCTTTTGTTGCTCTCGATACCAAGGGTAGGCTGTCTGTGCCGACCCGGCATCGTGACGTGCTCAGCGCTACGGCTTCCAGTCAGCTCACCATGACCAAACACCCGCATGGTTGCCTGATGATTTTCCCACGCAGTGAGTGGGAGAAATTTCGCAACCGTATCGCGTCGCAACCCGTGCAGGCGCATTGGTGGAAGCGTATCTTTCTGGGCAATGCCATGGATGTGGAGATGGACGCGACGGGTCGCGTGCTGGTGTCTCCCGAATTGCGTGCCGCCGCAGGCATCAGCAAGGACACGGTTTTGCTAGGCATGGGCAGCTATTTCGAGCTGTGGGATGCAGCCACTTATTCGGCGCAAGAGGCCGAACAGATGAAGGGCGACATGCCCGATGTCTTCAGAGACTTTTCGTTCTGAGAGATGATGGTGCCGGACACATGGACACACCGCACCGTCTTGTTGAACGAAGCAGTCGAAGCGCTTCACATCCAACCGGACGGAAACTATATCGACGCGACCTTTGGGCGTGGCGGTCATTCGCGTCTGATTCTTTCAAAACTGTCTTCGAGCGGCGCTCTGACTGCGTTCGACAAGGACCTGGAAGCCGTCGCAGAAGCGCAGACCATTACCGACCCGCGATTTTTGATTCGCCACGAAGGCTTCAACCAGCTTGCCGCCTTGCCTGCATCAAGTGCCATGGGGCTGTTGATGGATCTGGGCATCAGCTCACCGCAAATCGACAATCCCGCGCGTGGCTTTTCCTTTCGCGCCGATGGCCCGCTGGATATGCGCATGGACACCACGCGCGGA
>JAYWBS010000121.1:0-5160 GCA_043781295.1 Polaromonas sp.
AGTACCAATGTTGCCGCCTGCACCGGGTCGGTTTTCAATCACCACTGGCTGACCCAGTGCTTCACCGAGCGGTATGCCCAGGGTGCGCGCCACGATGTCGGTCGAGCTGCCCGGCGGGAAAGCCACAATGATTTTGATGGGCTTGTCTGGATAGGCGGCGTGGGCAACACTCGCTGTCAGTATCAGCCCGGCACCCCACAAGAGTGAACGACGTTTCATGCTTGCACCTCTTTTATAAGTAGCTCATTTGCTTCAAAAAAAAAGAACAATCCTGCGAATCAAAGGACTCGGCAGGGCGTTCCGGTATGTCTAAATTGTAGGAAGCCAAGGGTGCGGGAATGAGGGTGAATACCCCGAGGCGGGGTTTGATTTTTCAGCGCGTGAGAGGAGTATTGGTGTGAGCGAAACCCGACGCTGTTTGTTCAAGCAGCCGTCAGTGCCTTGTCATTGCGGACTTGATCCGCAATCCATGCGTTCGCAAACGTTGCAAGGAACCCATCCGATCGGGGGATGACTTTGCTGACTGGTGGCACCTAGAATCGTGCGAGTTGCTGCGGCGGTTTGCGGCACAACTCAGGGTAAAACTTTCTCACCAACACATCATTTTATTAATCTATGAAAAAAGTCTTCATCTCCATTTTTGTTGTTTTTATCTTGCTTTCAAATACAGGGTGTTCCACCATCGCAGATGCCAAAGCGGCCAAAGGAACCGGCACCGTCCGGGTCTATGAGAAGCCGTACGACGTTGTCTGGGACGCCGTCATTGCATCGGTCAAGTCAACCAGCCTGGCCCTGGTATCCGAGAACAAGAGCGATGGATCCATATTGGCCCGAGGTTCAATATCAGCATTTAGTTGGGGCGAGAAAATCGCTATCTATGTTGAAGATGCTGGCGGAAAAGTGAAGACACGAGTTGAAATCATCAATAAACGTGCACTTGCAACCAACATCACCGCAGCAGATTGGGAGACCCGTTTGTCATCGGCAATAGATCAGCGCATCTCCTCAATGCAAAAATAAATTTCTTGTTGGCGCTTCGACGGGACGCGCAAAGCGTTCCGCGCTTCGGTCAGCGCGACGCTGGCACCTTTATTCTGAACGCAAGGACTTCTTTCTTTGATTCGTGTCTTATTCATTTGCGGAAAAAACCAATGGCGCAGTCCGACCGCAGAGCAGGTCTTCGCGGAGCATTCAGGCATTGAGTGCACGTCAGCCGGGTTGAGCCACGATGCTGAAACACCCGTCTCTGCTGAACTCGTTGAATGGGCTGAGCTGATCTTCGTCATGGAGAAGGCACACCAGACCAAACTGTCGGCGCGGTTCAAGCCGCATCTGGGTGGCAAGCGCGTTGTGTGCCTTAGCATCCCGGACAACTACAGGTTTATGGAACCCGCGTTGATCAAGCTGCTGAGAGCCAAAGTACCCCAGCATCTCCCGCCGGATCTCAAACACCCATAGCGAAAGCAAGTGCTCGCAGTAATGCCCAAACTGGCGGCACATTTATGCAGAAAAAAGGCGCTGCCGGGGAGCCCTAGCCCCTGCCCTCTCGCACGGGGAGAGAAAGTCATTCAATCGAGTTTAATCAAACCCGCTCAAGCACCAACGCAATGCCCTGCCCCACGCCAATGCACATGGTGCACAGAGCGTAGCGGCCGCCCGTGCGGTGCAGCTGGTTCACTGCAGTAGTAGCAAGCCTTGCGCCTGATGCACCCAGTGGGTGACCCAGCGCTATCGCGCCGCCGTTGGGGTTGACGCGTGGGTCGTTGTCTTGCAAGCCCAGCAGGCGCAGCACGGCCAGGCCTTGGGCGGCGAAGGCTTCGTTGAGTTCGATCACATCCATTTGCGCGAGCGTCAAACCAGTCAGTGCCAGTACCTTTTGGGTGGCCGGTGCGGGGCCAATGCCCATGATGCGCGGTGCCACGCCGGCTGTAGCCATGCCGACGATGCGGGCACGTGGCGTCAAGCCGTTTTTGGCGGCGCTGGCTTCATCAGCCAGCAGCAGCGCGCAAGCACCATCGTTCACGCCCGATGCATTGCCCGCTGTCACGCTGCCGTCGGGCCGGACTGCGCCTTTGAGTTTGGCGAGCGCTTCCATGCTGGTTTCACGCGGGTGTTCGTCTTTGCTGACAACAATTGCGTCGCCCTTTTTTTGCGGGATGGTGACAGGTGTGATCTCCGCATCAAAGTAGCCCGCCTTTTGCGCGGCCACGGCTTTGAGCTGGCTGGCAAGGGCCATCTTGTCCTGGTCTTCGCGGCTGATGTTGTAGTCTTTGGCCACGTTCTCTGCCGTCTCAGGCATGGCATCTACGCCATACTTTTCTTTCATCAATTTATTCACAAAGCGCCAGCCGATGGTGGTGTCGTACATCTGCGCGGCGCGGCTAAACGCGCTTTCAGCCTTGCCCATCACAAAAGGGGCGCGGCTCATGCTTTCAACGCCGCCAGCAATCATCATGGTGGCTTCACCAGACTTGATGGCGCGGGCTGCCGTACCAATGGCGTCCAGGCCCGAGCCGCACAGGCGGTTGATGGTGGCACCAGGCAACTCCATCGGTAGCCCGGCCAACAGAGTCGCCATGTGGGCCACGTTGCGGTTGTCTTCACCCGCCTGGTTAACGCAACCATAAATCACGTCCGTCACGGCCAGCCAGTCCACATTCGGGTTGCGCGCCATCAGCGCTTTGAGGGGAACAGCGCCCAGGTCGTCGGTGCGCACGCTGCTGAGTGCACCGCCATAACGGCCAAAGGGGGTGCGGATGGCGTCACAAATAAAGGCTTGATTCATTGAACTATCTCCAAAAAAATAAAATGTTTATACAGCGATGGGTAGGCCAATGAGCTTTTCAAGATCGGCGTGCGCAAGCCCATCCACCTTGTCAATCAGCTTGAGGCCTTGCGGCGTGCACGCCAGCGTGGCCAGCTCCGAGTAAATGCGTTTGACGCAGCCAATGCCGGTCAGCGGGTAACTGCATTGTGCAACCACCTTGCTCACGCCTTGCTTGGTGAGCAAGTCCATCATCACCCAGGTTTGCTTGGCACCAATGGCCAGGTCCATCGCACCACCGACGGCAGGTATCGAGCCAACTTCCCCCGTGCTCCAGTTGGCCAGGTCGCCCGTGCTGGACACCTGAAACGCACCCAATACACAAATGTCCAGATGTCCGCCGCGCATCATGGCAAAACTGTCGGCATGGTGAAAGTATGCACCGCCACTCAGCAGGGTCACAGGCTGTTTGCCCGCGTTAATGAGGTCATAGTCTTCATCGCCCGCAGCGGGCGCGGGGCCCATGCCGAGAATGCCATTTTCGCTGTGCAGCAACACCTCTCTAGTAGTGGGAATATGGTTGGCCACCAGCGTCGGCATGCCAATGCCCAGATTAACAGTGACACCCTCGGGGATGTCTTGGGCTACGCGCGCGGCTAGCTGGTCTTTGGTACGTTTTTGATAACTTGGTGTTTGAGTCATGTTCAGGCTGCCTTTTTCAAGCCACCGGCCTGCGTCGCTACCCGGTCAATTTTGACAATGGCATGCACAAAGATGCCGGGCGTCACGATGTGCTCCGGGTTCAGCGTGCCAAGTTCAACCACCTCATGCACGGTGGCCACCGTTTTTTTGGCAGCAGTCGCCATCACCGGGCCAAAGTTACGCGCGGCCTTGCGATACGTCAGGTTGCCCCAGCGGTCGCCCTGCTCGGCTTTGATGAGCGCAACGTCGCCATAAATCGGCATCTCAAGCACGTAGTGTTTGCCATTGATTTCGCGCGTTTCTTTCAAGCTGCCATCGGCGTTTTTGGCCAGCTCTGTGCCGTAACCAGTGGGTGAGAAAAAGGCACCAATGCCCGCACCTGCCGCCCGGATACGCTCGGCCAGATTGCCCTGGGGCACCAGTTCCAGCTCTAACTTGCCACTTCTGTACAGGCCATCGAACACGTAGCTGTCAGCCTGGCGCGGATAGCTGCAAATGATTTTGCGCACCCTGCCCGCTTTGAGCAAAGCCGCCATACCTGAGTCACCGCTGCCTGCGTTGTTATTGACCACCGTCAGGTCTTTGGCACCCTGCGCAATCAGCCCGTCAATCAGCTCGTCAGGTATGCCCGCCGTGCCAAAGCCACCAATTAAAACAACAGCACCGTCTTTTACGTCCGCCAGCGCGTCAGCAACTGAGAGGGCAATTTTGTTGATCATGCAAACGTCTCCATAACAGCACCATTATCAGAGACGGATTATTGCGTCAGCTTAAAAACTGTTTGCCGGGCATCGTGATAACCTAAAGCCATGTTCACGCCGTCCCAAGCCGATGTTCGCCGATTTTTTTGTTCGGTACACGCCAAAACCCTGTCCAATCAGCCGCTAGAGGCTCTTGAAACCATAGCAAGTCAATGGTTAGCCGAGCACCCTGAATACCACACTGATTTTGCAGACGCTGATGCCGCGCTGGAAAAAATGTACGACGTGGAAGGCGGTAAAACCAACCCGTTCTTGCACCTGTCGATGCACCTGTCCATCAGCGAGCAATGCTCGATTGACCAGCCACGCGGTATCCGACAGGCGGTTGAGCTGTTAACGGCCAAGCGCGATTCATTGCACGACGCGCACCATGAAACGATGGACTGCCTGGGGCAGATGGTGTGGGAAAGCCAGCGTGCAGGCCGCCCGCCTGATGGCGCGGCATATATCGATTGTGTGCAGCGGCATGCGACGCGGGACTAGACAAGTCTTGATGGCGGCGTAAAAAAACCGCTGAATCAGCGGTTTTTTTGAGAGAGAGATTGTACTTAACGGAATTTACTTTGCGGCACAACTTTGAGTTCACTGTCAACAGACGAAATGTATTTGGCCAGAGTCTTCAGCTCTGCATTCGTGTACTGCTTGGCCATGCCCGCCATGATGACGTTGCCGCGACCGACTTTGGGGTTGTTTTCAACCTTGTAAGACTTCAAAGCCACCAGCAAATAATCAGCATGCTGCCCGGCCAGCTTGGGGTAAGTTGGGTCAATCGGCATGCTGAAATTGGCACCGTGGCACGATGAACAATTGGCCTTGCCTAACAAGGCCTGTACTTCTGCACTGGGCTCTTTGGTGGGCTTAGCCGGCAAAGTAGCGCCAGGCACCACGCCGCTGGCGCTGTAGTAAGCCGCCAGGTCAGCGATGTCCTGGTCA
>JAYWBS010000122.1:0-15019 GCA_043781295.1 Polaromonas sp.
AACTGGATTTGAAATCGCCGGAATCTCAAATCGGCTTGAAACCCGCGCCCAGTCTACGTTTGCTCGATTTTTATGTGAAATTTACCGGACAGCAGTGACTTAAAACAGCCTCTTTTTCAGCCTTTTTGGACACATTGAGCCGCTCGGCAGACACATACTGCTCGCGGTACATCTCAAACGGCATGCTGTCGAGTGCTTCTATCTTCTTTTGATCCGCAATCGACTGCTGGCTCAAGCTTTTGAAGTGCGCTTGCTGCTCGTTTGAAAACGGCAGTGCCTGCAACGCAGCCTTGGTTTTTTCAGACTGGGCACGCACAAATTTGACGAACGAATTGTCATGGTCTTTGGCCATGGCGGCCAGAACACGGGCTGATGGCAAGGTACTGGCGTCGTTCAAACCCACGGTGGCCGCAGCTAGCGCAGCGCTGTAATCTGATGCGCCATGGGCCGCATCAAGGGCTGCGGCTATGGGTGCGCATTGGGCGACGATTTCATGGCCCCAGTCGGTCAGCATGACCTGTTTGCCAACGCGTTCCAATGTCAAGCCAGGCTCGCGGCCGCGTGCTGCGGTACGGTGCTGGTTGCGTGCCAGGGCGGCAATTTCTTCCGGGTTGTCGGGTGGGCTGGCGCTTGTCAAACAGTGCAGTAAAAACACATCCAAAAAGCGCATGGTTTGCGCGGTGATGCCCACTGGCTCGAATGGGTCCAGGTCCATCAAACGCACCTCGATGTATTCCACGCCGCGCTCACGTAGTGCATGCAACGGCCGCTCGCCAGGGAAGATCACGCGTTTGGGACGGATGGTGCCGTAAAACTCGTTTTCAATTTGCAGCAGCGTGGTGCCCAGCTGGTTGTAATCACCACCGGGATTTTGAATGCCTACTTTTTCATACGCCGCATAGGGTCGGGTCAGCGCCTCTTGCAGTGACGCGGCGTAGCCTTCGAGGCTGTTGTAGCTGACGGCCAGCGAGGCTTGTGCATCGCTCTGGTAGCCCAGCCTGCCCATGCGCAGCGAAGTGCCGCAGGGCATGTACATGGTGCTTGGGCTAAGCTGCTGCAGCTCGTGCTGTCGGCCCGCCACAAAGCTTGAACACACGGCGGGCGACGCGCCAAACAGGTACAGCAGCAAAAACGCCTGGCGCCGAAAGTTGCGAATCTGAGCAAAGTATTGCTCACTCGTCACACCGGGGAAAGACCAGTTGTAATGAATGCCCGAAATGGTTTGCATGCGCCGACCGTAGCGGTGCGACAAGCCCAGCCGGTAAACGCTTTTGGCCCGGCCGACATTGGACGAGCCAAAACGCGCCACGGGAATGGTCTCGTCGGTTGGCAAGCCACAGGGCATGCTGGACACCCACAGCATTTCGTCGCCCAGAGCCTGCATGCTGCGGTAGGTAAATTGGTGGATTTGCGTCAGCTCATCCAGCGCTGCATCCACACGGGTATGCACCCCGGTCACGAGTTCAACCTGCGATTCACTGAAGTCGGTGGTGATGCTGGGGTGCGTCAGGGCCGAGCCCAAGGCCAGCGGATGCGGCGTGAGCGCCAATGCGCCGCTGGGCTGCACCCGCAGGCTTTCTTTTTCAATGCCGCAGCGCATGCCTGTGAGGCGCTCTGGCGATAAATCAGCGGCTAACCCGTTGGTCAGTGCCTGCAAATGGTTCATGTTGTCGGGTCCGGGAATCTTCTGAAGTGAGGTGGAAGTTATCACAGCCGGGCATTTTGCGCTGGCGCAAACCAGTTTGTCAGCACAGCAGATGTACCAGTCTGGATAAATTGGGCGCACACGCTAGACTTGCAAGCGAATACAAATGACTATAAAGTACGTAAAAACCCTAGCCAAAAAAAGCGGCCGCCCTATCTCAATGATGAATTCCCTGAAAAAACTATTTGGCTTGTTCGGCGGTTCAACCGCTGCGCACAGCCCCAGTTCGTTACCTGGAAGCCGCAGCTTCCAGTCAAGCCTTCAGGATGGCTCTGAAAGCGCGACCCGTGGCCAGCTGGTGCAAGTGATGATGCGCGACGTGCAGCGCAAAAGCGGCATACCGCCGGGCTGGATTGAATGCCAGATCCAGGTGGTGGCCAGCCGCTCGCGAGGGCCGGGCATTTACGTGCGGCTGGTCGTCAAGCATTGGGACAGCCGCCTGATGCAATACACGTTTGCCTTTCAAAAGGCGCTGCTTACCGCCATTGTGCAGTTTGAACCCAATGCCGCTACCTGGTTGCATGGCATTTCATGGCAGCTTGAAGTGGCCAGCACCTGCCCGCACACCATCCTGCCCGACAAAGATTACTGGCTGGAAGCGCCGCAAACCTACATGCCTGCGAAAGCAGTAGCGCAGCAGGTCGTTGTTGCAGTGCCTGCACCTAAAGCCGAACCCGCGCCCGAAAAAGCGCCGTCAGCTGGATTCAAGCCCGTTGCGCCCTCCAAGCCGCCCCTGCCCCTGTTTGAAATCGAAAAATCAACACCAGAAAATGATGCGACGGCTGATCTGGAGCGACTGTTTGCGATACGCGACAACGAGTTGGCCCACCAGGCAGCCAACAACCCGACGCCTTTAGGCTACGAAAAAACTGAACCTGCACCGTTGTAATACGAGCTTGAACGCTACTTTTTTAGTAGCTTATTGCGCCCGAATCCATTGGGCTGTAGGCCATTTAATCAGATAAAATCAAGCTAAAACGCGCTTCAAAAAACCTTCCAGGTCTGAAATTTCTTGGGGGCACACCGAATGCTCCATCGCGTAGTCATGCCAGTCCACGCTGTAGCCCATCGCCTGCAGCGCATCGCGTGACGCCGTAGCACGCGGCAAAGCCACCACCCCGTCGTAAGTGCCATGGCCCAAGAAAATCGGCGTGCCCTGGCTGGCGGTGCTTCGTTCGGTAGCTGTCAGGTCCGCCAACGGCAAATAGCCCGACATGCCGACGATGCCCGCCAAAGCATCAGCATGGCGAAGGCCGACCATCAGCGCCATCGCGCAGCCCTGCGAAAAGCCCGCCACCACAATGCGGCTGGCAGGTATGCCGCGTGCTTTTTCGTTGGCCAACAGCGCTTCAATGGCCGCCTGCGAGCTGCGCAAGCCCGCCTCATCTTCGCGCCGCACCAGGTCAGAGCTCAAAATGTCATACCAGGCGGGCATCTCCATGCCGCCGTTGATGGTCACGGGAATCACTGGCGCGAAGGGAAACAGATACCGCACCGGCCCCACGCTGGACAAATCCAACTGCTCGGCAATCGGCACAAAGTCCCGCCCATCAGCCCCCAGGCCGTGCATGATGAGAATGGTGGCGACCGGGTTTTCACCGGTTTGGGCTTCCAGGACTTGCAGGGGCATGGTGGTTTTCCGTTTCAGTAAATGAAGATTGATTTTAATGAACACTGCCGCAAAGACATCCAAAGTCTTATGCTGTGCGTATCAATTGGCAATGACTCTACAGGCTATTTTTATGGCACACCAACTAAAGCGCTCTTTTCTATTGGCCCTGTCAGCAGCCTTTCTGGCACTTCAAGCGTTAGTGCCTTTGCACGCCGAAGCAATATCAGCCAAAGACGAAAAAGCAGTGCAAACCGTGGTGCAAAGCCAGCTGACCGCTTTTGCCAAAGACGATGCAGATAAGGCGTTTTCATACGCAGCACCCGAGCTGCGTAAAACCATTGGCAGCTCAAGCGCCTTCATGGCGATGGTCAAAAACAGTTACCCGGTGGTGTACCGCCCAGCGTCAGTGGCTTTTTTAAAGCCCGAAAGCTCGGGCGATGAAGTCATACAGCGGGTACAAATGCTGGATGCCAGCGGCGCATCCTGGCTGGCGGTGTACAGCCTGCAACGGCAAAAAGACAAAACCTGGCGTATCAGCGGCTGCGCGGTGGTCGAAAACAAAGGTCGCATGGCTTGAGGTACAAAGCGCAAGATGCTACGTTATTAATAGTTAATTGCGCCCGAATCTATTGGGCTACAGCCGTATTTAATGCCGCATTCCGTACCAATATAGTCTTTTTTACCGACTTCAGTAACGCTGTGGAGTAGGCGAGCTTTGAAAAGCGAACTGACCACTAGGGCTCCCCCTAGCAGGCTAACCTTGAAATTCAGCGGCTGGCTTAGCCATCCGATGGAGTGACCAGTTAACTGTCGTGCCTGCGACTTTTCCAATATCCAGGCTTGCGCTTGAAATGCGCGACGGCGAATATGACAATTCCGTTTTCCCCAGCCAAGTAAACAATCGAGAAGGGGAACTTCTTGGGAAACACGCGTCGAGTTGCATACTTGTGTGGAGACCCAGCGAACGGCAACGATGCCGCCAATTCCACGGCGGCCTCAACGGATTCCCGGAATCGCTCACCGAGGCCAGCCTGGATGGCTTCGTAATAGGCAACACTATCCAGGAACTCAAGACGCGCCTCACCATGGAAACGCGCATTTGTCACTGAGCAAGGCGACGAGCTTCAGCAAATACATCGGCTGCGGGCGAAAGCGTTGCCTCGCCGCGCTCGTACTCGCGGATTCGCTTAAGAATCTCGGTATCCCAAGCAGCCTCGACTTCTGGCGAGGACCATTCCTGCAGCGATTCAAGGAGTCCTTCTGCAAGTTGCGCCCGCTCTTGTGGTGGGAGCTGGCGGGCACGCTCAGACAACTCGGCAAGCAAACTAGACATAAACATTCTCCAAGAGACAATTAAATAAGTTTACTCGTTCGGAGACTCGTGCGCGTCAAGCGGACGACGGGTGACAGTTAACGTGATGGCTCAGCGGGTGCCGGAGGCAATCCGCTGGAGCGCCCAGTTATACCCACACGGGCGACGGCACTGTCCTCTTCCACGATCGAATCGTTGAAGGTCCAGCGGGAAACGGTACGGATGTTGCCGAGATCAGCAAAGGCATCTGTCGGATCGACATCGTTCGAGTCAACCCGCAGTGCAGCCGCAAACTCCTTCCCAAAGCCATCAAAACCATTGGGGTCCAATTCACACAGATGAATCTGATTCCATTCAATCGTCATCTCCGGGGCGCGGTAGAGGATCGCTGCAGTTTCCATTGCTCTAAACGTCCCGAACCTGTTCTCCTGGACAAGTCTCTTCGCCGCAACACCGCAATAATCTCGCATGACGTCTCTGTATTTGCGAAGGTGTTTCGGCTGTACCTCGATGTATTCGAGGGATGCCTGCCGCTCAGGTCGATCAGCAGACCCCTGCCAGTTGCGAGGCAGAATAAAGGATGATGGCGTGGTTAGCAGAATCTCGGCGCGCAGAAGGTGCACTCCTCTCGGTTGCTGATTGACCACGAGTTCTCGGATAACGTCAGCAGGAACTATGTCGCGAAAGTAGCTCAGTTCGACGTGGCTCCACACTGGCGCATCCGCCGCGTTCTGAAAGATTGTGCGATGACGATACAGCGACTGCCCTAGGCATTGATCTCCAAAGCGTGACCAGTTAACGGCACCATCTCTGAGCGTAGT
This sequence comes from Polaromonas sp., assembly GCA_043781295.1. Taxonomy (GTDB): domain Bacteria; phylum Pseudomonadota; class Gammaproteobacteria; order Burkholderiales; family Burkholderiaceae_C; genus Polaromonas. The sequence goes on from JAYWBS010000122.1 coordinate 5,451, forward strand.
TTCCGCCCCTGTGTCTATTGCCTGAATCGTTCGCGCAAGTATCACAAGCCGATCACCGAGCTCAATCTGAGTCAGATGTGAATCGAGCGAAGGGCGGGCTTCTTCAAGCATCAATATTCCCTTAAAAGGTATAACGAACGAAAGGTACTTCCCAGTCCCACGAGACACTTGCAGTGAACGGCATCAAAGTACCAAGATGGAGGGATGAACCTGTCCATCAACTTACCTTGAAGGAGAAATCATGGTCATTATCACCATCGGAATTGATCTCGCCAAGAACGTCTTTGCAGTACATGGCGTGGATGAGACAGGCAGGCTGGTGTAGGAACGACCAGCCCGCTTTATGCATTAAGGGCTCTACTTCTGACGTCAAAGTCACTATTAATTCAGGAGCTGCTCGCGCACATATCCATTGGCCTGCAGCCCGATTTTATACCTCAATACGTGCCAATGTAGTCTTTTTTACCGACTTCAACACCGTTGTGCCGCAAAATTGAATATGCGCTGGTGGTGTGAAAGAAAAAATGCGGCAAGCCGTAGTTGAACAAATACGACTGGCCGGTAAAACGCTTTTCTTTCGGCGTACCGGCTTGCGTGATGATCTCGCGCGTGGCGGCTTCGTCAAACTTGGCAGCGTCCAGCCCACCGATAAACGCCAGCACGGTGTCGATGCGGGTTTGCAGGTCTGCAAAAGTTTGCTCGGTGTCTTCTACCTTTGGCACGTCAACACCGGCCAGCCGTGCCGACACGCTTTTGGCAAAGTCGCTAGCCACCTGCACCTGGCGCAGCAGGCTGAACATGTCAGGGAACAGCCGCGCTTGCAGCAGCGCGTTGGGGTCGATCTTTTTGGTGCTGGCATGCGCCTCGGCGATGCGCAAAACGTCTTTCAGGCCGCCCAGCATTTGTTTGAAGACAGGAATCGACGCGGTGTAGATGGAACTGATCATGGTTTCTTTCTTGAAGTGAAGCTGTATTGTGTCTGCTGGCGTATGATTTTATAAAACCACAGCCCATAAGGCGCTATATGAACGCTCCAACCTCACAAACAACGCTTCAACCTGACCTGGCCGCCTTGAGCCTGATTGAAAAATGGGTGGCGTTTGCATCGGTCTCACGCGACAGCAATCTGCCTCTCATCGAATGGACGCGTGCGCTGCTTGAAGCACAGGGCGTGCAATGCCGTCTGAGCTACGACGACAGCGGTAAAAAAGCCAACCTGTGGGCCACGCTACCCGCTGAAAACGGTGAAACCAAAATCGGCGGCCTGGTGCTCTCAGGCCATACCGACGTGGTGCCGGTGGATGGCCAGCCCTGGAACACTGACCCCTTCAAGGCGCAAATCATGGATGGCAAGCTGTACGGGCGCGGCGTGACCGATATGAAAGGCTTTGGCGCAACCGCCTTGATGATGGTGCCCGAGCTTTCCAGGCGCAAACTCAAAAAGCCCGTGCATCTGGCCTTCAGCTATGACGAGGAAGTCGGCTGCATCGGCGTGCGCCACCTGATTGCCGACATGCTGGACCAGGGCTTTCGGCCAGCGGGCTGCATTGTGGGCGAGCCAACGGGCATGCAGGTGGTGATTGCGCACAAAGGCAAGCATGCCTACAAAACATCAGTGCGCGGCTTTGAAGCGCATTCGTCCCTCACGCCGCAGGGCGTCAATGCGGTTGAAATTGCCTGTGAGTTTGTCGGCAAGCTCAAGTCCATGCACCGCAAGCTGGAGGCTGAAGGGCCATTTGATGCGCTGTTTGATGTGCCCTTCACCACCATTCACACCGGGGTGATAGCTGGCGGCACAGCGCTGAACATCATCCCGCGTGACTGTGACGTGACCTGGGAAATTCGCCACCACCACCTCAACTCACCCGTGACTTTGTTCAACGAAGCCAAAGAATTTGCCGACAGCCTGCTGCCCGCCATGCAAGCCGTTGCGCCTGGCACGGGCATCACGCACCACCTGGGCTCTGTGCTGCCGGGCTTTGCAACCGATGCCGACAGCGACATTGCCCGCTTGTGTTTTAAATGCGCAGAAGTAGACGCCAGCCAAGGCGCAGGCAAAGTGTCTTTTGGCACAGAAGCTGCCTTGTTCCATCAGGTGGGTGTGCCCACCGTTGTTTGCGGCCCTGGCCACATCGCCCAGGCGCACCAGCCCAATGAATGGGTAACGCTGGAGCAACTGGCCTGGTGTGAGCGTTTTATGCGCCACCTGGCTGATGAGATTTGTGTGAATTAAGAATTAACCGTCAATTAAAAATCAACCGCCGTTAGAAAAGCATCAACATGCAACGCAGAAATTTTGTGCTCTCTCCCCTTGTTTTATCAAGCGCGCTGACCCTCGCGCAAACCAACCCCAAAGTCGCCCGCATCGTGGTGCCGTTTGCGGCTGGCGGGGTACAAGATCTGCTGGGCCGCGCGATATCAACAGAGCTTGGGGTGGCACTCGGCCAAACCGTGATTATTGAAAACCGCCCAGGTGCAGGCGGCACAGTCGGCACAGGTTTTGTGGCCAAATCTGCGCCTGACAGCGGCGCGATGGTACTGGCTGCAGCCAGCCACAACATTGCAGGCACCCTGTACACCAAGCTGACCTATGACCCGCAAAAAGACTTTACCCCGCTGGCCCATATCGGCACCGCCGACTACGTGCTGATGATTCACCCCGATGTACCCGCCAAAACAGCGGCGGAATACATTCGCTACGCCAAAACCAACCCCGGAAAAATGAACTACGCCACCGCAGGCGTGGGCAGCGCCACCCATTTGTCAATGGCGTACTTCAACGGCCTGGCCGGCATTGACGTGGTACATGTGCCGCTCAAGGCCACAGGCGAGGCGATCAACGAAGTCATCTCAGGCCGGGCCCAGGCCGTGATAGCTGCCAGCATAGGCGCACTGGCTTTTGCCAAAGACAGCCGCATTCGTTTGATTGGCGTCACGTCACCCAAACGCTCCAAATATTTACCCGATGTACCGACGATTGCCGAAAGCGGCCTGCCCGGCTACCAGTTTGATTCATGGTTTGGCTTGCTCGGCCCGGTCGGCACGCCCGCACTGGAGGTCAACCGCATCAACATGGCGATGGCAACCATTCTTAAAGACCCGGTCATACTGGCCAGGCTCGACAAGCAGGGCATTGAGCCATTGGCCATGAGCAACATTGACTTTGCCAAGCTGCTGGCAATTGACTACGAGCGAATGGCCAAAGTGGTGAAGGCGTCGGGGGCGAAGGTTGAATAAACTCGGAGGTATGTTTATCTCACAACGAATCGCTTCGTTTTGCCTGCTAGCGAGCCTTGGTCTGGCCGCTCAGTCACAAGACATCTTTTCAAAGCTCACCCCCGGCCAGGCCATGCCCAAAGACTTTCGCATGGTGGCCTACCCGAACGTCAAGCCCAACCAGTTTGCACTGGTGCTTGACGAAGGTAAAACGGTTTTAAAGATTGATTCGAACAACAGCGCAGGCAGCATGGCCCTACCTGTCGCGCTACTGGGCGCGCAGACCAGCAGCACGCTGCAATGGCGCTGGAAGGTGGACCGCATTCTTGACAAAGCCGACATGGACGAAAAGATGGCTGACGACCATTCAGCGCGGTTGTATGTTTTTTTTGATGTGCCGCTGGAATCGCTGTCCTTTGCTGACCGCACCAAAATCAAACTCGCCCGCAGCATTGCGGGTGTTGATGTGCCTACCGCGGCCCTGTGCTACGTGTGGGACAACAAACACCGCGTGGGCTATACCGCGTGGAGCCCTTTTACACAGCGGCTGCGCAAAGTGGTGTTGCAAAGCGGGCCAGCCACCGTCGGCCAGTGGCGAAGTGAATCACGCGATGTGGCAGCTGACTTCAAAGAAGCTTTCGGCTTTGACGCGCCAGCCATTACCGGCATATCGGTAGGCAACGACACCGACAACACCGACGACCGCGTGACCAGCTGGTTTGGTGATGTGGGGTTTAAGAAGTAGTGCGATTGATTTTTAAAGCGCTATTTTATTAGTAGCTGCTTGCGCCCGAATTCATTGGGCTAGAGGCCTATTTACTATCTAAAAATCGTCATTTTCAGGCGTTTTGAATGTTTGTTTGGCGTTTCAGCCATTCATCCACTACCGCCGGGCTGTTGATGGTTTTCAATGCCTGGTAAGCGACTTCAGCTTCAGGAAAGCGCCGCCTTAGAAAATTCAGCCATTGCTTGAGTCGCCCGGCCTGGGCCTTGTTGTCCAGCCGGGTGGTGACGATGTGCCAGAAGTCGAGGACCAGCGGCAGCAGTTGCACCCAGGTTACAGCGTTCGATGCCGTTTTATTCATGTCCCCCTTGATCGCCAAGCCAAGGCCTGGGTCTACCACCGCACCGCGCCCAATCATCAGCATGTCGCAGCCTGAAATTTCTCTACAGCGGCGTGCGTCGTCCACCGTCCAGATTTCGCCATTGGCCACGACAGGGATGTTGACTGCTGCGCGGATGTCGGCAATGCGCTCCCAGTAGGCGGGTGGGCGGTAGGCCTGGGCTTTGGTGCGGGCGTGCACCACCATTTCGTCTGCGCCGCCTTCGCTAATCGCCAAGGCGCATTCCACCGCGCGTGAATCGTCCAGGTAGCCCAGCCGCATCTTGGCCGACACCGGCATATGCGCAGGCACGGCGCGGCGCACGGCAGCCACGATGGCATGAATCGTTTCGGGCTCTTTGAGCAGCGCCGCACCACCGCCGTGGCGGTTCACCACATTGGCCGGGCAGCCAAAATTCAGGTCAATGCCCGCAGGGCCGAGTGATGCCAGACGCGCGGCGTTGTCGGCCATGCAGGCCGGGTCAGACCCCAGCAGTTGCGCCCGTACCGGTACGCCAGCAAAAGTGCGGCCACCGTTGTGCAGCTCAGGCACGATGCGGGTGAACACACGCTCCGGCAACAGTTGGTCAGTGATGCGGATGAACTCGGAGACGCAGCGGTCAATGCCGCCGACGCGGGTGAGGATGTCGCGCAAAACAAAGTCAAGCAGCCCTTCCATGGGTGCTAACAAGATCATTTTTAGACGGCACCCAATCGCCAAAGCGAGGTGACTTCTTTCGCCCGCGCTTCAGCCAGCGGATTGCTCACGTCCAGCGCTTTGGGATGCTCGGGTTTCACATCCATGCGGCCCAGTACCTTCAAGCCACCAGCAGCAATGGCCGCCAGTAATTCAGCCCGCGTGCGCAGGCCCAGGTGCTCGGCAAAGTCAGACAAAATCAGCCAGCCTTCCCCACCGGGGGCCAAGTGCGCCGCCAGGCCTTTGATGAAGCCCAGCAGCATGCGGCTGCCCTCGTCGTACACCGCGCCTTCGAGCGGCGAGCCAGGCCGGGCGGGCAGCCACGGCGGGTTGCACACAATCACCGAGGCGAGTCCTTCAGGAAACAAATCAGCCTGCATCACCTTGACAGGGTTCGGCAGGCGCAACTTGTAAATATTTTCTTTGGCGCAGGCCAATGCGCGCTCGTCCTGGTCAGTCGCCACCACCTGGTCAACATCACGCAAAGCCAGCACAGCCGCCAGCACGCCGGTACCTGTGCCAATGTCAAAGGCGACAAATTTTGCTGGGCGCTTGGCAGGTAGCGGCGCCTTGGCCACCAAATCAACATACTCACCCCGCACAGGCGAAAACACGCCGTAGTGCGGATAGATGCGGTTATTCGGTGCAGCCTTGGCAACCGCTGCGCCAGCAGATGTCAACGCAGGGATTTCAACGCCCTTCTTGCGCCACTCATGTGCGCTGATCACGCCCATCAGTTCACGCAGTGAGGCAACGCTGGGGCCGCTGTCATTTGCTTGGCCCCAAGCCTCCGTGCAAGCTTGCTTTGCATCCGGCGCACGGCGCAAGGCAATGGCGTAGTCAGACGAAAACTCAATCAACACCATGCTGAGGACTCGTGCACGCTGGGCCTTGGCTTGGCGGTACAGGTGAAAGGCTTCGCCACTGGGCGCACCAGTCTCAGCTTGAGCCAGCGCTTTTTTACGCCCCATCTTGGCCGTTTTTGAGGCTTTTGGCGGCTTGTCAATCCGCCGCGTCAAGGCTTGCAGCAGCAAACGCGCATTTTGAAAATCACCGCGCCACAGCAGCCCCGTGCCCTCACAGGCCTGGCGGTAAGCGCTGTCGGCGCTTAATGTGTCGTCAGCCAGCACCACGCGCTTGGGCGGCGGCGCGCCGCGCTCGGACCGCCACAGTGCGGTGCGCGGCTGTTTTTCCTCCGTCCAGTGGAGGGTTGGCAGTGATAAATCAGAGGGGGAAAGCGTCGCGTTGGGGGTGGGCATCAGAAGGGAACACAAAATTGAATCCCACTGTTTTAACAGATAGCCACAACCCCCACTAAAAAAGCACTCAGGGGCTTGGTCATTTGATCAGCGCGAAGTCAACCGCCCCAAAATAAAACCAACAGCCAAAGCAGCGCCCACGGCCTCAAGTGGTTTGTCTTGTACCCATGACTTCGAACACGCCAACGCCATGGCAGGCGCCTCAGTCAAGCGGCGCGTCTGGTCTGCAAAGCGGCTGGCTGTTTGGCCAGCGCTGGTAGCCAGTTTGTCGACAGTTTCATGCGCAGTGTTGGACACACTGTCTATAGCATGGCGAGCTGGGTCAACCACCTTGTCAATGCCGTTATGCAGCGCATCGCCGGCCGATTCAACACCGCGCTGAACGGCGCCTGCGCCATTACCGCCAGAATAAGTAGAGGTTTTTTCCATGAGAGTTCCTTAAAAAGTGGTTAGGCGCCGAGACAAAAACATCCGGCGGATAAATTACTTTAAAAAGAACCTGACCATAACCTTGTGCGAAGCGGCACAGCCTGACCGTAGGACAAAATCGGGAGTGGTTTTAATCTACCGGACGTTTCAGGCGAATTTCTTCCAGCCGCACAGCACCAAATGCCGTGGTTTTAAGCGATGGCATGTCACGCTTAAAACCCGCTGCATGCTCATAAAACTCCAGCGCTCTGGCGTTTGCCAGCAATACCCACAACGTCACTTGCGTGCAGCCCTCTTCTTTCAGGCCGTCCCGCGCACCGTCCCACAGGGCCAGGCCCGCACCCTTGCGCCAGTGTTCAGGCATCACATACAGCGCCCAAATCTCGCCCACGCTCGACTTGGTACCCGCATCGCGTGACCGGTCAAAACCAACAAAGCCAATCACCTTGTCGTTCTCGGTCGCCACCAGAATTTGCGGATCACTGTATTCAATCGCTTCCTTCCAGTAGGCCAGGCGTTTTTCATAAGTCATGGCCTTCAGGACATCATCAGGTATCAGGCCCTGGTAGGCAGCTTGCCAGGTGGCAACATGAATTTCGGCAATGGCTTTGGCATCGCGGGGGGCGGCGTGGCGTACGGAGTAGCTTGACATTAAAAATCGCTTAAAGGTAAGTGGGCAACCCACGATTGTCGCGCATGTTGTAATTTGCAGCGACATGACAAACCAAGCCATCCACACAGCCCGCATCGACGGCACGGACATCAGCTTCAGCGCACCAGCAGACATGCCCTTGCTGCAAGCCGCAGAGCTGGCTGGCACGCCAGGTTTGAAGCTGGACAGCTCATGCCGCAACGGCACCTGCCGCACCTGCATTTGCCAGCTGCTTGAAGGGCAAGTCACCTACCGCATCGAATGGCCAGGGCTGAGCCTGGACGAAAAGCGCGAGGGATTTATCTTGCTCTGTGTGGCTTATCCGGTGTCGGATGTGGTGATTGGGTTGCCGATTTAAGAGATACGGAGCATGAGCTTTAATGAAGAGCCCATTGATACGCAAGATTTTATTAGCCCACAGAACTTTTTCTCATTGCCAGCTCAACTGGTGGCTGTAGTATTTTCCACATCTGATGTCCCAACACTGAGGCCAGTTTGACGGGGACGGCATTTCCAATTTGCCGCATCGCTTCGCCCCATGCGCCTTTGACAACAAAATCAGCGGGGAAAGTTTGTAACTTTTTTGCTTCAAACACAGTGAAATATCGAACAGTATCGTCCTCATAACGAATCATGTTCTCTCCTCCAGGTACACCGTGCCCACCCGCCTTGATGGTCTTAGAAGGCCAGTCAATATAGCTCCCAGTATGTCCTGGGTAAGTCCGTGCACCTGACTTGTAAATGTGATCAGCAAATTCGTGTATTGAGCGTGGATCGGGTACACCGACTATCGAATCCCGTACTGTTTGCCATGGCAGCGCGGTTGGCTCAAACATGTCATAACGCTGCTTTAGGCGCTCAACTTTTTCGTGATACGCCTTACATTCCTTGCCTTGAACTTGCGGTGAAATTTTGTGTCGTCTCCAATAGTCTTTTGAGACGTACATTTCCCATAAAAGTCGATCTTCTGAGTGCGTCTCAGGAGGAAATGTCCAATCCACTCCGATATCGGAACGTATGCCAACAATGACAACACGTTCACGAGTCTGTGGAACACCGTAATCTGTAGCGTTCAAAAGTTTGAACTGAACGCGATAGGTCACACCTGCATAAGCCATTTTTTTAAGTCTTCTCAAAAGAGAGAGATGGTCGCTCCAGCCGTCTGTAGCCTCTGGTTTAAAGCCAGGGTAAGTCAATCTCAAAATAATGTATTCAAAGTAGTCGGAGAAAGAAGACCGAAGCAGTCCCTTCACATTTTCAAAAATAAAGGCTTTAGGACTTAATCTCTCGATTGCCTTAATGGCATACGGGAACATGTCACGACCATCATCGTGCGCCTTATGCTTGCCACCCAAAGAGAACGGCTGGCAAGGGGGACCGCCAGCAACTACATCAATTGAATCCAGCGCGTCAAAATTAAAGTTTTTGATATCGCCATGAAATACCTTTTTTGCGTCAAAGTTTTCGCGCAAGGATGTACAGGCGTGCGAGTTGAACTCAACAAAGGCAGAGTGTTTGAATCCAGCTTGCTCCAAACCCTTAGCCAAGCCACCCATGCCCGAAAAAATTTCTAAGGAATTCATGGATTCACCACTAGTGCATCAAGGTGAAGCGCAACATTCTTCAAAATATCTACTGGACTGGAAGGTACTCCGGTACATTTGTCAGCCCAAGTTCTTCCCACATGAATAACGTCCCAATCTGACTTGGCCTGCTTGAATCTACCCTCTCCAGGGGTATGGTTTCCAAAGCCATCCATGCGCGTATTCCAAAGTGGCTTGTGCAATTTGATAAGCGCAGCTTCAATGGTTCCGATCATGTCTGATGCAGCACCCTCCAAAATCACAAACCTGCACATGAAATCGGCTAGCTCTATGCCTGTCACCATGTCAATATTTTTACTATGCTCAGCCAACCTCGACCGCAATTCAGAGGATTGAGCTTCAGGATCATCAACGACCCTTGATTGCCGCCAACCTTTTGGTACGGCTTTACCAACGTAAATGGGGTGTGAATAAGAGGTGCGATTTAAGGTGCCATATTTTCGGTAGGTACCTTTGCGCCCAATGTAGTAAAGCGCATAAACACCAGTACCGCTAAAACGCGCAGGTGGTGGCAATTGATGCACTGGTGTTCCGTTAAAAAACCGAACCGCGTCTTTCACAATTTCTGCAAACTCTGCGTTTTTATAAACGTGTTCTGAACGATCAAATT
>JAYWBS010000123.1:0-5130 GCA_043781295.1 Polaromonas sp.
CTTGGCGCCGGAAATCTGCACCACTTCTTTCCACTTCACACGTTCGCGCTCGGCAAAGGCTGCTGTTTCCTGTGGCGTGGTTGACACCGTGCGCGCGCCAGTGTCAAGGAAGCGTTGCTGCATGGAGGGCTCCGCCGCAATCGCCTGAACAGCAGCCGACAATTTGGCGACGATGGCTGCTGGCGTGCCTTTTGGCATTACGAAAGCACCCCAGGACGTGATGACAAAATTGCTTACGCCGGCTTCAAGCATGGTCGGTACTTCGGGCAGGGTGGGCCACCGATCTGCCGCTGTGACGGCCAGTGCCCTGACCTTGCCTGACTTGATCAGTGGCGTGTAGCTGGCAATGTTGTCAATGGCAAAGTCTGTGTCCCCTGCCATCAGGGCCGGCATCGACTGCGCCGCGCCGCGGTAGGGAATGTGCACTGCCTGCAAATTGGTGCGCGCGCGGAACAATTCACCGGCAAGGTGCGGCGTCGTGCCCACTCCGGCTGACCCATAACTCACGCCTTTGGGCTTTTTACGTGCCCAGGCCAGAAACTCCTGCACGGTCTTGGCCGGGTGCTGCGGTGCCACCACGAAGACGTTGCAGTTCTGCCAGATCATCGAAACATATTCGAAATCCTTCGCCGGGTCGTAACCCAGGTTGGCGAACAGAAACTGGTTGATCGACAGCGTGCCAATGGTGGCTGAGGCGATGGTGTAGCCGTCCGCTGGCGCGCCGCGCACGGCCTGCATGCCGATGTTACCGCCCGCGCCGGTTCGGTTGTCCACCACAAAGTTCTGCCCAAGCCGGGCTTGCAGCTTTTCTGCCAACGCACGCGTGAGAACGTCAGACGCGCCGCCTGCTGTGAAAGGCACAATGATCTTCACAGGGGCGTCGGGCCAGTGGGTGGTTTGCGCGAACGCGGCGGGGAAGGCCACCACAGCGGTGGATGCAGCAGCAGTTTGGACTAGCAATCGTCTGGAAATCATGGGGTTGTCTCTTTCTTGTGTTTGGGCAACAATGCATTGCCAATAATCTGCCGCATCACTTCTGCCGTGCCGCCACCAAGGCGGCACATGCGTGCGTCGGCAAAAGCACGCGCAATTGGGTATTCCCACATATAGCCCCAGCCGCCAAAGAATTGCAGGCACTGGTCCATCACGCGGCCTTGCAATTCGGTGGTGACCAGCTTGGCGGCAGCAGCGTCCGTGGCGTCGAATTTTCCTTGCAGATGTAGTTCAATGCAGCGGTCTACAAATACGCGCTGCGCCAGCACCTCGGCGTGCAGCTCGGCCAGCTTGAAGCGTGTGTTCTGAAAATCACCCAGCGTCTGGCCGAACATTTTTCGCTCTGCTACGTAGTCAATCGTCCATTGCAGCGCCGCCTCGGAGCTTGACACGCCGCGAATCGCCTGCACCAGCCGCTCTTGCGACAGCTGCGTCATTAGCATGGCAAAGCCTGCGCCCTCATGGCCGAGCAGGTTGCCCACTGGCACCCGCAGGTCTGAGAAGAACAGCTCGGACGTGTCCTGTGCCTTACAGCCAATTTTTTCCAACTTGCGCCCGCGCGTGAAGCCGGGCCGGTCCGTCTCGACCAGAATCAGGCTGACGCCTTTGCCGCGCGCTTTGGGGTCGGTCTTGCAGGCCAACAGCAGCAGGTCGGCGCTGTGGCCGTTGGTGATGAAAACCTTCTGGCCGTTGATGACGTAGTGGTCACCATCCCGGATGGCCTGGGTGCGCATGGCCTGCACATCGCTGCCGCCGGATGGCTCGCTCATGCCCAAGGCGACCACCACCTCGCCAGTGGCCATCTTGGGCAACCATTTCTGCTTCTGTTCTTCGGTGCCAAAGTCAACCAGATAGGGTGCCACGATGTCGGAATGCAGGTAAAACGTCGGCCCGGTAGCGCCAGCCCTTGCCATTTCCTCGATCAGAATCGTGCTGTGCAAAAAGTCGCCGCCCATGCCGCCGTATTGGTCTGGTACGTTGCAGCACAGCAGGCCCAACTCAGCCGCCTTGTGCCACAGCGCGCGCGGCACCTGGCCTGCCTTTTCCCAATCGGCATGGTGCGGCGTGACATGTTCGGTGATGAAGCGCCGCACCGTGTCGCGAAAGGCGTCGTGGTCGGGACTGAAGAGGGTACGTGGAATCATATGGGCACACCTACAAATTCATTTTTCAGGCGAATTGCGTTGTTGCGCGGTGCTCGCAATCCTCATGCACCCGAAGTGCATTCTGGTTGCTGCGCTCCGGGCGCCTAGCACTTCATCCCGCAAATTTGAATTTTTAGAAGTGCCCATAGTCCAGTTCTCAGAGTTGCGCTGCGCACACACCGCTTGGCGCGAGAAGTTGTGCGATCGTATCGTCGGCGTAATCAAATTCACGCAAAATCTCGGCGCTGTGCTCGCCCAAGTTGGGCGGCAGACGTGTGATTTCGGGTGGGGTTGCACTCATGCTGATGGCATTGCGCGGCATGCGCAGCGTGCCCTCGGTCGGGTGTTCCATCATTTCCCAAAACTTGACGCTGGCCAGATGTGGGTCGGTCGTCAGGTCCTCAAGCGTGTTCACCACCGAGAACGGAATGTCCTGGGTGCTGAGCAAGGCCAGCCACTCGGCGTTGGTTTTGCGCGCGACTTGGCGTTCGATCTCGTCCCACACATCGCGAAAATGCTTTTGCCGCGCGGCAAAGGTGGCAAAGCGCTCGTCTTTCATGATGTGCGGCTCGCCCGCCAGCTCAAAGAAACTGTTCCAATGCGCGTCCGAATACGGCAGCAGCGCCAGAAAACCGTCTTTGGTTTTATAAGGTCGGCGCGCTGCTGTGGCTACCGGTAAATAACCCATGTCACCCACGGGCGGCTCAAACACATGGCCCCACTGGTGCTCCAGCATGTTGAACGCGGCCATGGTCTCAAACATGGCCACGTCAACCTGCTGGCCTTCGCCCGTGCGCATGCAGTGCATCAGCGCCAGCACGATGGCGTAGGCCGCATGCACGCCGCTGATCTTGTCGGCCACGATGGTGGGGATGAAACGCGGCTGGCCTGCCACTACGGTTTGCAGCATGGCTAGGCCCGATGCCGCCTGAATGATGTCGTCATAGGCCGGCCGCCCCGCATACAGGCCGTCATCGCCATAGCCTGTGAGGTGGCAGTACACCAGGCCAGGGTTGGTGGCAGACAGCGTCTTGTAGTCCAGGCCCAGCCGGTTGGCTGCCGGGGTGCGCATGGAGTGCAGCAGCACGTCGGTCTTGGCGACCAGTTTTAGCAGAATGGCACGGCCTTCCGGGCGTTTGAGATCGACCACAATGCTGCGCTTGCTGCGATTGCTGGTCAGGAAGAACGCTGCCATTTTGGGCGAGCGGCGCGGGCCGATAGAACGCGTCAGATCGCCTTCCGGCGGTTCCAGCTTGATCACGTCGGCACCCATATCGCCCAGGTATTGGCCTGCCACCGGGCCAAAAATCATTGAGGCGATTTCAAGAACGCGAATCCCTTCAAGGGGTAGTTTTTTCATAGCACTGCCACCGGTGCCAACGGACTGCCGGTAGCGCCGACGATAGGTAAGGCACTGGCTACAAACAAGAATTCATGGCGACCACTGGCCACAAGCGGGTCGAGCATCAAGCCCTCAAGCAGCGGAACGCCAAAATCACGGATCAGGCATTGGTGCACTGGGAAAACCTTGCCTTCAGGAAATGGCAGTACTTCGACAGCGAAATTGTCCGCTCCGACGATGGCCACATCACGCGCCACCAGCCACATTGCCGCCTCGATGTCGATGCCAGGCTCGATGTCGAAAGACGGGGTTTTTACGCCTTTTTGAGATTCAAGCCAGCCCGTGCGCAACAGCACTGCATCGCCACGCCCTGGCTGAACGCCCGCCGCAGCGGCCGCTGCTTCCAAATCAGCGGCGCCTATGGATTCACCGGGTTCAAGCACACGGCCTTTGAGCCGCACCAAATCCAGCAAGACGCCACGCGTAAAAATCGGCGGCATCTTCTCAACACCCAGGCGTGCTGCGCCGGTGGTGCTGCGGATCGAGTCGCCCAAATAGCCGTTGTAGAGCTTGTCGTCGTACCAGGCGTGACACAGCGCGTCAACGTGGGTGCCAATGTGCAACGGCATCACGACGGTGTCTTCGGCAAATTGAAAACCACCGGGGCGCTTGCTGCCTGCAACCGCATAGTCACCTCCGTCGCGGCCCATGAAGTGTTGCAAACCGCAGCGGTGCGCGGGCACCGGTGTTTTGCTTGAGAGCAGTTGGGCCAGGCGCAAGACTTCGCCTGTGCGTACCAGGCCGCTTGCGCGTTTGACCTCTTCTGGCCCGATGAAATTCAGTGCGCCGCGTTCGTCGTCCGCACCCCAACGGTTCCAGGCATTTGGTTTGTGCAAAATGGCACTCATAATCTGTATCCCAATCGTGTTGACAATCGCTTGGCGGCATCCCGCAATTTGGTGACAGCCGGGTCACGCTCGTTAAAGCTGGCTTCTCCCATCATCGTCAACGCCAGCACGATGGCGCCAGCCGCGTCGAACACCGGCGCGCTCACGGCGTTCACGCCCAGTTCATTGACGTCCTGAATGATGGCATCGTAAATGGAGGCCAGGCGGTGCTCGCGCACCAGGGCCAAATGTTGATCCACCGCCTCCCGCGATTTGAATGGTGAATCAGGGATATGCTGCATGGCTGCAATTTCCGAATCCAGGTACCTTGCGGTCAATTGCGACTCTGAAAACGCCGCGAACACCTTGCCAGTCGATGAACCCAGCAGGGGTAGCACCATGCCGCAGCGCAAGCCCACGTGCAAGGCCTTGCGCGCTTCAATCCACCAGATCAGCGTCGGCCCCAGATTGCCCCAGACGCCCAGACCGACAGTCTTGTCGGTTTCGCGGTTCAGGTCTTCCAGAATGGGCCGCGCCAAGTGCACGGCGTTGAGCGTAGCGACGTTGCCCGAACCCATGCCGCTGTCAGCACCGTTGTCATACGGATGCACGACCATGTATTTGCCCGCGCCAAAGGCCAGTGGCTTGCGTGCGCTGCCCACAATGCGCTCGACCCGGCCCAGAAACAGCAGATGGTCGCCGCCAGGGTAAGTGGCTTCGGTCCGGCACTCCAGGTGGGCGGAGCAGGCATCAATCAAAGGCA